>NZ_LBNA01000049.1:0-152788 GCF_001005515.1 Acinetobacter sp. Ag2
GAAAGCGATCAATAGATTGTTTGATGATCTAAAGCTTGCACTGCCACGCTTTACTTCTAAAGTTTAAATTGTTTTGCGTAGGCGATGCTTCACTTTTCAGAGATGAAAAGTGACAAAAATCTTTCGTTGAGCGAGGGGTACATCCTCATACCCCCGCTCAACATGGCGACATCCATGTCGCCTCACGATAGCAAGACCATCTATGATTGAAAAGTACAAAATAAATGAATCATCCAAATCACTTGTATGAATAATCAGGAGGTTTGGCTGTATCATCTTTCATCAATGATTTTTATCGAACTCAGATTAAATTAATTTTTCGAAAACTTGTCACACCTGATAAAAAACCAGATCACTTGATCTGGTTTTTCTTTATTCATACATTTTGAGTCAATTAAGAGTGAATAAGAAGTACAACTCAATCGACATCTTACTTCACTCAACTTTTGAATATTAACAAATCACCAATTCGCCTGAACCTCGAAGCTGAGTAACGAACTGATAACCCATCAATTTAGCAGGCGTATAACCATTTGCACCATAAATCATCCAATTCAAATCATGATTTTGTTTCATCTTACCCTCTCGCTTTTAAGATATTTGCCATCGCATGCTTATACTGACGAGTACGACGTGCCATCGCAGTTTGCTGTAAAATCAATGCCCATAAGGGGGACACTTGAGGATTGGGCGTTTTACCTAAACTGAGTTTACGTAGCTGAAATTTAACTGTTGCCATATTGGCAAGTGATGCAAGCGTTTTATTCTTCCATGAAATTGCTTTCAAAGTTGGTGTTATATTTTGTCCTTGCTTCCATGCATTAGGTAAGTTTGGATCAATGGCTAAAGCCGTAGCAATTCCAACCATATCGACACCACTCTCTATCACCTGTTCAGCAACTTGTTTACGGCGAATACCACCTGTGACCATCACGGGCATTTTGGCAATCTTGCGAATCTCTTGCGCAAATTCCAAAAAATAGGCTTCACGTGCCAATGTTCGACCATCTCGCGCTTGTCCTTGCATCGCAGGGGCTTCATAACTGCCACCTGAAAGTTCAACCAAGTCGACCGCCAATTCATTCAACATTTCGACTACAAGTTGAGCATCTTCAGCACTAAAACCTCCACGCTGAAAGTCTGCTGAATTAAGTTTCACTGCCACCGTAAACTGATCTGAGACCACTGCTCGAACTGCTTTGACAATTTCAAGTAAAAGACGTGCACGATTTTCAAGTGAACCGCCCCATTGATCTTGGCGTTTATTACTGAGCGGTGATAAAAACTGGCTCAATAGATAGCCATGCGCTGCATGGATTTCGACTCCCGTAAAACCTGCTTTTTCGCCTAACCGAGCAGTATTAGCGAAACGTTGAATCACTTCATCAATCATCGTTTGAGTCATTTCAATTGGTAAATTAAAACGATCTGACATTTTGCCTAAATCTAATCCAACAGCAGATGGTGCCCAAGTTGCTTGCCCCAGATTGGACTGCATTTGGCGACCAGGATGGTTAATTTGCAACCAAACTTGTGCCCCTTGAGAACGTGCTATCTGAGCCCAACGTTTAAAAATGTCCAAGTGTTTATCATCTTCAAGTACCACACCACCAGGTCCAGTCATTGCACGACGATCCACCATGACATTGCCTGTAATAATCAGTCCTGCACCACCATCAGCCCAAGCTTGATATAAACGCATCAATGCTTCAGAAGGTGCGTGATTTAAATCTGCCATATTTTCTTCCATCGCAGCTTTCGCTATACGATTGGCAATCTCAGAACCATTTGGAAATATCAATTTTTCGAAGACTTTCATTTTTATCGCCTCATTGGGTATAGTTCTACTTTAAGTTTAAAGTTAACTTTAATGTCAATCTTTTTTTTGGAACAATTTTGCTCCCAATCAATTTACTTTCTGATACATTTAATCATTATGAGTTTAATGAAATGAACAATAAATTTTCATGTATTTAATTTTAAAAAATTACATATAAAACAATATATTATATAGATTTAAATCTTTTTTTCTCTTTAAAAATCAAAATAATTATTCATAAATTATGACATTTTCGTAGATTTTTGTAATCTTATTGATAATAATAACAATTCTTATTCACATAATTTATCACTATTATGGACAAGCAATTTCGACAAACGGCATTAAACATTGCAATCAAGTCATTCTTGATATGTGGTGCAATTTCCCATACTGCTTTTGCACAAGAACAACCATCCAATACTGATCTGTCTGTTCTCCCAACCATTACCGTCAAAGCAGATACCCAAGATGAAAAAACTGAAGGAAGTGGCAGTTATAAAGCCAATTCATCACGATCATCTTCGAAACTCAAGTTATCTTTAAAAGAAACACCACAATCTGTCAGTGTAGTCACACGTGAACAAATTGAGCAACGTGGTCTCACTATTTTGGATGATGTACTTGCTGCCACTCCCGGTGTAACAGCAACAAAGAATGACAGTGAACGTTCTAACTACTATTCCCGTGGCTTTGCAATCAGCAACCGACAAATTGATGGTATGCCTGTAGGTGACAACGCTCCTCGCTTCGACAGCTTTTTCTTTGACCGTATTGAAGTCGTCAAAGGTGCATCAGGTCTAACAGGTTCAACAGGAAGCCCTTCTGCAACCATCAATATGGTTCGTAAACGTCCTGAAAAAGAGTTTAAGGGCAATGTCAGCTCCACCTATGGCTCATGGGACAACACCCGTGTTGAAGCCGATGTTTCTATTCCACTCACTCAAGATGGCAGTGTTAGAAGCCGATTCATGGCAGCGTATACTGACAAAGAATCCTATATGGATCGTTATAAACTAAAGTCAACAGCCGCGATGGGGATTATCAGTGCAGATTTAACGGCAAACACAACTGCCTCTGTTGGGTTCCAATATCAAGACAATGACCCTAAAGGCTCAACGTGGGGAACAGTGCCCTATTTCAATGCTGATGGAAGTAAAGCAAATTTTTCGCGAAACTTTAGTTTGGCTGCGGACTGGAGCTCAATTGCCAATACAGATAAAACAGTTTTTGCAGATATAGAACATACTTTTGCCAATGATTGGTTGGTAAAAGCAGCAATTGCCCACAGCACTTCGGATAACAGTTGGATCGTGGCTTATGGTGGGAGTGGTTTTCCAGACCCAAGCACAGGTAAAGGTTTAAGTCTATGGAGTATGGTCAGCCCTTATGCTGAAAGTAAAAAGCTCAATATTGATTTTTATGCGACAGGTCCGTTCCAATTGTTAAACCGCCAACATGATTTAATCATTGGATATAGTGGTTTTAAGAGTGAAAGTACATCCTTGGGTGTAAAAACTGATCTCAACAACTCTCCCCCTCCTTATCCAACAGCTATACCAGATTATCGAGAGTGGACTGGCAATATTAAAAAACCAAGTTATGAAAAAAATGGTGCAGGTAGTACCAATACCACAGAACTTTACGGCGTATATTCAACTTTACGTTTAAATCTGGCTGACCCGCTTAAGTTAATTGTAGGCGCGCGTTATAGTTCCTATGATTACAAAGTCGATAAATGGGATCCTAACGCTGCTGTTTCTCCTACAAAGCCACGTAATTTTGACCAGCTCATCCCCTATGCAGGGATTCTATATGACCTCAATGATACTTATACTGCTTATACCAGCTATACCAAAGTATTCAATCCATCTACACGACGAGATCGCTTTGGTGACTATTTAGATCCCGAAATGGGCAGTACCAGTGAGCTTGGTTTAAAAGCGGATTTATTGGACGGTAAGTTATTGACCAGTGCGGCTTTATTTTGGTCAGATGTCAAAGACCTTGCTGTAGAAGATGTTGAATACCGCGAAGGTGTAAAAAACGGCACCATTGCTAAAGTTGATGAGATGGATACTGCCTATATGTCAACGGGCAAAGGGCTTAAAGTCAATGGTTTTGAATTAGAAGCCATTGGTAAATTACAGGAAAACTGGAATCTAAGTTTTGGTTATACTTATGTCAATAGTGTCAGTTCTGCAAACGCTAATGCTTTAAGCAATATTCCTCAAAACCAAGTGAAATTATTTAGCAGTTATACCCTGCCTGAAAGTCTTTGGTCAGGTTCAGAAAAACTGACGATAGGTGGTGGCGTCAACTGGCAAAGTGAAATCTCACAAAGATGGGGAGGAGCACCTGCAAATGCCTACAATGGTGGTGTAGTCACTCAAAAGGCTTATTACTTGGCAAATGCTTTTGCTAGTTATAAATTGAGTGATGAGCTGACTGCAAGTCTAAATATCAATAATTTATTTGATGAAAAATACTACTTAAATGTCGGTTTTTATAACGGCGTTTATTGGGGTGAACCGCGTAATGTCACCCTTACATTAAGAGCAAAGTTTTAATTTAATCTAAGATTTTCATTGGATTAAAAAATGAGTGCTTGACTAAAAGCACTCATTTTAAACCATACTCACAACTAGACACTGACTGAGCTATACATCATGGATTAATGGGTTGCGATAGAATCCGCCCAATCACTAAATGGATTATCAAAAGTTTGCCATTTTTCTGCACCCAATGCCATTTCTGTATCCGTCAACAAACATGCATCCAATTGATTAATTAATTCAGATTGATTCATATCCAGTCCAATTAAAACAATTTCTTGGCGAGCATCACCTGTTTGTTCATCCCAGTTTCCCTGAATGACATCCAGACTGTGCTGATCTTCTGGCCAATGTTCATCAGACACGGCTGCCCACCAATATCCAGCCACACCATGTCTTGCCAACGCACCTGCTTGTGACCAAGATCCTGCCAACTCAGGATTTGATGCCAACCAAAAGTAACCTTTAGAACGAATGACACCTTGCCATTCAGTTTGAATAAAATCAAAGAACCTTTGCGGATGAAATGGTCGTCTGGCACGATAAACGAAACTTTGAATACCATACTCTTCTGTTTCGGGGGTATGTTCACCGCGCAGTTCTTTAAGCCAACCCGGCGCTTGTGCGGCTTCATAAAAATCAAATAAATGAGTATTCAATATTCGATCCAAATTCACTTGACCAAATTCAGAAACTTCAATTTTTGCTCGGGGGTTCAACGATTGTAAAATTTTAAACAGCTTGTCCTGCTCGGGTGGCTGAATCAAATCAATTTTATTCAGCACAATCACATCACAAAACTCAATTTGATCAATCAATAAATCAACCACATTACGACTATCATGTTCCCCTAATGACTCGCCTCTCGCTTGTAAACTATCCAGAGAGCTATAGTCTTTTAAAAAATTATAGGCATCAACCACAGTCACCATCGTATCAAGACGGGCAAATTCATTCAGTGAAATGCCATTTTCATCTTCAAAAGTAAAGGTTTCTGCAACTGGTAAAGGTTCAGAAATACCTGTAGATTCAATCACCAATTGATCAAAGCGCTGCTCCTCTGCCAAACGTCGGACTTCAACCAATAAGTCTTCTCTTAAGGTACAACAAATACAACCATTACTCATTTCAACCAACTTTTCATCGGTCCGTGAAAGTTCTGCACCGCCCTCTCGAACTAAAGCAGCATCAATATTGACCTCAGACATATCATTGACGATCACTGCAATCTTGCGACCCTCACGATTATTCAAGATATGATTCAGTAAAGTCGTTTTTCCAGCACCTAAGAAACCTGATAAAACAGTGACAGGAAGCTTTTGGGGAGTGGCTAATAAGTTATTCATTGGCATTCTCACTTTAAAATTGTATGGTTTTCATGCGCCGATACACACGCAAAACACTGACCGAGGACTTCTAAATATTCACATTTGGCGTTAAATTTTTTTGCGTTTAAGGATTGTTTGACACATCTGTCAAAATGGGGAATGACAATACTTTGCACCTGTTGACAATGGGTACAGACCGTTAAGATTTGATAAGGCGTTTCCAAATTTGCAACTGTGGCGATATATAGATTTAAACTATTCAGTTTAATAATAAGTTTCTGCTCACACAGTTGTTTAAGTACTCTATAAATCTGCATAGGGGCTTGAAAACCATAAGGCTTGGCTTTTTCCAAAAGTTGATATGCGCTCATTGCCTTATGTTCTGCCTGTAAAATTTGCAAAAGCATTTGCTGCGCCTGAGCTTGTTTCATTTTTATTGATCCTGCTTTTTATGATTGTTTAGAAAAGTATTCATACATGGAGATGAGTGATAACGATGATCTGCTCCCCAAGTGCGATAACCTGCACTATCAATATGGATTTGCCCCGATGGATAGACGCCTAAACCCATATTGAGTTGTTGACCATAGTCATGCCAAAACTTGCAAAGTTTTATTTTTGTGCCTTGAATAACAACCAATTCTTTTTCATCTGGCATTTCAGAACCAATTCGAAAGTCTAAAGCCGCATTAAAAATATGTTTTGAAGCGCTTGCACCATTGGCGCATCGGTTGAGATTTAAATTTCGATAAACCGAAGTCACTGTGAAATCATTCAAAATCTGCTGATCAATCAGCTGGTCCAGAATGTTGAGTGTAGGCACGATATTGCGCCACAACGCTTGAGGAGGAATTTCAAATTCAGTTGCATTGCATCTTTGCCAATCTCTCGCAGTTTGGAAAAACTCAAAATTAGGCACATAAGTATGTATACCTTGTTGTTTTAAAAATTTTTTATAATGTTCAATCGCTTGTTGGTTAACTGCATCTTGCTCCCACACCAAAAAAGAAGCCGGCACGTTTTTGATAGGCTGTTTATCTACTTGATGATTTGTCCTAACGAGCTTGGATAAAGACTGGTTGATCGTCATGAACTGTTGTTTTGAGTCTAATGCGTTTTGGCTACATGCCGAAACGCATCCAATCAATCCAATAAAGTAGCATCGTTTCATTTCACTAAAATCCAAGCTCAAAAGACAATGTTCAATTATCAATAATTAATTGTTATGTTATAATATAACAATTAATGAATGCAAATATAATCAAAACATCAATACACACACAACTTATATGATCGTTAATTTTTTTTAAACAAATGAGGCATCAAGTCATCCAAAGAATGGGCTAAAATTATTTTTTAAACGGGTTAAAAGTATTTTCATTTAAGCCTTTTAAATATGTATTATTCAAAAACCACCATCTCAAACAAATAAATTCTCAATCACCAGTTTCTGTTTAAAAAACCACAATAATAAATTTTAATTTAAATTAAAAAATACTAAACAAATGCATGCCTTTTTATAAAATTACAATACCGTAATAAATTAATATTTCAAAACCATTTTAAATATAATATTTTTCACATATAATTTTCATTATCTACATAATATTAAATAATAATTTTAAATTTAAATCATGATTTTAAACATTAAAAATAAACAAAATTAGAGACTTAATTCACAATAATAATAATTAATAAAAATAAAGTCACAAAAATAATAATCGTCGTTAAATACAATCTAATCGCGTTTAAAATACAAAGTTTTCCCTTGCGGTAAATATCAATATGTTCGTGTGTTTATTACATCTGTCACTATTTTTAAAAAACAGTACGAATAAACAGCGTTTATTGATGCCATAACAAATGAAGTCAATAAACAAAAAAGAAAGTGTTGAATATCAATTTTTTTAACGAATAGGTTTTACTATGAAATTTAGTACATTAGGTCTAATCGCAATCTCTACATTCGGTGTTTCTGCTTCTGCTTTAGCTGCTCCTGTTGAAGTAAAAGGTGGAACAGTCAACTTTAAAGGCGATCTTGTCAATGCTGCATGTGCAGTAAGTACAAGTTCTACAAATCAAACCGTAACACTCGGTCAAATTCGTACAGCAAGCTTTACCAAAGCTGGTGATAAAACAACTGCTGTACCTTTTGAAATCAAACTTGTCGACTGTGACACTGCAGTTCAAGCAACTGCAGCGGTTGCTTTCCAAGGTAATGCTGTAGGTGGTACAGCTGGCGCTAAACTATTAGCAGTGTCTGCTGCTGATGCAAACGGCACCGCAGCAAAAAATGTCGGTATTGAAATTGCGGACCACACTGCAAAAGTATTGGGCTTAACAGGTGCGGATTACTCAACAGCAAAAACGCTGATTACTGGTGATAACACGCTTCAGTTCAGTGCACGTTATGTAGCTACAGATGCTGCCACTACACCTGGTCAAGCAAATGCAAATGCAACCTTTACAGTGAAATATGAGTAATTATTCTTTCGGGAATAATTTCTAAGCAATTGACTAAATGAGCTTATTTTACCCATGAAAAAATATATAGCCCTGATTGCTGGGATATTGGTTAGCACTCATATTTATGCTGAAAGTTATGTATTTGGTGGAAAAGCTCAATTTCTGGGGGCTTTACTCAATCAAAGTTGCTCAATTTCGATTGAGAGTATAGTTGATACTTCGACTAGAGCTCCCCAATCCCCTATTCAAATTAACTTTTCAACCTGTTCTGTTGACTACTATAGCAATCTCATCATCAGTTTATCTGAACCCAATCAGTTAAAAAAAGAGATGTTTACCACCACAGCACAAACAAAAAGTGAGTTTGATAAAGAAATTAATATTCAAAGTGCTGAACATAAACGTTTAGGTGAAAGATTTATCCAACATATTGATCTACCTAAACATTATGACGATGAATCACCAAAAAGTGTACGTGTTTACTTAAATAAGCCTTTTGAAGATTCACCTACTCAACCACCACATTTTTTAATTTCTATTTTTTATCCATAAGTAAATTCTAAAGGTTTATATGAACTTGAACTTATTTAAACAAGGTCTTCTTGGTATAACCTTAGCCTGTATGACTGCGACAAGTTTTGCAAACACCAATGGTTCTGGTGGTATTTCACTGGGTGCAACCCGTGTGATTTATCCAACCGATGCAAAACAAGTTTCTTTGCCGATCATTAACAGCAATAGCAAAGAGCGCTTCTTGATCAATGCATGGGTAGAAGATTCTTCAGAGAATAAATCTAAAGATTTTCTGATTACTCCACCCTTATTTGTTGCTGAAGCGAACGCTGAAAATACCTTACGTATTATCAATGTGGCACCGAATCTCCCTCAAGATCGTGAATCTGTGTTTTGGATCAATGTCAAAGCGATTCCCTCGATTGATAAGTCAACATTGACCGATAAGAATGTTTTACAGCTTGCGGTTTTATCTCGCATCAAACTTTTTATTCGACCTACAGGTTTAACCACTAAAGCTGAAGACTCATTGAATACACTCAAGTTTTCTAAAACTGCTGACGGTATTACAGTCAATAACCCATCTCCCTATCATGTGTCTTTTGTCAATCTTTATTTAGATGACAAAAAATTACCCAATGTGATGGCCCCTCCATTAACGCAGACAAAAATCGCAGACAGCTCTGGCGGTAGCTTGAGCTATCAAACAGTCAATGATTATGGTGGTTTAACGTCTAAAGTGAATTTAGAACTGAAGTAAGCATATGAATACTCTACATTTAACATCATCCAATACGTTACGTATAAGGAAAATTATTAAGCGATACCCGATGGGTATGGCGATAACGATGCTTATATCCGCAGTGATGGTGAGAGAGAGTCATGCTGACCAAGTGTTTAACCCTGAATTCCTGTCAGATGGGTTGCCTGACACACAAATCTCCGACTTAAGCAGATTTGATAAGTCCACCCATCAGTTACCTGGTGTGTATCGTGTCGATGTATATGTCAATGATCAATATGCATTTACACGTGATATTAATTTTATTGAGAGTGCTGACGCTCAGGACTCTACAGGCTTATTGCCTTGTTTAGACATCAAAACCTTAAAGGGTTTTGGTGTCAATATTGCCCAATATGAAGGCTTTGCAGATACCACTCAACAATGTGTAGATTTCACCTCGATTATTGAAGGTGCAACAACCCAATTCCACTTTGACAAACAAAAACTCAATATTAGTCTGCCACAAATATCGCTCATGAATCAGGTCAGAGGTTATATCTCACCAGATCAATGGGATGAAGGCATCAATGGTTTATTTCTCAATTATAATATCTCAGGTTATAACAACTCTAAAACAGATTCCAATAGCGCATTTTTACGTTTGGACAATGGGCTCAATATTGGCGCATGGCAATTTAGGCACTCTGGAAGTTGGAGTTACAACTCTCACCAAGGCAAATCGTCAAACCAATGGAATGACTTAAACACTTATGCGCAAACCATCGTAGCCCCAATCAAAAGTCAACTCATCATCGGTGATAGTACAACTTCAGGTGAGATTTTTGACGGCTTTGGCTACAGAGGTGTTCATTTGTCTACATCTGATGCCATGTATCCAGATAGCCAACAAGGCTATGCGCCTTCGATCCATGGTGTTGCGAAAACCAATGCCAAAGTGGTCATTAAGCAAAATGGTTATGTGGTTCATCAAATCAACGTTGCGCCTGGTCCTTTTAAAATTGAAGACATCAATACAGCGTCTTTAAATGGTGACTTGGTCGTGACCATTGAAGAAAATGATGGCTCTCTACAAACCTTTAAAGTGCCGTTCTCAACACTACCTATTTTACAACGTGAAGATCGTACCAAATACAGTATTGCGCTTGGTGAGTATCGAAGTGGATTAAGAAACCAAGACAATCCTTTTATCGCACAAGCAACAGCGATCCATGGATTGAACAGTGGCATGACGGTTTATTCTGGTACTCAGCTTTCCCAAAAATATAAAAGTTTTTTATTGGGTTTAGGTGCAAATCTTGGACACTACGGTGCTTTCTCGTTTGATATTACCCATGCCAACAGTGAGTTAGCAGATAAAAGTTCATCTAGTGGTCAATCATTACGTTTTTTATATTCAAAATCACTACTAAGCTCGGGTACCACTTTTCAGCTTTTAGGCTATCGCTATTCGACCAAAGGTTTCTACACCTTAAATGATGTCACCAATAAAAACATGAGTGGCTACAATACAGGTAAAGATCAAACTGATCTTCCCAATATTGAAGACTACTATAATTTAAATAATGCCAAAAAAGGTCGCTTCCAACTCAATATTTCACACTCATTTGGAGACTACGGTTCTCTATTTATTTCAGGAAACCAACAAACTTACTGGAACACCGATAAAAAAGATGAGTGGTTACAAGCAGGTTACTCTAACTCTTGGAAAACCGTAAACTATTCATTTTCGGTCAGTCGCAATAAATACTCTGCGCGTGACATTACTGACACCATGTATACCATGAACCTTTCTTTTCCTTTAGACAAGGTGTTAGCAAAGGCAAAATTTACTGACAATCCAATCCAGAATAGTTATGCATCGTTTTCAAGTACACAAAACTCGAATGGTGATGAAACCTATATGGCAGGTGTCAGTGGTACTTTGCTGAAAGATCGAAATTTAAGTTATAGCTTTAACCAAGGCAAAGTCAGCCAACAAGGTGACATTGGCTCTTTAAATGTGACCTATAACGGCAGCTACGGTAATGTTGGCGCGGGTTATAGCTATGAAAAAGATTCCAATCAGTTTACCTATAGCGCATCAGGTGGCGTGCTTGCACATCGTGATGGGATTACCTTTGGTCAACCTTTAGGTTCAAGCTCTATCTTAGTCAAAGCATCTGGGGCAAAAGGCGTCAATATTGAAAATCAAATTGGCGTTAAAACTGACTGGCGTGGTTATGCGATTGTGCCTTATGCCAATGAATATCGCTCTAACCGTGTCGCACTGAACTCAGACAGCTTTAGTAATAATCTGGAAATTCGTAACAACGTTGAACATGTCGTTCCAATTAAAGGCGCCATTGTTCGAGCAACCTTTGATACCAGTATCGGTGTTCGGGCGCTGGTGACCTTATCACATGATGGCAAACCTGTACCTTATGCCAGCAGTGTGATCGAAACAGAAAGTTCTACCCGTAGTATGGTTGCTGATGACGGTCGTGTCTACTTAACTGGCTTACCACTTAAAGGCACCTTAGAAGCTTATTGGGGCGGAAACTCCAGTGAAAAATGCAGCACAGCTTATGACATTTCTCAAATGGATTTGACTAAACCTGTTGTTCAATTTGAACTTGAATGTCAATAAGGGGCTGAACAAAATGAAACTTAAATACTTACTACTCTCGCTTCTTATGGTCAGTTCCACCCAATCTTATGCACGACAATGTTGGAATGCCAAAGGTTACAATATAGTCGATAAAGTTAATTATGACTTATCGAGAACCTTTTCTCAGGGTAATAATGCTATAGGGCAAATACATGAGATCACTATAAATCCTAACACGGACATCAAAGCCCAATGCACATCTGCTTCGTATCCTGGGGGGCAAAGTATAACTGTTCGTGCATATATAGCCGAGCAAGGAATTGTTCAAAGAGAAGGTGATTACCAGTATATGCAAATTAATGAATATTTGCTGGCAGCAATGCGAATAAATGATAGTGCGATAGGTGAATTTTATCCTCCTGCGCGCAAATCTATGGGCAGAGATCCCAATGTTGATGACGGTAATCCCTTTCTGGTAAGAGACTCAAATTTAACATTACGCCTTAAAGTAATTAAACCCTTTGTAGGCAATGTATCAATTCCATCAAAAACGATGTTTACTGTTTATGTCACCACATCACATAACGATCCACTCTACTATCCAGTATATACCATTAGCTACAGTGGACGAATTATTGCACCACAGTCTTGTACCATCGATTCAGGCAAGGTTTTAGAAATTAAATTTGGCGATATTCTTGCCTCTGAATTTGCACAAGCAGGTGCAGGCAATAAACCCAATTCTGTCGACCCACAAACTAGAAGTGTCTCAGTTCAATGTTCAAACATGAATGCTGCAGCAACACTCACCTTCCGTATCGAATCAGAAAAGTCTCAAGGCGAGATGTTGGTCTCAAACAATAATGATATCGGTTTTAAAATTTCAAATCTTAATAATAAAGTATTGATTCCAAATAATTTATTAAGCACTTCTGAGTTTCAATTGAATCAAAACCAAAATGCGACCATATCTTTTAAAGCATGGCCAGTCAGTGTAACAGGGAAAAAACCTGCACTTGGTCCTTTTAATTCCAGAGCATTTATCCGAATTGATTTCCCATAGGATTGAAATATGAAAAATCACACGACATACGTGTTCAGTCCAATCAAACCTCGATATTTAACGTATCAAGGGTATTTATATACGCCAGCATTCAGTCCAAAGTTAAATGCTCTAACCCTTTATGCTGCTGAAATATGCTCTCAGATTATTCGCAATTTTTTAAGCCACAAGCTCTACACGATGAAATTCAAATATTTATTACTCTCACTCCTGTTCATTAGTTCAACTCAATCCTTTGCAAAACAATGTTGGAATGCAAAAGGAAAGAATTTTGTTGATTCAGTTAATTACAATTTATCGGATACATTTACTTCGAGTAATAATGCCGCAGGACAAATAAAAGATTTGATCAGGAATTTTTCCGAAACACTTGAAGCCCGATGCGATCCATCAAGTACATCGTATAATTTTACTAATCGTGCTTATGTAACCAATGAGCCAATCGTTGAAAAAATTGGTGCTTATCAATTTATACGAATCAATGAATATTTGTTGGGTGCAATGCAAATTAATGATAGTGCTATTGGTACATTTCATCCTCCAGCTCGAATAAATATGGGTAGTCATCCTAACGTAAGTACGGGAGGGTCTTTTCCTGTAAATGACTCAAACTTACGCTTTCGCCTGAAAGTGGTTAAACCCTTTGTAGGCAGTGTATCCATTCCATCAAAAACCATGTTTACCGTTTATGTGACCACTTCCCCTACTGACCCACTCTATTACCCCGTATATACCATTAGTTATACTGGACAAATTATTGCACCACAGTCTTGTAGCATTGATTCTGGAACAGTTTTAGATATTAAATTTGGTGACATTCTTGCCTCTGAATTTAACCAAGCAGGCGCAGGCAATAAACCCGCTTCTATCGATCCACAAACCAGAAGTGTCTCCGTACAGTGTTCCAACATGAATGCTGCGGCAACACTCACCTTCCGTATTGAATCTGAAAAATCTCAAGGGGATATGTTGGTCTCTAACAATAATGATGTCGGCTTTAAAATTTCAGACCTCAATGGCAAAACTTTGATTCCAAACAATTTATCCAGTTTTTCTGAATTTCAGTTGAATCAAAACCAAAACGCGACCATATCTTTTAAAGCATGGCCAGTTAGTGTAACAGGAAACAAACCTGCACTTGGTCCTTTTAATTCCAGAGCATATATACGGATTGACTTTCCCTAGGAGAATAAGATGCAAAATCTAAGTAAATATATCATATCTGTAATGAGCGTCTTTTATTTAAGTTACTCCTTAACAGCAAATGCAAATAATATAAAATTAGATGCAATTAATCTTAACCTTTCAGGTACTGTTACAGAAAAGACCTGTGGCGTGTTAAGTACTGCACAAGATAAAAAAATAGAACTCGGAACCATCAGACTGGGCAAAGGAATGTATAAAGATGATCGTTCCCCACGCGTTCAGATTCCTTTTGATGTCAGCAGCTGCCCCGCAAATGGTCTTGTCACTATCACCTTTACAGGAACCAATGATACTGTCGATACTCAGTTACTTGCCATAGATAATGTGCCGAAAAAAGCCAAAAATGTTGCCATTGAAATTAGCGACAAAGATAAGAACAGGGTTGTATTGGGGACAAAAAGTAAGCCAATCACAGCCGATGCCAATGGAAATGCATCATTGATGTTTTATGCCAATTATATTGTGACTAAGGACACAGCAGAGCCTGGTATTGGCAATGCAAAAATGCAATTTTCTATTCAATATGAATGAGAAAACATCATGCTTAAATTTTACCAACAGGTATATAATTACCACCCTTCAATTTTAGGAGCATGTATATGATTTAGAGCAAAAGAATATGCAGTTTTAAGTCTTAACTATATTTCAATTTTTGGTAAATCAGGTTGATTTTATCAATAGTACGGCTTGTCAATTTTTTAGGCAACCAAATCAGTTTACCTAAATTTGATGGGTGAAGTTCCCTTACAAATTTTTCAGCATATTAAGCCCAATTTACGATCAAGTCAATTGGAAACTTGGAGAAATTATGAAGTCTTTTTTAAAAATTAAAAGCGTTCGTAATAGTTTAACACTTTTATTAGATGATTTTTGTAAAAAACATGGCTTAGATTCACCTAAAAGCTATAACAGCACATTTAATGATCATATTCCGTTTGGAGAATGGCTCAATAAAATCAAAGACATCAATGAACAATATCCCAAAGAAGGCTTAGGTTTAGAGATTGGCGCCATGGTTCAAGCCAAACACATTGGTATCGTGGCATATATTGCCCAGTCATGTGACACCTTCGCTGACTATATCGAAATTTTGTCGAAGTATGAACGTCTTTGGTTCAATTACATCCCTAAAAAAATTGATTTTGATGAAGATTTTTTTTCAATCTCTTGGGAAAAACCAGCATATGTAAAAGCGGGTTTATATATTAAAGAAACGTCAATTGTTGAAGAGATGCAAGTCTCTATTATCTATCATCACTTACAACAATTGATGGATTCTGCTGAAAATGCTTTTCACCGTCTTGATTTGGCAATTCCAGAGCCAGAGAATATTGAAAAATATACCCAACTTTTTAACTGCCCTGTTTACTTTAATACAGAACAAACCAAAATCGTTTTTTCAAATACGCTATTAAAGGCTAAACTCAAATGCTATGACCCGACATTATTTGAAATTTTGTCAGATCATGCCAATATTTTACTTAAAAAAATGCCGAAACAAGATTCACTTGTTGAATTGGTAAATTTAAGTGTGATCCAAGCACTTGAGCATAATAATGTTCAAATTCATTTTGTTGCTCGCTCATTAAATCTTACTCCGAGGATGTTACAACGAGATTTAAGAGACAGAGGTTCATCTTTCAAATTAATCCTTGCCAATGCACGGAAAAATTTGGCAAAAAAGCACTTAAAAAACGAGAAGTTAGCGATCACTGAAATTGCATTTTTATTAGCATATAAAGATCAAACCTCATTCAATCGTGCTTTTCGTGGATGGACAGGATTTTCTCCTTCTGAGTGGAGAAAGCAATATCTTGATAAACGTATGTAGCCTATAGAAATTTAAAAGGAAAATATGTTAGTTACTGCGAAATGCTTGTCGTGGTTGATACTCATTTTTCGATTGAAGCAAACTTAAACACATATTTTACTCAAAATTAGATTTCACTTTAATCTCCAAGAC
Organism: Acinetobacter sp. Ag2; assembly: GCF_001005515.1. Taxonomy (NCBI): domain Bacteria; kingdom Pseudomonadati; phylum Pseudomonadota; class Gammaproteobacteria; order Moraxellales; family Moraxellaceae; genus Acinetobacter; species Acinetobacter sp. Ag2. Next base: position 16,246 of record NZ_LBNA01000049.1, read on the forward strand.
TCCTTCAAAGGATAATCTTTTCAATAAACACTGTAATGAATAGATCTCTAAGCTAAGCCAAAAGCAAAACTCTTGCTCAATCGCTTATGTTGGTGAAAATTCAAATAATAATCATCTATGATTTACGTGTATGTACTTTATATCATTATGTTTAATACATGGTTTCTAAAAGCATTAAACTACGCTACTGTAAAAATTTGCCAAGTATTTATTCAGAAACTGAACAACAAATTCAGTGATTAAATCATAGGCTTTAAAATCTGTATCCAACTCAGTAAGTGTAATAATTTTTATGCTTTAAATGCCAAGCAATCGTGCATAAGAGGGAAAGTTTTAGACTTATTTCTGCAATATATTAAATAAAAATCTTGAGGATATTAAAGTGCTAAATGTATCAGCAGAAAAGCGTAAACTTAAACGAACATATTTAAGAAAAGGTGACCCGAGCCTTGTCTTGATCTCAAGCTTCATCACCCATGTAAAATACTTGGGTTGGAGTGATGAACGTATTAAAAAGATATTGGCAGATGCAAGAAGTCAAAACTACAACTATTTGTATTCAACATTGAAAAGAGCCATAGAATAAAATGATCGTCGAACTGATGCTTCACCACTGTAGTTGCTAGAATTAAATGCACCTTCAAAAAGTATAATTACCCCTAAGAATCAATCTATTTTTTATTATTCATATTTTAGTTTCTTTTTCATATATCAAGACTTTACTCAAACTTAAAACATCTTAAATATCAATTTAAGATAATTTCTTTATTTTCAAATATTAATTTGTCGAAATTATAATATTTTTCCCCATAAAAATCATGTTTTTCATCTAAAAAATGTAGTTTTAAAGATAATTTATAAAAAAAATTAAAAATACAAAATAATAAGTTATTGATTAATAACAAAAATTTTAAACTATTGAAAAAATACAATATTCGTTAAATACAAATAATCATCTTAAAAGTACAAAGATATTTCACACAATAAACTTTACGATGAACTCACATTTGTTTAACTCCATCACTATTTTCACTAACAGTGAGACCAAATGTGATTTATTGAAATCATGAAAAGATGAACTCAATAAATTTAAAAATCGAAAATTAACCTTATCGAAAATAAATAGGTTTTACTATGAAATTGAGTCTATTAAGCATTACAACTTTATCTGCATTAACTCTTTCTGCTTCAGCTTTTGCTGCCGATCCTGTAACTGTGAATGGCGGTACAGTTCATTTTACTGGTGAAATCGTCAATGCAGCATGTGCAGTAAGTACAGAATCTGCAAATCAAACCGTTGATTTAGGGCAGTATCGTACTGCACGTTTGGCTGTTGCAGGTGACAAAACCACGCCAGTTCCTTTCCAAATTAAACTTGTTGACTGTGATCCAACAGTTCAAGCAACTGCTGCAGTCGCATTTTATGGTCAGTCTGTACCATCAAATGCAAATTTACTTTCAGTATCTGCGGGTGGCTCTAACTCAACAGCAGCTTCAAATGTTGGGATCGAACTCGCTGATGATACATCAAAAATCTTAGGCGTTACTGGTTCAGGTTTCTCAACACCTAAAACACTGATTGCTGGTGATAACACACTTCAATTCAGTGCTCGTTATGTTGCAACAGGTGCATCTACACCTGGTCAAGCCAATGCTGATGCAACATTCGTTGTGAAATACGAATAATCTTTTAAATCCAAGTAATTATTTATTCATTCGTTCACAGAGCTTATTTTACCCATGAAAAAATATGTGATTTTAATTGCTGGAGTATTACTCAATACTCATTTATATGCAGACAGTTATGTATTTGGTGGAAGAGCTCACTTTTATGGAGCTTTAGTTAATCAAAGTTGCTCAATTTCATTTGAGCAAACAGTTCAAGATGTGATTGAAGCTCCACAATCCCCTATTCAACTTCATTTTTCGTTATGCACTGATAGCATCTACGATAATCTTGCAATTGGTTTGTCTAAGCAAAATAAACAAGTTCCAGAGATTTTTTTTAAATCCCCTCAAGCTAAAAATGATCTTGATAAAGAGATAAATATTCAGAATTTTGAATCCATGAGTCGTGGTCAAAGCTTTATTTCTCAGTTCGACCACAAGACGCATTACGGCGCCATTTCAACAAAAAGTGTCAATATATTTCTTCAACCTACACTGAAAAGCTCACTGAATCAGTCACCGAATATTTTAATTTCAATTTTTTATCCATAAATGAATTCTAAGGGTGTATATGAACTTCAACTTATTAAAAAAAGGCATTTTAAATATAACCTTAGCCTGTTTAGCATCTTCAAGTTTTGCAAATAATGACGGTTTTGGTGGGATTTCTCTTGGTTCTACACGAGTGATTTATCCAGCTGATGCAAAACAAATTTCATTGGCTATTATTAACAGCAATAACAAAGAACGCTTTTTAATTAATGCATGGATTGAAAATAGCTTAGACCAGAAATCTAAGGATTTTCTTATCACTCCACCTTTATTTGTTGCAGAAGCAAAAACTGAAAATACACTCAGAATCGTCAATCTCAGTCCCAATTTAGCTCAAGATCGAGAATCGGTATTTTGGGTCAATGTGAAAGCAATTCCATCAATTGATAAATCAACATTAGCAGATAAGAACATTTTACAGCTTGCTGTATTATCTCGAATCAAGCTTTTTGTTCGCCCAATAAACTTAAAAACTAAACCTGAAGCCAGCTTAGAAACACTTAAATTTTCGAAAAATACAGATCACATCACTGTAAATAATCCTTCGCCCTACCATGTCTCTTTTGTCAATCTTTATCTAGATGGCGTAAAGCAGCCTAATGTTATGGCGACACCATTTACAGAGACAAAAATTGTAAATGCTTCAGGACACAACTTAAGTTATCAAACAGTCAATGACTATGGTGGTCTAACACCTAAAGTTGATTTAGAACTGAAGTAATTGTTATGAATAATTTATTTTCAATACCATACAGCACTGTATGTATGAGGAAAAATATTCCCTACTACCCATTTGGTATAGCCGTGACTGTTCTTATTTCCGTTTTTACGGTGAGGACAAGTCATGCTGAACAAGTGTTTAATCCAGCATTTTTAGCTGACAACTTATCCAATACTCAAATCTCAGATTTAACCCGATTTGAAAAATCAACGCATCAATTACCTGGTATCTATCGGGTAGATGTCTATGTAAATGATCAGTATGTCTTTACTCGGGATATTAATTTCACTGAAAAACCTGAATCAGGTGATATTACAGGGTTATTTCCATGTTTTGACAGTAAAACTTTACAGGGCTTTGGTGTCAATATTGCCCAATACCCATTATTGTCAGAAGAAAATCAGCAATGTGTTGATTTTATTTCAATTATTGAAGGTGCAAATAGCCAGTTTCAATTTGATAAACAAAAATTAATGATTAGCTTGCCTCAAGCATCGTTACGTAACCAAATCCGTGGATATATCCCACCAGATCAGTGGGACGAGGGTATCAATGCCTTTTTTACCAACTATAGTTTATCTGGTTATGATAATTCCAAAACTGATACCAACAGTCTATTTTTGCGTTTAGACAACGGTATAAACTTTGGAGCTTGGCAATTTAGGCACTCAAGTAGCTGGAATTACAACGATCATAAAGGTCAAACAACAAACCGTTGGGACAATTTAAATACTTATCTACAAACACTTGTTATTCCTTTAAAAAGTCAATTAGTCATTGGTGATGGTTCAACGAGTAGTGAAATTTTCGATAGCTATGGTTTCAGAGGAATACACTTATCCACTGCCGATGCGATGTATCCAGACAGTCAACAAGGTTATGCACCGTCTATACGTGGTGTGGCTAAAACCAATGCTAAAGTGGTGATTAAACAAAATGGTTATGTGATTCATCAGTTGAATGTTGCACCGGGACCTTTTCATATTCAAGATTTGAATCCAACATCAATCAGTGGCGATCTGCTTGTCACTATTGAAGAAAATGATGGTTCGATCCAAAGCTTTCGTGTTCCTTATTCAACGCTACCTATTTTACAGCGTGAAGGTCGGACTAAATATAGCGTTGTGCTTGGTGAATACCGTAGCGGTTTAGACTCACAAGATCGTCCAAGCTTGGTTCAAGCTACTGCAATTCATGGTCTAAATAATGGTATCTCTGTATATGCTGGGACTCAACTTGCAGAAAAGTATAAGAGTGCTTTGCTGGGTCTCGGTGCAAATCTTGGAAATTATGGTGCTTTATCTTTTGATGTAACTCATGCAGACAGTAAGTTAGCTGACCAATCTTCGAGTCGCGGACAATCATTACGCTTTTTATATTCAAAATCACTTTTAAGTTCAGGAACAACCTTTCAACTTTTAGGTTATCGTTACTCAACCAAAGGTTTTTACACACTCAATGATGTGGCATATAACCGCATGAGTGGCTATCACACTTCCGAAACGCAAGACGGTAATCAAGCCAACACACCGATCATCACAGATTACTACAATTTATATAATGCAAAGAAAGGTCGTTTTGAAGTCAATATTTCTCATTCTTTGGGTAAATATGGTTCTTTATTTATATCAGGTAATCAACAAACCTATTGGAACACCAATAAAAAGAATGAGTGGGCTCAAGCAGGATATGCAAATTCTTGGAAATCTTTAAATTACTCTTTTTCAGTGAGTCATAACAAATATTCTGAACTTAAACAAAGTGACACGATGTATGCCATGAATTTGTCCTTCCCTCTGGACAAGTTATGGCCTAAAGCAAATTTCAGAGATCACCCTATTCAAAATGCTTATAGCACGTTTTCAACGACTCAAAATTCCAATGGAAATGAGTCATACATGGCTGGTGTCAGCGGTACATTACTCAAAGACCGCAACTTGAGTTATAGCATTAATCAAGGGCGAGTGAGCCAGCAAGGTGATATTGGCTCCGTCAGCATTAATTATGATGGAAGTTACGGTAGCATTGGTGCGGGTTATAGCTATGAAAAAGATTCCAATCAATTTACCTACACAGCTTCTGGCGGCATCCTAGCGCATCGAGATGGAATTACTTTTGGTCAACCTTTAGGCTCAACCTCGATTTTAGTCAAAGCGCCAGGGGCTAAAGGTGTCAACATTGAAAATTATACGGGTGTGAAAACAGATTGGCGAGGTTATGCGATTGTTCCTTATGCCACTGAATATCGTGCCAATCGAGTTGCACTCAACTCAAATAGCTTCAGCAATAATCTTGAAATCAGCAATAACGTAGAAAATGTCGTACCGATTAAAGGGGCAATTTCAAGAGCAACCTTTAACACCAGTTTAGGGGTTAGAGCACTGATTACGTTAACTCATAATGGCAAATTTGTACCTTATGCAAGCCGTGTGATCGAAACAGAAAGTTCAGCACGCAGTATGGTTGCCGATGAAGGTCGAGTGTATTTAACAGGGCTTCCTGTCAAAGGGACATTACACATAGATTGGGATGAATCTGACACAGGTAAATGTCTGGCGACTTACGATATTTCAGAAATGGACCTCACTCAACCCGTTATTCAATTTGATCTTGAATGTAAATAAGGAGAGATCATATGACATTTAAGTTTTTAGTTTCTGCAATGCTGATGGTCGCATCAACTCAAACTTTTGCAGTGGTATGCTGGAATAGTAAAGGACAAGGTGTTGTGGATGAGGTTTTTTATGATCTTTCCAATAGCTTCAGTAGTTCTAATAATGCTGTAGGAAAAATTGTCGAACTTAAAAAAAATTTTTCGGCACAAGTGAATGCGACTTGCCCTGTTCATAATGCCAGTATCAGTAACAACCGTACCAAACGAAGTTATATAACAGACCTGCCTGTGGTTGAAACTATAGATAACTTCAAATATTTACCAATCAATGACTATTTGGTTGGTGCAATGAAAATTACTGACAGTTATGCTGGCGATTTTTATCCACCCGCTAATTATATACAAATGGGTACGCACGCAAATGTCAGTAAAGGTCAGCCTTTTCCAGTCATGGATTCAAACTTTACCTTTCGATTAAAAGTCATTAAACCATTTATTGACTTCGTTCCAATTCCTAAAAAAACCATGTTCACAGTCTATGTGACTACAGCTTCAGGTGAACCTTTGGACATGCCTGTTTATCGAATCAGTTATAGCGGCTCAGTGAGTGTTCCCCAAAGCTGTAAAATCGGTACAGGTGATTTTTTAGAAATCAAATTTGGGGAAATTCCTGCATACGCATTTAGCCAAGCTGGTCCTGGTAATAAACCCAATAATGTCAATAAACAGACGCATACATTGGCTATTCAATGCACCAATATCAATGCACAAGCAATTTTGACACTTCGACTAGAAGCGGAAAAAGCCACTGGGGATATGATGGTTTCAGATAACCCAGATATTGGATTTAAACTTTCTGACCAAAATGACAAAGTGCTTATACCTAACAATATGAATAGCGTCATTCCTTTTAATATTTTACAACAGCCAGCAAATGTCATTATTAAAAGCTGGCCTGTGAGTATTACAGGAAATACGCCACAAATTGGTCCTTTTAAATCTAGAGGATACCTTCGAGTAGACTTTGAATAAGGAGTAAAGCAAACAATGCAAAAATTATTTAAGCCTCTGGCATTGATCGTAGCGATCTACGGTTCAAATGTTGTTCAACTTGTTCATGCACAAGATTCTAATGTGGAATTGGGGCGAGTAAATATTGAGCTTTCAGGAATTGTGACGCTCGCAACTTGTGGCGTTTTAAGTTCCGAACAAGATAAATATGTGCAGCTTGGAAGTATCGCAAGTAAAGATTTACCCTCGGTAGGCAGTCAATCTAAAGAAACTCCAATCCACTTTGAAATGAGTAATTGCCCTCCAAATGGAACTGTGACGCTGACCTTTGACGGCATTCGTGACACAAATAATGCTGAACTTTTAGCCATCGATGCTTTAGTGAATAAAGCAGAAAATGTGGCGATTGAAATTCGAAGTCAAGATAAAAAAAGGCTGGCTTTAGGGCAAAAAAGTGAGGCTTTTTCTACCAATTCAGATGGTCATGTTTCTGCACTTTTTTACGCAAATTATATCGTGACCAAGGCACAAGCACAGGCAGGAAAGGCCAATGCAAATGCTCAATTTACAATAGAGTATCAATGAAAAATAAATATCTAAACTTTAACTGTTTGCTTGTCTGAACAAGAGAGAACGATCAGACAAAATATTAAGCATCATTTCTTATTTCAAAAAACTCAAATTCATTCCTGTAAATTCAAAGATTTGCTGGTGTACCTATGGTTTTTTTAATGCAAATAAAGTCAGAAGTAAACAATGAATACAAATGAAAATTCCAAACAAGATGAATTAAAACCCATCAACTTATTAACGATCTGTACGGAGAAAGAATGAAATCCTTTTTAAAAACCAAAAGTGTTAATGAGAGCCTAATCGGTCTACTTAGTGACTTTTGTAAAAAAAAAGGGCTTCATTTTCCGCCAGAGTGTCAAAATAGATTAAATAATCATATCACTTTTGGTGAGTGGCTTAAAAAAATAAAAAACATTCGAAAACAATGCGATGAAGAAGGTTTAGGGCTTGATATTGGTGCTCTAATCAAACCCCATCATATGGGGGTGGTTGCCTATATGGCTCAATCTGGAGATACCTTGGAAAATTATATGGAGGTACTTTCAAAGTATGAGAAACTTTGGTTTAACTATACCCCAAAGAATATTCATATCGAAGATGGTTTTTTATCCATTTCATGGGATAAACCAGCTTACGTTCAAGCTGGCTTATATTTATATGAAACAATCATTACCGAAGAAATGCAAGTTTCTATTTTCTATCATCATATAAAACAGCTCATTGAATCAAATGAACCCATTTTTCATAGTTTAGAATTAGCAATTCCCGAACCTAACGATATTGAAAAATATACTCAATATTTTAACTGCCCAATCCTATTTAATACCCAGCAGACAAGAATCTTATTGCCACATACGTTATTAAACACGCAGTTGAAAGGCTCTGATCCCAATTTATTTGCGATTCTTTCAAATCATGCAGATGCACTACTTCAAAAAATGCCAAAGCAAGATTCACTTAGAGAGATCATTAACTTAAGTATTATTAAAGCATTAGAAAGTAATGATGTAAAAATTCAAACCATTGCCAAATCTTTAAATACCTCACCAAGATTATTGCAAATTGATTTACAGAAAAATGGATTATCTTTTAGAAACATTTTAAACAACCTTAGGCAAACACTTGCAAAAAAATATTTAAAAAATAGAAATTTACTAGTTATTGAAATCGCATTTTTACTTGGTTATAAAGATCAAACCTCTTTTAATCGTGCGTTTAAAACGTGGACTGGTGTTTCACCATCTGAATGGAGAAAACGCCATCTTGATAAAAAATATGAAGCCTATTGAGACTTCGATGAGTTCATCAAAATTTAATGCTAAACATCTCTATAAAAAAACTCATTTTGTTAAAAATGACAAGAAATCATGTGCAATATGGAAAGTCTATCCCTCTTTTTTTAAATAAAATTATTAAAAAATGGAGGTATAAAGTTTTGCTAAAAAAAGTAACCAAACAAAAACTGAAACGTACCTATCTACGAAAAGGTGATCATAGTCTAGTCTTGATTGCAAGCTTTCTGACGCATGTTAAATATTTAGGTTGGAGTGATGAGCAAATTAAGGAAACATTACAAGATGCAAGAAGTAAAGATTATGAATATTTATATGAAACATTAAAAAGAGCTGTAGAAGTACCATAAGGACTAAGCTACAGCGCTTAGATTTTTATACTATTATTAAAATAAATAGCTACATTAAATTATAAGTAAAATCATCATTCAACTTATAAATCCAGTACTAATCTCCGACCTTTGGCACGAGAAACACAGATCATCATCGACTGTTGAGAAGACTTTTCATCATCGCTCAAATACTGATCAAAATGTTCTGCTTCACCCTCAATAATTGTAGTTTCACAAGTCCCACAAACCCCTTCACGGCAGAGACATTCCACATCAATATTTAATGCTTCAATGGCTTGTAGAATCGTTTGATTGCCTTGTACTTCAACTTCCTGATTAGATTTCGCCAGTACCACCGTAAAAGCTTCACCCTCTTCAGGCACAGTTGAAGCAAATTGTTCCCAATGAATATATTCATCACGATAACGATGAAAATTACAGCGATCAATCACAGCATCAATCATCGGCTTAGGTCCACATACATATATATGTGTTGCTTTAGGTTGTGATGCGATAAGTTGATCGAGGTCAAGGCTTTTGCCTTCTGAGTCGACATAGCTAAAAATATGTGCTGAATGTTTTTGTTTAAGTTCTTCTAATAATGCTGCATGTTCTGGTGAACGAAAAGCATAATGCAACTCGTAGTCTGCGCCACGCGCCGCCAACTCTTCCATTTGAGGTACAAACGGCGTAATACCTATCCCACCAGCAATTAAAATATGCTTGCTACCATTTTCAGCCAGAGGAAATAGATTTTTAGGCTCAGAAATGACGATTTCACACCCTTCTAGACACTGATCATGCATATACACTGATCCGCCTTTGCCTTCGACATCCTTACGCACACAGACCTGATAAGTCGAGAGATCTTCAGCACAACTCATCAGTGAATAAGCATTGGAAAGCTGATCATTCATTTTCACAATGATATGGCTACCGCCATTGAATTGAGGGAAATTTTGTCCATCCTGACGTTTAAATGTAAATCGTTTGATCAATGGGGTGAGTTGTTCTACTCGAGTAACCACTGATGGAAACATTTCATAATGACTTGCCATGTCTAAATCCTCTTTACCACATGCTGCTTCATACAAGCATTTCTTAATTTTAAGCGCAGATTTCAGGCTGGCTAATCTTCACTGATCGACCAACCTGTGTTGTTGCTATAAGCCTAAACACATATATTTAATGGTCATGAATTCTTCTAAACCATATTTTGAACCTTCGCGCCCCACACCCGATTGTTTAACACCACCAAACGGAACGACTTCATTGGAAATTGCGGTGGAGTTCATTCCCACCATGCCATATTCGAGTTGTTCAGCTACGCGCCAAATTCTCGAAATATTTTCACTGTAGACATAAGCCGCTAAACCAAAAATCGTATCATTGGCTTGTGCAACGACATCTGCTTCTTCACTGAAGCGAATCAGTGGTGCAACAGGTCCAAAGATTTCCTCTTGTACGATTTCCATCTGCTGATTTACACCAGTTAAAACCGTGGGTTCAAAGAATGTTTGCCCCAATGCATGCGGTTTACCGCCACAAGCCACTTGCGCCCCTTTTTCACAGGCATCATCAATCAATTGCTGGGCTTTTACGACCGCTTTTTCATTGATTAAAGGACCAATCTGTACGTTTGCTTCAAGACCATTGCCAATTTTGAATTTTTGCACTTCTTGCACAAACTTTTCAGTAAATGCCTGATAAATCTTGTCATGCACATAAATACGATTGGCACAAACACACGTTTGTCCAGCATTACGGAATTTAGCAAAAATCGCACCTTGAACAGCTTTATCGAGGTCAGCATCATCAAAAATGATTAACGGTGCATTTCCACCCAATTCCAATGCCAGTTTTTTAATGGTGCTTGAACATTGCTGCATCAATAAACGACCGACAGGTGTAGACCCTGTAAATGTTAATTTTTTAACTTTTTCATGACTGGTAAATACCGCCCCTATTTCTTGTGATTTACCGGTTACAACATTGATTACACCAGCAGGAATACCTGCCATTTCAGCTAACTTCGCCAAGGCTAAAGCACTGTATGGTGTTTCATTGGCGGGTTTAATCACAATGCTACAGCCTGCTGCTAAAGCAGGAGCTGCTTTACGGGTAATCATCGCAATTGGAAAGTTCCAAGGTGTAATTGCAGCTACTACACCGACAGGCTCTTTACTGATGATAAAACGTTGTTGATTATTGGTGGTTGGAATTACATCACCATAAACACGTTTTCCCTCTTCAGCAAACCATTGGATAAATGAAGCCGCATATTTCACTTCACCCAATGCTTCAGCCAAAGGTTTACCCTGTTCAACCGTCATGATATATGCCAGCTCATCTGCATTCGCCAACACCAACTGATACCAAGCAAGCAATAAATCTGCACGTTGCTGTGCAGTTAACGCTTTCCATGAAGCCAATGCTTGATAAGCAACTTCAATGGCTTCCGTTGCTTCAGCTGCTCCCATATTCGGAATCACACCAATTTCTTCACCTGTTGCTGGATTGGTTACAGGTACAGTGTCATGAGATTGAGCATCGATCCATTGACCATTGACCAATCCACGTTGTTGAAATAACTGACGACCTTGCAAACTTGTCATGTCATGATCCTATAAAGTGAAAAGAAGGTACGGCTAGATTTGCCGCACCTCTAAATTGATGAATTACTGATGGTATTGCGCAACCAGATTTTGGAAATATGCAATACCATGTTCGCTGATACCTGAACGTTGTCTATCAGTCATAATACGACCTTGACCACGATATCCCCGTGATTTCAACCCACGTTGCACACTTTCAACCAGATTTAAATCTTCAGGACGGAATACATTACGATACCATTCAATCAAATCTTTCTGATCTTGAGTGAGTTCTTCATTGGTAAAGTAAATGTCATAATGTTGTAAGGTCGTTTCAGCATCAACAGGAAATTCATAAATCACTGTCATAAAATTGCTGCCTGGTGGAACATTAAACATGGTGCATGGCCAAGTCCAAAAACCACTGAAGGTTGGGTCTTGAACAGATGGATCTAATTTGAATGATTTTTCTGAAGAACGTGCATAACCGTATTGTAAAGTCCAGTTTTGATGTGTGGTGTGCCAATATTTATCGACTTGTACTGAATCTGCAAAACCAGGATGTGCAGGACCACAGTGATAACATTCCATATAGTTATCAACGATCACTTTCCAGTTTGCTGGTGTTTCAGTGACAAAACGTGCTGCAAGTTTTAAATCTTTGATGACTGCACAGCTTTCATTGAGCTTTTGGGCAAATTCAGGTAACTGATCTTCTACACAAGTTGCATTTTCATCCATATTGATAAAAATAAAACCTGCATACTCTTCCACCTTTAACGGCACCATACTTGAGTTTTGTTTATCAAATGACTCAACATGGTCACAGTTACGTGCCAAAGCCAAGCTACCATCTAACTTAAATGTCCATGCATGGTATGGACAGGTAATCACGTTTTTTGCTTTACCACTGCCACTGAGCAACTCATGACCACGATGTGGGCATACATTATAGAAAGCGCGTAAAATATTATCTTTACCACGGATCACAATGATGTTTTCACCAATCACCTTACGGGTAATATAATCATTGGCTTGTGCAACTTCACTGCCATGTGCCACACAAATCCAGCTTTTTGCAAAAATTTCTTCTTTCTCACGTTCAAAAACTTGAGAAGATGTATAGAACACTTTTGGGAAGGTCCATGCTACATCTGGGTTTGAGCAGAAATCTTCGGGTAATTTTTCAACTGCATTCATGGTTTTACTCCATTAAACTCTTTTTGTCCTAACGACCGTTTCATTAAAAATTGGCTGATGCCCAAATCAATTGAGCATTTGCTTTATTGAACTCAGCATCTGCTGATATAAATCCTGTACGACTGGGCAATCACGAACTAAGCGTAGACTGCCATGTAGCAATCCCTTTCCAAGATAAAATTCCGTTTCGATATTGGCTTGTTTTAAGCTGTCAGCAAAAATACGTCCGTCATCACTTAAAGGGTCATACTCTGCTACAGCAATAAAACTCGCTGGCATACCAGAAAAATCCTGTGCGAACAACGGCGATAAACGTAAGTCTTGCCAATCATTTTCATTGGGTGCATAAGCTTTTAAGTAATAACGCATGTCCGCTACGCTCAGTAACGGTGCTTGTCCATGTAGCTGGCAAGATTCGCTATCAAACTGGGTGCTTAGACTTGGATAAATCAGTACAAGACCACATGCTTGATTTGCCGTATGTTGTGACTGAACTGCCAGTGATGCTGCTAAATTACCACCTGCACTATCTCCTGCTAGTACGATTTGATCTGGATTAATACTCCATTCAATCGCATGTTGTTTAAGCCAGAGGTAAACCGTTTCACAATCTTCATAAGCTGCTGGAAAGTGATGTTCAGGCGCTAATCGGTAATCGATACTCAGTACCACAACATTGAGATCACGACACAGATAACGGGTGATAAATTCATGTGAATCTAAATTTCCCACCATCCAACCACCGCCATGAATATAAACAACGCATGACCACCCTTTTTCTGGTGCTTCACCTAATGGTGAATACAATCGAACATTCACTGGATGCGTGATATGCGGTACGACTCTATCTTCAATATTGACTGTGTCATCTCTTGGCAAAGTGTAATGTAAACACATTGCATCATAGGCAGCACGTATTGAATCAATATCCTGATCCGCAGGTGAATAAATACTGCTCCAATACACTAAGCTTTGCATTTCTTCACTTAATTCATAGTTCATGTTCGATTGTGCTGTCATGACAATTCCTTTTGACTTGCCTTATCTGCAATCGGTTCAATGGCAACATCAATATGCATATGCTTATTGGCTTCTGCATGATCCAATGATTGCAATTCATTAAAGCTACTTTGCTCAATCAGATGTGATGGAATCTTTGAATAATCCTCAATCAACCATTTCACTAAGCCATACGTCTGTATCAGAATAATCACGATAAAAGGCAAGGCGGTCACAATCGTTGCCGTTTTCATAGTGTCTAAAGGTGCTTTAGAAAAAATCATCGCAATCGGTACCAAGGTCAGCATCAAGCACCAGAATAATCGAGCATTTGGTGATGGATCTTGTCCTTCACTTAAGCCACGTGTACAGGTTGCTGAGACGGCATAACCAACCGCATCCATATGCGCTGCAAGGAAAATCACCATAATGCCGAGGAAAATCCACATCATCAGCTTGCCTGCTGGTAAAAGCCCCAACAGTTGACTGATCGCAACTTCACCGCCTTGCTGACTCAAGACTTGGGGAACATTCACCATGCCATGAATAAAGTTATATACACTGTAGTTTTCAAATACACCGAAGATGAACCATAAACCAACGCTACCACCAATCACCATGGCAAGAATCACTTCTTTAATGGTGCGTCCTTTTGAAACTCGGGTAACAAAAAGTGCGACACCCGGTGCATAAGAAATCCACCACAACCAATAGAAAACGGTCCATTCACGGGTGAACTTTCCATCGCCCATCGGGTCTGTAAATAAACTCATATCAACAAAGTTGGTTGCCATAAGACCAAAACTCATCAATGAATTATTCATAATGAATTGGGTCGGTCCGAAGCACAGGACATAGATTGCAAACAGTACCACACCCAGACAAACCATATGGCTGAGACGCTGCATCCCTTTGTCCATACCAACATAAGAACTCAAGGCAAATAAAATCGATACCGCAAAAATGATGACGACCTTGGTCATAAAGGTATTTGGAATACCGGTTAGCTGCGACAAAATATTGGTAAAGGTCACTGCGGTCAGTACCAATGAAATGGTTAAGGCACCAAACATACACAGCAAGAACATTAAATCAACCAAACGTCCAACGGGTCCTGTTGACTTAAACCCTGTGACCGCCTCTATCATCGAAGCCAAGCTCAAGCCTTTATTCTTTCTCACATGATAGCTATAGCACAGTGAAATAGACGCAAGTGCATAGATCGACCATGCGCTTAAACCAGAGTGAAAGAATGAATATGCCACACTGTATTTGAGTGCTTCGGCAGATTCGGGTGCTAAATTTAAGCCCGGGGTTTGGTAATAATATGCCCAGTCCAAAAAGCCCCAATACAATGTCGAAGAACCAATGCCCGATAAAATGAACATAAAAATCCACGACATGGTGCTGTATTCAGGTTTTCCCTCTCCCAACTTGATTTTGCCGTATTTACTAAATGCCAAACCAAAGGTAAAAATAATTGATAAAAAAGCAAATAAAAGCACCGGTGTGGTAAATACCGAAGTCGTCCAGTGCATCCATTTAGAAGCCAATTCTATTGATTCAGATGAGTAGATCGCTAAACCAGCCACCGAAATAAATACAACGGCAAGACTGGTTATAGCTAAGGTCTTATCTGTATAGAGTTTTGTATTTTGATTATCCATATCTATTCAATCCATCTTGGATTTTGATCATTCCATATGGTGGTTATTCCATAGCGAATAAATCCATTTTCTCGTGAGTTACAAATGATGCAATGGCATCTCCAACTTGATAAGTTTTTGCAGTTCCGCCAACATCCGGCGTTTTAGGTCCATGAACCAAGATATGTTCAATCGCCTGCATAATGTCTTGCCCTGCCTGAATCACCTGTTCATCCCCATCTGCCAAGAAATCCAACATCATGGCACCTGACCAAATTGCAGCGATCGGGTTGGCAATTTGCTGACCAAAAATATCTGGAGCAGAACCATGTACAGGCTCAAACAATGACGGGAACTTACGTTCAGGATTGAGATTTGCAGATGCTGCTAAACCAATCGTTCCTGTACAAGCAGGTCCCAAATCAGACAAAATATCGCCAAACAAATTCGATGCAACCACTACATCAAAACGTTCAGGCTGTAGTACAAATCGGGCAGCTAAAATATCAACATGTTGTTTATCTGCTTTGATTTGCGGATATTGTTTTGCCATTTCATCCACACGTTCGTCCCAATATGGCATGCTGACAGCAATTCCATTGGACTTGGTTGCAGCTGTGATCTTTTGAGCATCACGTTGACTGGCAAATTCAAATGCATATTTCAAAATGCGATCTACCCCATGACGAGTAAATACCGCTTCCTGTAATACGAACTCTCGATCAGTGCCTTCAAAAGCTTTGCCACCTATTGCGGAATATTCGCCTTCACTGTTTTCACGCACCACATAAAAATCAATATCACCTGGCTGTTTACCTGCAAGTGGGCATTTCACCCCTGGCATTAATCGAACTGGGCGTAAATTCACATATTGATCAAAACGACGGCGGAACTGCAGCAATGAGCCCCAAAGTGAAATATGATCGGGTACTTTTTCAGGCCAACCTACAGCACCAAAGAAGATTGCATCATATTGCTGTAAAACCTCAAACCAGTTATCCGGCATCATTTTGCCGTGTTCAAGGTAATAATCGCAGCTTGCCCAATCAAAGGTATCCATTTGAAGTTCAATACCATATTTATCAGCTGCTGCCTTTACAACCTTGATTCCTTCTGGTAGAACTTCTAAACCAATCCCATCACCTGCAATCGTGGCAACTTTATACTTTTTTGCCATAACGCTCCCTTACACCTTTGGTTAATATCCTTAGATGTAAACATGCTGTTTTCAGCAAAAATGATCAATAAGAAAACTATCACCCCAATGGACACGGATCGTGAATAATCTACCTAACCTATCGGATTTAAAGGTTTTTTGCACAGTCGCAAAACGTAAGAGTTTTGTCGATTCTGCGGATGAGCTTGGCGTTTCGCCTGCTTTTATTAGTAAGCGGATCAACATTTTAGAGACCAATTTAAATTGTAAATTGTTTCATAGAAGTACACGCCATGTCAGTTTGACGGAAGATGGCAAACTTATACTCGATCGTGTTGCGCATATTTTGGACGAGTTTGATGAGATTAGTGAACTGGTCAATAACCCATTAAGTACGCCAACAGGACATCTGGATATTGTCAGCAGCTTTGGGTTTGGTCGAAAACATGTGGCGCCCATCTTGTCAAAACTGATGACCATGTATCCAAAACTGGAGATACAGTTTGATACCATTGATAATACTAAGGATCTGATTCAACACAGTATTGATTTGGATATTCGTATTGGTAACGAAATTGCACCCAATATGATTGCAAAAAAACTGGTGCCTAATTTTCGAATTTTTTGTGCTGCACCCAGTTATATCCTTAAAAATGGTGCGCCTGAAAATTTAGAAGATTTACGACATCATGACTGCTTAACCATTAGTGAGCGTGATCAATCCTCTGTATTATGGAAATTACGTCACGCCTCAGAAGATATGTCTGTACATGTTACACCGCGCTTTATTTCAAACAATGGTGAAATTATTCATCAGCTTGCTGTAGAAGGTCACGGGATTATTTTACGTTCAATTTGGGATGTTGCCGATGAATTGATTAGTGGTCAATTACAACATATTCTTCCTGAATATTGGCAAGATGCAGATGTATGGGCAGTCTATCCATCACGTTTGAAAAGTTCATCCAAATTACAAACCTGTATTTTGTTTATTCAAAATGAATTATTGAATCGTTTGCAACATATCCAAAACCTATCACGAGGACAGTTGATTCAACCTGTAGAATCTGTTCAACAAAGCGCTGAGAAGGTATTTTTATAGGTATGCTTAGATTTTTGTTTTTTTAAATATCATCAATCATCAGCTTGATAAAACTGATGATCTACTGACACTTAAACTATGAGCACAACGATATTTGGTCTAATTTTACTGGCAGCAGTATTTCATGCAACATGGAATGCGATTGTCAAAGCGGGCTCAAATAAGTTCTTAACCACCGTACTGGTTACAGCATCAGCAGCAGTTTTAGCCATGCTATTGCTGCCCTTTTTCCCGATGCCCAACAGTGCAAGCTGGGCTTATATTTTAGCATCTACAGCGATACAAATTGTCTATTTTGGTATGGTCGCAAAAATCTATCATATCGCAGACATGGGACTGACCTATCCGTTAATGCGAGGTACTGCACCGCTTATCGTTGCTGTTTTAGGGACATTGTTGCTGGATGAAAAGCTCGAATTCTATGCATGGCTTGGTATCATCACGATTTCCATCGGCATTTTATCCATGATCTTCGCCGCACCTAAAAAGGGACGAAAAGGGATTGGTTTAGCCTTGCTAAATGCAATCTTGATTGCGAGTTATACCTTGGTGGATGGACATGGGATTCGCCTTTCTGGATCAGCTATTTCCTATATTTTATGGAGCTTTGTACTTTCTGGACTGATTTTCTTTATTTTTGCCTTAAAAATGCAGTATCGACAGATGGGGAATTATTTCCGTTTAAATTGGCATCTTGGTTTAATCGGTGGAATCGGTTCATTTTTCTCTTATGGTCTCGCCTTGTGGGCAATGACACTCGCACCTGTTGCCGTCGTTGCTGCATTGCGTGAAACTTCAATTTTATTTGCGACTTTAATTGCGATTTTCATTTTAAAAGAACGTGCTACGATCACCCGAATTCTATCATCCTGTATTATTTTAATCGGCGCACTAATTTTGAGAGTCAGCTAACGCTTGATCACCAACAGCTCATTCCCAGATAGGCACCCATTAAACATCACTCTTTTTAAACCTCAGTTCAATTAAAAAGCCAGCTTATTTGGATAAAGCTGGCCCAATGGTCACGCTTTGTTTAGAAATAATAG
Source organism: Acinetobacter sp. Ag2 (assembly GCF_001005515.1). NCBI lineage: Bacteria > Pseudomonadati > Pseudomonadota > Gammaproteobacteria > Moraxellales > Moraxellaceae > Acinetobacter > Acinetobacter sp. Ag2. The sequence goes on from NZ_LBNA01000049.1 coordinate 34,752, forward strand.
CCTAGTGATAAATAAAACAATTTATTCCACTGATTACTTTCCCCTTGTGCAAGACCGTTTGCACCGCCTCCAGTCATCGGATCATTGCGACTCCAAATATATTCGCCCTGAATGCCAATTGCTTTGTAGTTAAAATAGACCCCAGCGGTGAGTCGATCTGAATCTTGGTAACCTGTTTGATCTTTAAAGTAGCGACTATAAGCCAAATAAGGTTTTATATTCTCCAACTGATGAAAAGGCTGTGCCAATGTATAATTAATTTCATTAGACATAAACTTGCCTTTATTTGCCACTTGGTATGGATAATCGAAGGCTCCCATAGTCGAACTATTTGGTAGCAAATTGTCCGCATTGTTAATATTTTGCTCACCTGCCAAAAATAGCCATTGCCATGCTTGGTAGTTCAAAGTGTTAAATACAGCCCATGTACGACGATGTCCATCTTGTTGAGTTCGATTGTTTTCTAATTCTGAATACCAATATGAACCACCGATTTCAGTCGAAAAGTTTTGTGATTTGTCCAAATCAAACTTTCTAGACAAACGAGTGATCCACATATTTTTTTCTTCAATATCTGTACCCTGACTTAAATCATCTGCTTGAACAAAATTACCACTGTATCGACTTGCATCTTTGGATGTGCCTGTATAATTTCCACCATCAGTAGGATAGAAACCTAAATTAAAATTGTATTGATCATTTTTAAATTGATATTTTAGCCCTAGATTTTGAATGTCTTCAAAACCTACTGTGTTCAGCAATGTTTCATAATAACTATTGCCCCATAATCGACCAAAACCAAAATCTACAGATTGAAACCCGACAGACAAACGCTGCTGATCTGAAAACTTATAGCCTGCCCATGCATCTTTTAAAAACCAAGCATCACATAAACGACTGTATTGATAACAGCGAACATCCATCGAAGCGATCCAATTGGGGTTTTCATAAGTCAAAACAGCTTTAATATCTGCAAGTTGCCAATCCTGATTTTTAGAGCCCTCATTTGCCTCGACAACATAATCTTTGTACATATAGCGTGTTCGAATTGCGCCTGTGAGTTTCAGTTCCCCTGATTCTGTTTTAGGATCGCCTATACTTAAATCAGCTGCTAAAACAGGCATATTCGCTAACATACCCATTGATCCCAAAATTAAGAGTGCCTTCTTCATTATTCTACTTCCTTGTTTATCCTGCTAAGAAAATGAACAAATTCAACAAGACAAACAATGCTGAAACTATGTCGTCAGCATTTACAAAGTGTGTTTAATTTATGCTAATTATATTTGAATCATGCAAAATACCTTATTTTTTTAAATGAATATTCAAGTTATATGTCGGTATATAAACAAAGATTACAATATTGAAAGATGTGTACCAAGGATGATCATCTTGTTTATCAACCCAGATCATATTTTAAGGTTTTATAATTTTAATAGAAAAATACTGTATAAGCTGACAATGCACATAATATTCTAAAAATAATGATTTTGAAATTTTTGATCAGTTTTTATATTTATAGCTTTGTCAGCCCATTTAAAAAATACATTTTAGTATTACATGATGCCGCTACAACGCTCGTAAACGACCTCACATTGATCTTTTCTAAAACCGTCACGTTGGCATTGTGATAACACACTCTCACGTCCAAATTTCTTTCTAAATGTATGATCTCTACCCGTGACTTGTCCATATAATTTGGTTGTGCCCTTCGCTTGACCGACGGTAGCGCATTGGGTTTCTTGGTAAGTAAACCAAACCTCACAGTGCGTTCCACCCTTTTCCTGACAGTCTTTTACAGCTTTTGCACGGAGATCTCCACGGAATACTTTAGCGAAAGAATGTCCAACTACCCCATTACTGCCTGAAGCAATTGCTCCGACAACCGCATAAGTGTAATAAGTTGGCGCTTGATAGCCCCCCCCTCCACCACCGTAATTAGGAATTGGTGCGCATCCCATGACACCCTGCCCACCCACTGGATACATACCCTGAGGACAATTACCTTCAGCCCACGCCAAATGGCTTAAACTGCTGAACATTAATAGGCTGCATATCGACAGTAAATACTTTATTTTTTGATTCAAGAATATCCACATAAGCTTCCCTCTTTTTTCATTTTAAGCATGAGCATTTTCACCCAAGATTATTTTTTGTTCAATAAATATCATGATTATTTACTTGAAATATTGACTTAAAATCATTTAAAAATTCATATTAATTTTTGATAATTAATGTCTTTTAATCATATTTAAAAAAATAATTTCATAAAAATTTTAGCTTTTTTTATTTAAAATTTATTTAATTTTAAATTCATAATTATGGAAATATACGCACAATTTCTCTCATATTTGATCTCAATCTGATGAATCAAATCTCACTTAACCATTTAAGTCATTTTGCTTTTTACACCATTCATCACTTTTATAAACTGGTTTCAAAGCATCATTCAACAAATAAAAGCCCATCATCCTTTATCTTCTCCCAAAGGGAGAAGACCGTTTTAATATCTATAGGATTGATAGCTGATCATTACAGTTTGATTGTTCAAAGACGCTGTTGTCTATTCAAGTGCTTTTACCCCTTTAAGGATGTACAATAATTTTTACCGCAGATTCATTGTTATGAATCAAAGTTTCAAATCCTTGCGATACCAAATCATCTAAAGCAATGCGTTGAGTGATAAATGGTTCTAGATTAATTTTACCTTGCTCAACCAAACGTATGGTTTCTTGATGATCGTTGACATAAGCAATCGTGCCACGAATATCCAATTCTTTCATCACCACACTATGCACATTAATAGTGGCAGGATGACTCCAAATTGACACGATCACCACCACACCTGTAGGCTTCATGGCTGCAACCAAAGTATCCATGACTTTATTGACGCTACTACATTCAAATGCAACATCTACGCCTTTATCTTGAGTCAGTTTCATCACTTCTGCCACCACATCCACTTGTGATGGATCAAGCACATAGTCCACAACACCTGCTTCTAAAGCTTTTTCTTTACGTTTAGCGCTCAGTTCAGTGATGATGACTGTTAAACCTTTGGCTTTTAAAATTGCAGAAAGTAATAATCCTATGGGACCAGCACCACCGACCAAAGCAATATCACCAGCCTTTGCCCCACTTCGCACAAAAGCATGATGCCCTACAGATAAAGGTTCTATCAGTGCAGCTTGATCCAATGGAATTTTGTCAGAAATCGGATGAACCCAGCGTCGTTGTACAGCGATCTTTTCCGATAAACCACCACCCCGTCCACCTAAACCAATAAAGTTCATATTTTTTGACAAGTGATAATGATCATTGGGGCCCGTGGGTACATCATCTGCAATGATATAAGGTTCGACCACAACATGCTGCCCCACCTGAATATCCTCTACTCCCTCACCGACCGCATAGACCACACCTGAAAATTCATGCCCCATGGTCACAGGTGCAGATTCGCCAGAAATTGGATGCGGATGCCCACAAGGTGGAATAAAGATCGGACCTTCCATAAACTCATGTAAATCTGTACCACAAATGCCGCACCATGCGACTTGGATTCCCACAGTTCCGGGAAGGACTTGAGGTTCTGGAATATCCTCAATACGAATATCCCCTTTGTCATAAAAACGTGCCGCTTTCATAGAACTATTCCTTATAAAGATAATAGAAAACTTAACCAAGACATCGCGAATATCTGCATCTCATGCCTTGTTTATGTCGTTCTAACCGATCACCCAATACATTGTTGAAATGTCCTCAGACTCTAACGATAGACCATGCCACCGTCAGTCAAAATAGATTGACCAGTAATATAATTTGCATCCTCACTTGCCAAAAAGGCAACCAAAGCAGCCACATCATCTGGGGTTTCAGCTCGACCTAAAGCAATGCCATCAACATATTTCTTATAAGTTTCGCCTACAGGTGCACCTGTGATTTCAGCAAAGCGTTGGTCAATTTCGACCCACATATCTGTTCCCACGACTCCCGGACAATAGCTGTTGACCGTAATACCTGCACTGGCATACTCCTTGGCAGCAGCTTGTGTCAATGCTCTGACAGCAAACTTCGTTGCAGAATAGACACCCAACAAAGCAAAACCTTCATGCCCTGCAATCGAGCAGGCATTGATAATTTTTCCCTGCTGTTGTCGTTGTTTAAATTTATTCGCTGCGGCTTGAATTCCCCAAAGTACACCACCCACATTAATATTCATGATTTGGTTAAACTCGCTGGGTGTAACTTCAGCTAAAGCTTTAACCTGCGCAATCCCAGCATTATTGATCATGATATCAAAACCATTTAAAGATGATTCTGTATGTGCAATAGCTTCACTGATCTGTATTGGATCAGCAATATCGGCAATAAATGTGGTGGCTTTTACACCCAATGCTTCAATTTCTTGTTGCACAGCATTTAACTTTTCTTGATGAAGATCCACCAGTGCAATATGTACGCCTTCTTGTGCCAAACGTAAGGCAATGCCTCGTCCTATTCCTTGTCCTGCACCTGTAATCAGTGCAACTTTGTTGTTTAAACCTTTAGGCATATTGTGACTCCTTAGATATGGATTGCACGTTGCATTGCCGATAAGACCGACTCATGCATCGCCTCAGATAAAGTAGGATGTGGGAAAATTACTTGCGCTAGACTATCATCTGTAGCTTCTAAATATTTGGCAATAGCAAAGCCTTGAATATGTTCAGTGACTTCGTGCCCAACCATGTGTGCGCCCAACAACTCACCTGTTTCTTGATTAAAAATGGTTTTGACAAAGCCTGCCATTTTACCCAACGCCAATGCCTTACCATTGGCTTGCAATGGAAACTTACCGACATGGATATTCAATCCTGCTGCTTTGGCTTTCTGTTCAGTCAAACCGATACTCGCCACTTGCGGATGGGTAAAGATACAACCAGGGATTTGAGTACGATCTAGTGCATGTACATGTTCAAGACCTGCAATTTTTTCCACACATAAAATAGCTTCATGACTGGCTTTATGTGCCAAACACGGTGCACCAGCAACATCACCGATTGCAAAAACACCAGCAACATTGGTTTTGCACCATGGATCAACTTTGATAAAACCATGTTCAAATTCCATTCCCAGTGCTTCTAAACCTAAATGCTGTGTATTCGGTTGAACACCTATTGCTGAAAGCACTTTTTCTACAGTCACAACTTGCACCCCTTGTGCCGTTTCAATATGGCAATGTACCAAGTCATGATCCCGTTCGATTTTTTGTACAGTAGCTTCTGTTAAAACCCTCATTCCTTGCTGTTCAAATTGCTTTTGTACATATTGAGCAACCTCAAGGTCTTCACTGGGTAAAATCTGTTTGGCTATATCCACCAAAGTCACTTGACAGCCCAAGTCTTGATATAAGCTTGCAAACTCACTTCCAATTGCCCCAGAACCAATCACCAATAAGGATTGAGGTAATTGTGTCGGAACTAAGGCTTCTCGATAACTCCACACCTGCTCACCGTCTACAGGGATATGCGCTAAGTTGGCGGCTTTAGCACCTGTTGCGACAATAATATGTGGTGCTGAAATCTGTTGTTTTTGTCCCTGCGTATCAGTCAGCTCTAACTGTTCTTTGGCAGTGAATCGTGCAGTCGCATTAAAAACTGTCACTTGATTTTTCTTCAACAACTGTCCAATACCCTGCACCAATTGCTCTGAAACTTGTCTGCTATGTCGAACCAATTGCTGAATATCAAATTCAACTGCACCCAAACGAAAACCAAATTGCTCCGAATGTTTAAACTGTTGCGCCAATGCTGCTCCATTTAACAGTGCTTTCGTGGGAATACACCCCCAATTGAGGCAAATCCCACCCAAATGTTGTTTTTCAACAATTGCGGTTTTTAAGCCCAGCTGTGCTGCACGAATCGCAGCAACATAACCACCTGGACCTGCACCAATCACGATAAGATCAAATTGTGTCTCTGACATATTTAATCTCCTACACTAAAATCAATGCAGGATTTTCAACAAACTGCTTAAATGCTGCCAAGAATTGCGCCCCCAATGCACCATCAATCACACGGTGATCACAAGACATTGTTGCTGTAACCATTTGACGAATCACAATCGAGTCTTGTTCAATGACCGCACGTTTTTCTGCTGCACCTAACGCCAATATTGCACCTTGAGGTGGATTGATAATGGCATCGAATTGCTGAATGCCGAGCATGCCTAAATTAGAAATGCTGAAACTCCCCCCCTGAAATTCATCAGGCGCTAATTTTCCAGTTTTGGCACGTGTCGCCAAATCACGCATTGCATTTGAAATTTGTGCCAAAGACTTACTATCGGCCGCTTTAATAATCGGTGTGATCAATCCATTCTCGATCGCCACTGCAACAGAAATATCGGCTTGTGCAAACTGTAAAATCTGTTGATTCTTTTCATCATATTGTACATTGACTTGCGGTACTTTCATCAAAGCAGCGGCAGCGGCTTTAATCAGCATATCGTTAATCGACAACTTCACTTGGGGGACAGTGCTATTGATTTGCTGGCGTAATGCTTGGATTGCTTCAACATTGAGATCTACAGTTAAACGGAAATGTGGTGCATTACGTTTTGCTTCCTGTAGTCGTGATGCAATGGCTTTACGCATACCGTTCATGGCAATTGTGGTAGGTTTTGCTGATTGCGTTGTATTGTCCTGATCGCATTGTTGTGTCTGTACAGGGTTTTCACGCTGATAAACGGCTTCTACATCTTCTTTACAGACTCGACCTCTGGTGCCTGATGCGCGACAATCATGCAGATTTATGCCCCATTGTTTGGCTAAACGGCGTGCAACAGGTGTTGCTAACACTAGACTGTCATCTGCTTTAGATTTTGCTACTTTAGCACTGACTTGCTGGCGAATATCTGGCCATGAACCTCCAGCAGCTTGAACGGCTTGTTGAATATCATGGACACTGATACGCCCTTGTCGTCCTGTACCAGTAATTTTTGCCAAATTGACCTGATGCTTTTCAGCCAGTTTCAAAGCATGCGGTGTCGCAAAAATCTCGTCACGCTGTTGATAACCCTGCAATACGATGGGAATTGAATAACCACCTTGATCAACAGATTTCTGAGTATTTACAACACTACTCTGTTGAGGAGCTGAGTTCTGTTGAGTCACAGTAGCGACTGTTGTTTCAACCTGAGTCGCAGATACTTTTTCTAATGTTCTTTCTGATGCATTTGTATCGGTTTGCTTTTCACTGACTGTCGATGTGCCCGTTAAAGATTGGGCAAAAGCATCAATTTCTGCATCTGAAACTTGTGAATCAGCACAAATCGCAATTAATCCGCCCACCAGCAAAGTATCGCCTGCTTTGGCAATGATTTTACGCAAGGTACTATCAAAGGGCGCTTCAAGCACATTGACGATTTTGGTGGTTTCAATTTCACAAATTTCTTGTCCTTTGCTAAATTGCGCCCCCTCTTGAATCAGCCATTGCGCAATTGTCCCTTCTTCCATGGACAAACCCCATTTTGGGATTTCTAAAGTTTTGATTTCGCTCATCCTAAGCCTCCAACGTTTTACGTACAGCCTGTTCGATACGCTCTACACTTGGTAACCATTCTTTTTCTAAAACGGGTGAGAAAGGTACAGGAGAATGTGGTGGTGTTACCAACTCAATCGGTGCTTTCAAATAATGAAAACCTTTTTGCGCAATCAATGCGGCAACATCATGCCCAAAACCACAGCGCGCAGCCGACTCGTCCACAATGACCACGCGACCTGTAGACGCGACTGACTCTAAAATCCCATCCTCATCCAAAGGTGAAATCGTACGTGGATCAACGACTTCAACAGAAATGCCTTCTTTTGCTAATTTATCAGCAACCTCATTGGCGCGATGTACCATTAAACTCAATGCAATAATGGTAATATCCGTCCCTTCACGTGTGTAGTTGGCTACACCAAATGGAATGCTATATGACTCGTCTGGCACTTCTCCCTTGATGTCATAAAGCAACTTATGTTCACAGAAAACCACTGGATCATCATCCCGAATGGCTTGAATCAGCAAGCCTTTCACATCATAGGCACTGGATGGTACAACCACTTTTAAACCCGGCACAGCGGCAAACACGTTGTAAGGTGATTGTGAATGTTGAGCAGCCGCAGAAAAACCGGCTCCGATCATGCCTCTTACCACTAAGGGTGCTTTGGCTTTTCCACCAAACATATAACGGAATTTAGCGGCTTGGTTATATAACATGTCATGACAAACGCCATAAAAATCCATAAACATCAGATCTGCTACTGGGCGCAAACCTGTTGCTGCTGCACCTGCTGCCATTCCAATAATGGCTGACTCAGTGATTGGCGTATCAATTACACGTTCTGAACCAAACTCAGTCCATAAACCTTTGGTGACACCCAACACACCACCAAAACCTTCAAGTTTATTGTCATCTGTGTTTTTGCCACCATGACCACCACGTACGTCTTCACCTACCACAATCACCGTGGGATCACGACGCATTTCTGATTCAATCGCTTCTTTAATCGCGTTTCGATAACTTTTATTTGGCATTGCTTTACTATTCCTTTAGTAAGAGACGTAAACGTCGGTGAGAAGTTGAGAAGCTTCTGGATAATTGGCTGCACGTGCTTTTGCTACCGCTGCATCCACATTGGCTTTTGACTCTGCATCAATCGCATCCAGTTTGGCGTCCTCAATTTTTCCTTTGACTTTTTCACGAAAAATTTTCAGTGGGTCTTTATGTTCTTTGACATAATCAAGTTCTTCTTTTGAACGAATTAATCCAGGATCACCTTCAAAGTGCCCGTAAAAACGATTGGTGATGGTTTCGATCACACTCGGACCTTCGCCACGACGTGCACGCTCAATGGCTTTTTGAGCGACTTCATAAACAGCAAAGAAATCTGTCCCATCTACTTTTTCAGCCGGCATCCCAAAAGCAGCTGCACGACCCGCAATATCCTTGCTGCCAACGGCATAGTCATGTGCCGTGCCTTCACCAAAACCATTGTTTTCAAAAACAAAAATAACAGGTAATTTTAAGACCACTGCCATATTCATGGCTTCAAAAGTTAAACCTTGGTTAGAGCCTCCATCACCTGTAAAAGACAAACCGATTCCACCCGTTTTTAAAGTTTTAGCAGTCAAAGCTGCACCAATTGCCAAAGGAGGTCCTCCGCCCACAATACCATTGGCGCCAAGCATGCCTTTGTCCAAATCGGCAATATGCATTGAACCGCCCTTACCTCGACAAAGTCCGTCATCCTTACCGAAAATTTCCAACATCATCCCGTGGATATCACAGCCTTTAGCAATACAATGCCCGTGACCACGATGTGTAGAGGTAATAAAATCTTTGTCCATCAAGTTTTCACATATTCCAACGGCTACAGCTTCTTCACCACTGTAAAGATGGATAAAGCCGGGAATATCACCTGTATTGTTTTCATCATGCAGTCGATCCTCAAACTCACGAATATCTCGCATCCGTCGGTATGCTGCTAGCAATTGCTCTTCCGTTAATTGCATATCCTTAATCCTTAATGTTCACGTCTAGAAGTAAAAAACCAGATATTTAAAATTAAACATCGGTATTTAAAACCTGTATATTTATATAAAATTATTTCAATAAAAATTAATATTAGACTAAAAAAATATCAGTTTAAAACCAACACTAAAAACATTAAAAACAATGACTTGCAAAACAAAAAATATTTGTAATTTTTTATAATTTTCAAAAACTTAAAAAACCAAACCTTTAACCAACCTTTATTTTATAATATTAGCATTTTGCATATATTTATTCACAGTTAAAATATTATAAATATAATTGACATATTAAATAAAAATGTCACTTTATATTTATTATTTTATTTAATGGACTATTTAAAATGGATTTAAAACGTTCAATCACCACAGGTGAAAAATTACGAGGTGCTGATAAACTGGCACGTATTCCAGTTAAAATCATCACTACAGAACAAATCCCTCAGAAACCAGAATGGATTCGTGCCAAAATCAGCCATCCAGAAGAAATACAACGCATTAAAGACTTATTACGCCAACAAAAGTTGCATACTGTCTGCGAAGAAGCCGCTTGTCCCAACCTACCGCAATGCTTCGGAGGTGGAACAGCAACATTTATGATTATGGGAGACATCTGTACACGCCGATGTCCTTTTTGTGATGTTGCGCATGGTCGCCCAAATACTTTAGATCCTGATGAACCCAAACATTTGGCGGAAACTGTTAAAAACTTAAATTTGAAATATGTGGTGATTACCTCTGTAGATCGAGATGATCTTAAAGATGGTGGCGCGCAACATTTTGTCGACTGTATTAAAGAAATTCGCCAAAGTAGCCCAGATACATTGATTGAAATTTTAGTTCCTGACTTTCGTGGCAGGCTAGATCTTGCACTTGAAATTCTTAGTGAAACACCACCAGATGTATTTAATCATAATATTGAAACTGTATCACGCTTATATCGGGCAATGCGTCCAGGCTCTGACTATCAACATTCTCTTGAGTTGCTTAAAAAGTTTAAACATTTGCGTCCTGATATCGCGACTAAATGTGGTTTGATGGTGGGATTGGGAGAGGTAGAAGCAGAAGTCATTGTTCTACTCAATGATCTCAGTGATCATTTGGTTGATTATGTGACGATTGGTCAGTATTTACAGCCGTCAAAGTCCCATGCCCCCATTCACCGTTTTGTGTCGTTGAAAGAGTTTGAACATTATCAGACACATGGACAATTATTAGGATTTAAAAATATCTGGAGTGCACCTATGGTGCGTTCGAGTTACTTTGCCGATCGTCAATATAAAGGCGAGCCTGTTCCTCAGCCATTTAAACGTGAAAATATCTTAAAAAGTGGCTAAAACTCAGCATCTTTGATCAAAGTTGAATAGCTTTGGATGGGTAACTTTATTTAACATTTATGCGCAGAAAACTCATTTTAAATTGAGCTCTGACATTTTAAAGTGGATGTAGATCAAGACAAAAATACCTGAATTTTAATGCCATCATTTTACTGGGTTTAATATGTCTTAAATGTGATGTCAAAACCAAACTATACAATGAATACAACATATTAATGGCGATAACCGCGCATCATAAAGGAATATGATATGAAGCTATTGAATCAATCGCGTAATCAAACATCAACATTACAAACCACACATTTATTCAATATCGCGCCAATGAATGCTGCGCCACTTTTAAGCCTGCCCATGGAGCAGGAACAATCATTATTTCGCCGTTCAATCCAACATAACTATGCAGATTTATTGAAAATTGCAGATGACTCAGAAATGGCGATTGGGATCACTGACCATCATGGAACATTATTATGGACATGGAGTAGCCGTTCTATGCTTTCGTCCGCAGAACAAGTCCATTTTGTTGAAGGGGGTCATTGGTCAACTCAAGCTGTTGGTACCAATGCAATCGGTCTAGCGCTGAATAATCATATTTCCAGCTGTGTGTATTCTCATGAAAATCAAATGAATAGCGTACAAGATTGGGTTTGTTATGCAGCGCCAATCGTTGACCCTGTTTCTGGTCAATTTCACGGCATTATTAATTTATCCACCAAATATAAAAAACATACCTCGCTTGGTGTATTGGCTGTCGAGCGATGTGCCGAATTGGTTCAACGCGCAATCCAGTTTGAACAAAAAAATATGCTGTATCTGAAAGTTTTTGGTACACCTAAAGTACAGTTCAATCAACAACTTCTAACCCTGACTCACAGACAAATTGAAATTTTGTGCATTCTCATTTTGCATCCGGATGGAATAAATTTAGATGAATTGCATTATGCACTGTATGGCGATCGTGACATCAGCGAAAAAACATTAAAGGCAGAAATGTCACAACTCAGAACCTTGCTTCCGAATTGTATTTTATCGCGTCCCTACAAACTGATTTGTGAAATTCAAACTGACTTTATCCGAGCAGAACAATCACTCAATGCTGGTTTTCTAGCCAGCACATTTTCATTGTACAAAGGTAGTTTCCTCGCAAAATCAGAAAGTCCATTATTGACCACATGGCGAGATTGTTTCGATGCTCGTTTAAGTCATTTGATCTATCAAATGCAAGATATTGATCCATTACTCAAAATTATTCGCCATATGCCAGAACGAATTGACGCCATACAACGAGTACTGGAATTATTGCCACAGGAAAGCCAACACCGTGATCGTTTTTTAAAACTACTTTGACCTGACCTGTATAACATCAATATGATTCAATATGCTGTGCTAAGCGTTGAATATTAAAGCGGATTTCCTCAGGGCTATGCGCGGCATAGCCAAATAAAACTGCTGCTTTTTGAGGAGGACTTTGGCAGTAACGAGATAAAGGCTGTACAGCTAAATCAACTTCTGCACATATTTTTAGGAAATCTTGTTCTGTCCATCCTTGATTGAGCCAACACACCAAATGAATCCCGGAATCTGTCGGTTGTACAGTCAAGACATTCGCAAGTCGTTGTTGGATTTCTGCAATAAGCACCTGCTGTCGTTCATAACAAGCTTTGCGTACTTTTCGTACATGCCTCGCATAATGCCCCTCTTGAATAAACAATGCCAAAGCAGCTTGTTCCAGATAAGCACTTCGTGTATCGGTGTAGTATTTGGCGAGACTAAATGTCTCAATCAATGCTTCTGGAACGACCATGAATCCTAAACGGAACTCTGGAAACATCATTTTTGAAAATGTTCCAGAATAAATCACTCGTTGATGTTGATCTAAACCTTGTAAAGCCTGAATAGGATGCGTGCCATATCTGAACTCACTGTTATAATCATCCTCAAAAATCCATTTTTGCTGACTCACTGCCCATTCCAGCAACGTCAATCGGCGACTCAAACCTAAAGTTCCTCCAAGTGGAAACTGATGTGATGGTGCCGTATAAATAAGCTGACTGTCTGGATAATGTTGAATGATTTCATTGATCTTCATTCCATCATCGTCACTCGCTATTGGATTTACAGTCATGCCAAAGCTGCGGAAAATATTCAATGCTGCATCATAACCAGGCTCATCCAAACAGACTTGGTCTTGCGCTTGCAATAAAACATATGCAGCCAAATGAATCGCCTGCTGTGTGCCATTGACCACAATAATCTGCTGTTCATGGCAGTTGAGTCCTCGAGTCGAACGGACATAGTCACAAATGGCTTGGCGTAAAGGTAAATAGCCTCGACAATCATGAAACTGCCCCAACTGTCGGTAAGACTGACGCCATGCTTTTCCCAGCAACTTTCCCCAGAGTCGGTGTGGAAATAAATCAGTACAGCCCACACCGACATGAAAGATTTTCTCTCCCTGTCCAGAAACATTTTGTTTTTGCCATGCGGGCAACAAATTTGCGATGTGCGGATTAACCTTTAATTGCTGAGGAGGCTGGACTGAAGTCGAATTTGTATCCAAGGGTAAATTGATCAAATGATCAGGGATAATTTCAACAACATAGGTTCCAGAACTCGGTTTGGTCTGCAAATAACCTTCATCCAGTAAACGTTCTATCGCAGCCAGAACTGAGTTTCTAGAAATAGACATCATCTCTGCCAAAGCACGGCTTGAAGGTAGTTTGCTTCCTGCCCGCAAACGTCCATCCAAGATAGCATCACGCAAAACACGATATAAGCCATCTTTGATCTGTCCTTCTGGCAAAATCAAATGTGGAAAAACAGCTGAAGATGGTGAACGCATAAGAAAACTGGTACTGTCAAAAATATCAAAAGTGTACCTTATAAAAATACCACAATCAAAACTACACTTAATCGGACCATTCCAAATCATTGAGAAAAAAGACATCTTTTACTCAAGTGATTGGGCTCTAAACACATGATTAAAAATCTTTGGGGTTGACTTATGCACGCTCAACGGCGCCCATTTCGAGTATTTTCTTCTGATCTGATTCATCCTGTTGTCGCAGGATTGATTTCGGTGATTGTCAACTATGGTGGTACTTTTATTCTAATCTTTCAAGCTGCTCAAGCAGCAGGATTAAGTGCTGAACTGACTGCTTCATGGGTTTGGTCTATTTCCATTGGTGTTGGGATTTCAGGCATTCTACTAAGTTGGATCAGTCGAGAACCAATTATTACGGCATGGTCAACACCAGCAGCCGCCTTTTTGATTACAGCATTGCTCACCATTCCTTATGCGGAAGCCATCGGAGCTTATTTGATTTCTGCACTGGCTTTTGTGATTTTAGGCATGACGGGATATTTTGAAAAACTGATTGCTTATATCCCTCCAAGCATTTGTTCAGGTCTGCTCGCTGGAATCTTATTACAATTCGGCATTTCTGCATTTTCCAATATCAGTATTGATCCCGTCTTAGCGATCAGTATGCTATTTGTTTACATGCTGACTAAACGAATTTCTGCTCGCTATGCTGTTGTCAGTGTACTTGGGCTAGGTTTGATATTTTTAATTTTACAATCCCGTATTGACTTCTCAGCATTTGAACTGCAATTGGCTGCGCCTGTCTTTACCGTACCTGCATTTTCAGTCAATGCACTTTTGAGTGTGGCACTGCCTTTATTTTTAATCACACTCACAGGTCAATATATGCCGGGCATCTTGGTACTTAGAAATGATGGTTATCAAACCAGTTTAAAACCGATATTTACGATCACTGGTTTGGGCTCTTTTTTAATGGCTCCTTTTGGTTCTCATGCATTTAATCTTGCCGCAATCACTGCTGCGATTTGTACAGGGAAAGCATCTCATACTGATCCATCTAAACGCTGGATTGCAGGTATTGCTGCAGGTATATTTTATATTTTGGTTGGAATATTTGGGCTAACGCTTGCAAGCCTCTTTAGTGCTTTCCCGAGTGTTTTTATTGCAACGTTGGCTGGACTTGCTTTACTGGGAACGATTGCAGGAAGTTTGACAAATGCAATGCATGATCAGGACACACGTGAGTCTGCACTGATCACCTTTTTAGCCACTGCTGCAAATATTCACCTGTTGGGGATTGGAGGGGCTTTTTGGGGACTAGTTATTGGATTAATGTCCTATGCGATCTTAAATGGAAAATTTAAAAGATAAGCCATTGTTTTACGATTACACTTTTATCATACCCACTATTCGCCATAGATGTGATTTAGACAGTATGGAATTCTATTACATACCTGACCAAAACAAGGGAGACTAAGACTCCCTTTTTTACATCTCAAAGAAACTGGTACTCTCAAAAATATCAAAACTGTATCTTATGAAGATACCACAGCAAAATTACACTACTTTCTCTGCTTTCAAACTTATACCGACTGGAGAATATCTGTGGAAAATTTATCAATTCAAATTGTACCTATCACGCAAGTGGACTACACGCAGTGGTTAGCGTATTGGTTAGCCTATCAAGAATTTTATCAAGTCAGTTTACCAAGTACAGTCACTCAAACCACTTGGCAACGGTTTTTTAATGATGCCGAACCTGTTTATTGTGCTGTGGCAAAACATGGAGACACTGTATTTGGCTTTGTTCACTATGTCATTCACCGCTCGACATGGGCTGAGCAGGATTATTGTTATCTTGAAGATCTCTATGTTTCACCAAAATCCAGAGGTCAACAGATCGGTAAACATTTGATTGAATATGTTAAACAACAAGCTCAAAAATCCCGATGCGCACGCCTGTATTGGCACACTCAACAAAGTAATCATACAGCACAAAAACTGTATGACTGGGTAGCAGAGAAACCTGGGGTGATTGAGTACCGTATGCCTTTAAATTAATTTAACGTGAATTCGATGCAATTAAATCTTCAACTCATTGAAAGATAATAAATCTATGTGGATTTTTGCTGGATTTTCATCCGATTTTGGATGAGGAGCGAAGCTCCGTAAGCGCAACCATCAATATAGTTTCATTGCTCTGATCAATAAAATGAAGGCGATCAATAGATTGTTTGATGATCTAAAGCTTGCACTGCCACGCTTTAGTGCTAAAGTTTAAATTCTTTTGCGTAGGCGATGCCTAACTTTTCAGAGATGAAAAGTGACAAAAATCTTTCGTTGAGCGAGGGGTACATCCTTTACCCCCGCTCAACATGGCGACATCCATGTCGCCTCACGATCGCAAGACCATCTATGATTCAAAAAGTACAAAATAAATGAATCATCCAAATCACTTGTATGAATAGTCAGGCGGTTTGACTGTATCATCTTTCATCAAGGATTTTTATCTAACTCAGGTTAATTTATCCTTGCCAGAAATCAATCAATTTCTAGCAATACTTTTGCTCAGCGTCGCTTATTCATGGCGCTCAATTTGGATGGTAAAAACACTATTCGAATCTTTATTTTGATATCTAATCGTGCCCTGATGAGCAATCACAATCGCGTGTACCACAGCCAGCCCTAAACCAGTTCCACCAAACTCTTTATTTCTCGACTGTTCTAATCTAAAAAATGGATCGAACAAATGGTCTTGATACTCTTGTGCAATGCCTGGTCCTTGGTCACCAATCTGTAAAATCCAGTTATGATCAATCACTTTTGAAGAAATAGTCAATTGACCTGCATGTGCATATCGTACTGCATTATCAATCAATGCCATTAAAACTTGCTCAATACGACGTCGATCGCAATATACAGGTGTTGTGGTCAAATCCAGCTGAGGAATAAGTTGGGCTTGAGCCAAACGATCATCAAACAGTTTAATTACACGTTCAATACTTTCCTGTGTATTGACCCATTCATAATTTAATCTTAACTGCTGATTTTCGACCAAACTCAATGTGCGTAAGTCTTCAACTAAATGAGATAAACCTTCAACTTGATTTAACAGGCTTTTAAATAAGACCACATTGGGTTCAAAAACACCATCGATAATGCCTTGTAAGCGACCTTGTAAAATCGTCATTGGCGTTCTAAGTTCATGCGCAATTGCAGCATTCCAAACCTGAGCATTTTTAACTGAAAGCTCAAGTTTTTGTGCCATATGATTAAAGTTATGCATCAATTCAGAAATTTCAGCAGAATGTATCTGGCGGTCATCTGCTCGTGCTGAAAGGTCACCTTGGCTTATTTTCTCAGCGGCTTCTGCTAAAAAATTAATCGGCTTAATAAATCGTTGCGCAAGATGCATCCCGATAATCAATGAAATCACCGACCCGCAAAAAACAACCGTAGACAACCAGATCCAATCGACAAAATGAAAGTCGGTCCATTCCCCTTGCAATGAACTTAAAGTAATCCAACCGACATCAATGGCATAGTTATAAATAATATAACCCAGCAAAACCGAGAATAATGTTACGCTCAAATTCACAATACTGAGTGCAATGAACAGCTGCTTACTGATTCCTGACTTATTCTTCATAAGCTTTCCAGCTTTATTCACCACGTTTTGATCCATATCTTAGGTTCATTTTTTCTGATCTTACACACTTTTTCCACACTTTAAAGATCATTTCTCCGCAAACCTTGCAAACAATAACAGGACCAAATGTTATAGAGTTAAGTGAGATGATTAAACAAAAGCTAAATCTACGCAAGAAAATCGGTTTTATACTTTTAGCGATTGTCGTAGCGTATTGGATTGCCTTTCCTATCATTCCGTTCTTGGAGATTCCTCATAAAGCTTGGGTGATGACAGTCATGGCAATTGGTGGTGAAATTCTCTTATTGATTGTCATTGCCTTATTCGGTAAAGAATATTGGCACAGCATGAAACACAAATTTAAACGTGTATATTCAACATTTAAACATCGACACCAGAAAATCAAATGACCTGAATTAAACCAATCAAGATTCAAAATAGGTAGATGCTGAGGGCTGATCTAGTCGGTAACCTACTCCACGAACATTGATCAACATCTGTTGCAACCCAAGTTCGTCAAGTTTTTTCCTTAACTTGCTGACATGGCTATCTACCGTTCGTTCCAATGCATCACTGTCAGGCAAACAATGATTCATCAATTCACTGCGGGTAAAGACTTTGTGCGGATGGTGAATCATCAAACTGAGAATCTTATATTCAGTTAAGGTCAGATTGAGTAAAACGCGTTGATCTTGTTGATAGACATAGGCACTATGAATCTCAGCATTGATCTCTATATTTTTATAAACGAGGTGGCTATTTTGAACTGAAACATTCTGTTGCGTCCGTCTCAACACTGCTTGCACCCGAGCAACCACTTCATTGGGATTGAATGGTTTAACCACAAAATCATCAGCGCCAATCCGTAGTGCCATCACCTTATCAATATCTTGATCTAATGCTGTTAGCATAATGACAGGGGTTTGCGCCTTTTGACGAATTTTACTCAGTACTTCCCAACCATTCATTTCCGGTAATTTAATATCTAAAAGAATTAAATCGATCGGTTGAGCTGAATGGATTTCTATTGCATGCCGCCCATTCATCGCTCGAATTACCCGCATTCCTTCACGTTTTAAATAACGCTCAATAATATCGCCAATATCATATTCATCCTCAACAACAAGGATCTGTTTATCGCGGCAATCAAAAGAAAATGAGGCTTCAAACATGAATGAATCATCAAATAATTTCTGTCAATCTGCATGATACGCTGATTTATCTGCTTTTCTCCACACTTTTTCCACACTTTGCTGATCAAGGTTACACAAACATCAAAAATAATGTGAACATCAAAAACTCCCAAGGCTTGGACAGAATGCAAAAGCATCTATTACTTCCATTATTTTTATCCATCGGGCTGCTGATGCAAGGCTGTGGCTCCAAGGAGGCAGCTCAACCAGAAACACCACCTGCAAAAGTCAGTGTACTCAACATTCAACCTCAATCAGTCAATTTCAGTGAGAATCTCCCAGCACGTGTACAAGCATTCCGTACGGCTGAAATTCGTCCCCAAGTCGGCGGTATTATTGAAAAAGTGTTATTCACTCAAGGCAGTGAAGTAAAGGCAGGACAAGCGCTCTATAAAATTAATTCGGAAACATTCCAAGCAGATGTAAACAGCAATCGTGCATCGCTCAATAAAGCAGAAGCGGAAGTGGCACGTTTAAAAGTCCAGTTAGAACGCTATCAACAATTGCTACCGAGCAATGCCATCAGTAAGCAAGAAGTCAGTAATGCTCAAGCAGAATATCGACAGGCACTTGCAGATGTAGCACAAATGAAAGCCTTACTCACACGTCAAAATCTCAATTTACAATATGCCACTGTTCGCGCACCGATTTCAGGTCGAATCGGACAATCCTTTGTCACAGAAGGAGCCTTGGTTGGTCAAGGTGATAGCAATAAAATGGCTACAGTACAGCAGATTGATAAAGTCTATGTCGATATTAAACAGTCGATCAGTGAATATGAACGCTTACAAACTGCATTGCAAAATGGTGAACTGTCTGCAAATGATCAAAAGACTTTCCGAATTTCCAACAGTCATGGTCAACCCTATAACGTTACAGCAAGAATGTTGTTTGAAGACATTAATGTAGATCCGGAAACAGGTGATGTCACTATTCGTATCGAGGTCAATAATCCTGAAAGAAAGTTACTCCCTGGCATGTATGTTCGTGTAGACATTAACCGCGCTTCTGTTCCACAAGCTTTACTGATTCCTGCTCAAGCCATTCAACGTAATATCAACGGCGAACCGCAAGTCTATGTGATCAATGCCAAAGGTACAGCAGATATTCGCCCAATCGAGCTGGGACAACAATATGAGCAATATTACATTGCCAATAAAGGTTTAAAAGCCGGGGATAAAGTGGTGGTTGAGGGTATTGAGCGTATCCAACCTAACCAAAAACTTGAGCTAAGCGTATGGAAAGTTCCTGTCAATACAACAGCGAATACCTCTGTACATGCCAAATCAGCTGCAACACAAGGAGCTCAATGATGATGTCACAATTTTTCATACGCCGCCCTGTGTTTGCATGGGTGATAGCGATTTTCATTATTCTATTTGGGGTACTGAGTATTCCTAAATTGCCGATTGCACGCTTTCCAAGTGTTGCTCCGCCGCAAGTCAATATCAGTGCGACCTACCCAGGGGCTACTGCCCAAACCATCAATGATAGTGTCGTCACTTTGATTGAGCGAGAATTATCGGGAGTCAAGAACCTGCTTTACTATAGTTCAACAACCGATACCTCGGGTACAGCTGAAATTTCTGCAACGTTCAAACCGGGTACTGACGTTGAAATGGCTCAAGTGGATGTACAGAACAAAATCAAGGCGGTGGAAGCGCGGTTACCACAAGTTGTTCGTCAACAAGGTTTACAAGTAGAAGCTTCTTCATCAGGCTTTTTAATGCTGGTCGGTATCAACTCACCCAATGGACAATACTCAGAAGTTGATTTGAGTGATTATCTGGTACGTAATGTGGTTGAAGAACTCAAGCGTGTTGAAGGTGTTGGTAAAGTTCAATCTTTTGGTGCTGAAAAAGCCATGCGGATCTGGGTTGATCCAAATAAATTAATTTCTTATGGTTTATCGATCAGCGATGTAAATACGGCAATTCGTGAAAACAATATTGAAATTGCACCTGGACGCCTTGGAGATCTTCCAGCGACAAAAGGACAATTGATTACCGTTCCTTTGTCAGCTCAAGGTCAATTGGGCAATGTAGAGCAATTTAAAAATATCAGTTTAAAAAGTAAAACCAGTGGTAGCGTGATTAAGCTTTCAGATGTTGCAGAGGTTGAAATGGGTTCACAAGCCTACAACTTTGCCATTTTAGAAGATGGTCAACCTGCTACAGCAGCTGCAATTCAGCTCAGTCCTGGTGCGAATGCAGTCAAAACTGCTGAAGGTGTGAGAGCCAAAATTGAAGAATTAAAATTGAATTTACCTGAAGGTATGCAGTATAGCATCCCGTATGACACTGCGCCTTTTGTTAAAATTTCGATTGAAAAAGTGATTCATACATTACTTGAAGCCATGGTTTTGGTGTTTATTGTGATGTATTTATTCTTACACAATGTCCGTTATACCTTGATTCCAGCCATCGTTGCACCTATTGCCCTACTCGGGACTTTCGCAGTGATGCTCCTTTTGGGCTTTTCCATCAACGTTTTGACCATGTTCGGGATGGTGCTTGCTATCGGGATTATTGTCGATGATGCAATTGTGGTGGTTGAAAATGTCGAACGGATTATGGCGACAGAAGGCTTGCCACCCAAAGAAGCTACCTCTAAAGCAATGAAAGAAATCACCAGCCCAATCATTGGGATAACACTGGTGCTAGCTGCGGTATTTTTACCAATGGCCTTTGCCAGTGGCTCTGTCGGTATTATCTATCAGCAATTTACACTGACCATGTCTGTGTCGATTTTATTCTCTGCACTCTTGGCATTGATCTTAACACCTGCCCTATGTGCCACGATTCTAAAACCAATTGATGGTCACCATCAAAAGAAAGGCTTTTTTGCATGGTTTGATCGGAGTTTTGATAAAGTCACCAAAAAATATGAATTACTGTTACTCAAAGTCATTAAACATACCATTCCAATGATGGTGATCTTTGTGGTGATCACAGCAATCACCTTTGCAGGCATGAAATATTGGCCTACCGCATTTATGCCAGAAGAAGATCAAGGCTGGTTTCTGACCTCCTTCCAACTTCCTTCAGATGCAACAGCAGAACGTACTCGCAACGTTGTCAATGAATTTGAACAGCATCTAAAAGGCAATCCCAATGTAAAAAGCAATACAGCAATCTTAGGTTGGGGCTTTAGTGGTGCTGGTCAAAACGTTGCGATGGCATTTACTACGCTTACGGATTTCAAAGACCGTACTTCTACGGCGACAGAGATGACCAATTCAGTCAACGCTTTCATGGCGAATAGCAAAGAAGGCGCAACCATGGCGGTGTTACCTCCTGCCATTGATGAATTAGGTACGTTTTCAGGTTTTAGTTTACGTTTACAAGACCGTGGAAATTTAGGTATGCCTGCATTACTGGCAGCTCAAGACGAGCTGATGGCAATGGCAGCCAAAAATAAAAAGTTCTATATGGTCTGGAATGAAGGTTTACCACAAGGGGACAATATTTCTTTAAAAATTGATCGTGAGAAACTCAATGCTTTGGGCGTGAAGTTTTCTGATGTCTCTGACATTATTTCAACCTCAATGGGTTCAATGTATATCAATGACTTTCCTAATCAAGGACGGATGCAACAAGTCATTGTTCAAGTGGATGCCAAATCACGGATGCAATTAAAAGATATTTTAAGTCTCAAGGTAGCAGGCGCAAGCGGACAATTGGTTTCTCTGTCTGAAGTGGTCACACCTCAATGGAGTAAAGCACCGCAACAATATAATCGCTATAACGGACGACCATCTTTAAGTATCGCAGGTATTCCAAACTTCGACACTTCCTCAGGTGATGCAATGCGAGAAATGGAACAATTGATTGCTAAATTGCCCAAAGGTATAGGCTATGAATGGACGGGTATTTCTTTACAGGAAAAACAAACCGAGTCTCAAATGGCATTTTTACTGGTACTTTCAATGTTGGTCGTGTTCCTTGTATTGGCTGCACTTTATGAAAGTTGGGCGATCCCGCTTTCTGTCATGTTGGTGGTTCCTTTGGGCATTTTTGGAGCAATTGTTGCGATCATGTCGAGAGGGATGATGAATGATGTGTTCTTTAAAATTGGCTTAATCACCATTATCGGTTTGTCGGCAAAGAATGCCATTTTGATTGTTGAATTTGCCAAGATGCTCAAAGAAGAAGGCATGAGTTTAATTGAAGCCACAGTTGCAGCAGCTAAACTCCGTTTACGCCCTATTCTTATGACTTCACTGGCGTTTACCTGTGGTGTGATTCCTTTGGTGATTGCATCAGGTGCAAGTTCTGAAACTCAACATGCATTAGGAACAGGTGTATTTGGAGGCATGATTTCTGCGACGATTTTAGCGATTTTCTTTGTCCCGGTATTTTTTATTTTTGTCTTAGGTGCAGTAGAAAAAATATTCTCTGCAAAATCACCATCAAAACAAGACCCGCAACTTTAATACAGCACAATAGATCAGAAGAAAACTGATGTTTTCCTCTGATCTTGCTGATGTTTTCACCTTTTATAAATGGGTAAAAATCATGCCTAAATCAACACTCCTATTGCGTGGATTGATTGCCTCCACACTATCCATTGCTTTGACCGCTTGTATGAATTTACAAGCACCAAAGCCTGTCATTCAATCTAATATTCCTGAAAATTTTACTCAAAATTCTGCTCTAAATCGCTCAGAAATCTCAATTGCCCATCAAGGCTATTCAGATTTCTTTTCGGATGCCCGTTTATTGCAAGTCATTGAAATGAGCTTAGCGCATAACCGTGATTTGCGTACAGCAACGCTCAATATTCAACGAGCGCAGCAACAATATCAAATCACTAAAAATGATCAACTTCCGACAATCGGTGCCAATGGCAGTGCGCTTAGACAACTCAACCCGACGGTTAATCCCAATAATCCTTATTCATCATTCCAAGTCGGACTGGGCATCACAGCCTATGAAGTTGATTTGTGGGGACGTGTAAAAAGCTTAAAAGATGTGGCTTTAAATCAGTATCTTGCCACTCAAAGTGCGCAACAATCCACCCAAATTAGCTTAGTCAGTCAAGTGACTCAAGCTTGGTTAGATTATGCTTTTGCACAATCTAATTTAAACTTAGCCAAGCAAACACTAACTGCCCAACAGGATTCCTACCATCTGAATAAAAAGCGATTTGATGTAGGGATTGAGAGTGAAGTTCCTTTACGTCAAGCCCAGATTTCTGTGGAAACAGCTCGAAATGATGTTGCCACCTATAAAACGCAAGTCGCACAAGCCCAAAATCTGCTGAACTTATTGGCAGGACAAAGCGTCCCTCAAAGCCTACTCCCCAATCAAGCAGTTGAACGTATCAGTACACAAGCTACTTTTACTACGGGTTTGAGCAGTGATTTACTCAATAATCGACCTGATATCAAAGCTGCCGAATACCAACTTCTTGCCGCAGGTGCTAATGTGGGGGTGGCAAAAGCAAGACTGTTCCCCACGATTAGCTTAACGGGTTCTGCTGGCTATGCTTCAACAGATCTTCAAAATTTATTTAAATCAGGCGGCTTTGTTTGGTCAATTGGACCTAGTCTGGATCTACCCATTTTTGATTGGAGGACTCGAAAAGCCAATATAAAAATTTCTGAAACAGATCAAATGATTGCACTTGCAGATTATGAAAAAGCCATTCAATCAGCATTCCGTGAAGTTAACGATGCTTTAGCAGCACATGCTCATATAGACGAACGTTTAGATGCGCAACGTCGACTTGTCTCGGCAACACAAACCACTTATCGACTTTCTTCGGCTCGCTTTAAAGCAGGGATCGACAATTATCTTTCAGTTTTGGATGCTCAACGTTCTGCTTATACTGCTCAACAAGGTCTACTCACATTAGAGCAAAGCAAATTGAACAATCAAATTGAATTATATAAAGCTTTGGGGGGAGGATTAGATCAAAAATAAAAAATGTTGGCTCAAGTAAAGTACGAAAGTTAAATACCTAGAATGATACTTTCGCCATAAAAAATTCTGTATGGCTCAAGCCTTATTTTATTAATAAGGCTTGAGAAAATTAAAGACTTGGTGAATAGACTAAACACATCTCTATGAATATCCATAAAAGCTAATAGTATTGATCATTTATATAAAAAAATTATTTCGCTTAGAACCAGCAATATTTTGAATTTTAAAAACATCAACTTTACTGATCTTTTTTTAATTTTAAAAGCAGAAAAATTAATGTTACAGTATATCATAACACTATATTTATCTTTTCTTTATGTCTACGTCCCCTTCCCAGCGCTTACAAGCCATTGATGCATTAAGAGGTTTAGTTATCTTAATCATGATGGTTGATCATGTCAGAGAAACCTTTTATCTGCATCATCAAGTTCCAGATCCGATGATTATTTCAGCGACAGAAGAACCCTTATTCTTCAGCAGAATTTTGGCTCATTTATGTGCGCCTGTCTTTGTCATTTTGACGGGTTTATCGGCATATCTTTATCAAGCAAAAAATAATAGCCTTCAGATGACCCGTGAATTTTTAATCAAACGTGGGCTTTTTTTAGTTTTTCTGGAACTGCTAATAATCAACTTTGCATGGACAGGGAAATTTCCACCCGATGTCATTTATCTACAGGTGATTTGGGCAATTGGCATAAGTATGCTTGCTTTGGCAGCACTGATTGGATTACCGCAAAAACTGCTTTGGTGTATCAGCTTGATGATTATTTTTGGTCATAACCTACTTGATCAAATCGCCTTTGAAAATATCCCAGTTTTACACCAACTTTGGCTCATCTTACATGACCGTGGATGGATCGAAATTGGAGACATCGTTCGTTTAAAAACCTCTTATCCTGTTTTGCCTTGGATTGGTGTGATTACACTGGGATATTGTATTGGTCATCAGGTTTTTGCCCCGTCCAATGATACGGCAAAAAGAGATCAGATCTTGCTCCGCTTTGGTTTATCCAGCATTGCACTATTTTTCATACTGAGAATCATCAATCTCTATGGTGATCAAGCATGGCAAGTTATGCCAGCATTCTCAGAAACATGGATGAGCTTTATGAACCTCACCAAGTACCCACCTTCGTTACTGTTTATTCTTTGGAATGCAGGTATGGGGCTTATTCTTTTGGTACTTTTACAAAAAGTTGAAACACAAAAATGGGTTAAACCGTTAATTATTTTTGGTTCAGTTCCTATGTTTTTCTACATCGTTCATTTATATCTTTTAAAAGCGTTGTATCTGGTTGCAGTGCAATTTTTTGGTACGACACAAGGTCAATATTATGGTGTAGATCAGGTCTCTACCTTATGGTTGATCTCCATACTATTGAGTATTTTGCTCTATCCATTGATGCTCAAATTTTCCAAGTTTAAACATCAAAACAAACACATCCCCATTTTAAAATATTTATAAAATGCGTTTGGGCTAAATCAGCACATATACACCCAACAGACTGATGTTAAATTATTTTAGCATCAGTATTTTCTTAAAATACCACCAACATCTTAGAATCATAGCATCCCTTAAATATGGGACTCATCATGTTTCAGTGTCGGTTCTGATCTTAATTTCTGAGCGAGAAATTGAATAAATACTTCTATTTTTGGCGCTAAATAGCGTGTCGGTGGATAGAGTAACCACGCAGCACCACTGTAATAGGTTTTAAAATACCATTCTGGCAGAACTTGCAGCAAAGTATGGTTTGCCAAAGCCTGACGGGCAACAAAGTAAGGTAAACTTGCAATCCCCATATGATTTAATGCTGCATCTAAGCGTATACCAGTATGATTTGCAGAATATCGTCCTTTAACAACAACACTGGTGGTTTTATTGCCTTTTTGAAACTTCCACTTTGAGTCGCTGGCTTGCTCACCCAAATAGATACATTGATGATCCACTAAATCCTGAGGCTTTCGTGGAATGCCATAACGTTTGAGATACTCTGGAGTTGCGACCAGTACATGATCAATCTGAATTAATTTTCTTCCCTTTAATCCCAATGCTGGCTCATTGGTAATCCGTATCGCCAAATCAATCTCATCATCAATAAAATCAACAATGCGATCTTCCAATAACAGTTGAATATCGACTTTGGGGTATCGTTCTAAAAATTCAGCAAGATGTGGATGAATCATATAGTGTCCCACTGCTTTGGGTACGCTGATCCTTACTGTACCACTGGGTTCACTGTTTAATTTTCCTGTGTTGTCGATCACTGCCTGAGCAGCATTGAGCATTTCAAGACAATGTCCATAAATTTGCTGACCACTTTCGCTCAAACGTAATTTTCGTGTAGTTCTTTGCAACAGTCTGGTTTCTAGAGCCTGTTCAAGTCGAGTAATGGCCTTACTGATCGCAGAAGGTGTATTGCCCAGTTGTCGTGCTGTTTCTGAAAAACTTCCTGTCTCCACAACCTTGACGAAAATAGCCATTTCCTGAAGTAATGCAATGCTTTGATTTGTGCCCATGAGGAAAAAGTAAATTCATTTTTTACTAGATTATCATCAATAGGATTGCTTCATATAATTCTTTCTTAGAAATTTGCGTAGAAGTTAATATGACTCAGGCTTTATATTTATCTGACCAGACCAGTGCAGACGTTCAGGTTTTATCTTGCGAATTAAATCAAGATGGTTTATTTGCAGTTCGGCTAGAACAAACACCGTTTCATCCTCAAGGCGGTGGACAACCGAGTGACTTAGGTACAATAAACGATGTGAATGTCGTTCATGTTGTACAACAGGATGGTGATATTATTCATTATTGTCAGGGTGAAATTGCTCTAGGTCTGGCTTTTGCCCAAGTTGCCCAGAAACAAAGACATTTTTATAGTCGTCTCCACTCCGCAGGTCATTTGATCGGGCATATCATGCAAAGCTTTGGGTGGCATCCTGTAAAGGCACAGCATTGGCCTGAAGATGCAAAAGTGCAATTTACGCAGTCAGAAAACGCTCAAGATATCGATCAAATCCATCTTCAAGAGATATGTCAGCATTACATTCGCCGTGATTTGCCCCGTATGATGCAACAAAATGACCAAGGTTATCGTGAGGTTGGTTTTGGCGATCTGCCTAAATTTCCTTGTGGTGGGACACATGTTCAATCTTTATCAGAAATTGGCAGTATCGAAATTACTACTTATAAAATAAAAAAAGGCAAACTCACTGTTGCCTATAAAGTTACAGAGATGTGCCTATAATATTTAGGCAGATCTCTTCATTTTTTGGAGATACGTTATATTTGACTAAGATGAAAGATCAGAAGATAAAACTTTAAATAAATCACGATGCCAAGCAACTAAAGTCATCAAGATATACATTGGAATAATTAGCCAGCACGATTAATCATCCTTTGGGTGAATTGAAACTGTTCTATTTTTACAAAATATTTTGCATGATTTTGTTCAAATACATATTCAACTTGAGTGAATAACCATAGATATCACCATCTATTTGCCTATTTCGAGATATTTTACCCAGTCGTAATCGAGCACGAATGATCACAAACTAACGCTCAAGTGCTGCAAGCCTTTTTAACTGCTTTCTTGCGATCACAATTTTTTCTTTGGTGGTTTGCAATTGTTCGGCAATCTGTTGCATGGTCATTGTTGAGCTGGTAATGATTGCTTGATTTGCCAAAAGCCAACGCTTATTTTCGATACGTTGTGGATGAGGTTTTTTGACTTTTGCATAACATCTTAAATAGCGAGCATAACTACTGACTTGATCTTTGTTTAAACCATATTGTTGATACAAATCTTCAAAACCATCCCCCAATAACTCATCTTTATGTTCGATTGCCCATTGATGATTTAATACCACTTTTTCCCGTTGAATATTCAATTCTTTTCGAAGTCGAGAAACTTTGATGCCTGAAAAATTCAATTGCTTCATCACAGCTTGACGGGAGTTTTGCCGTATAAAATCTGCCAGTTCTGGTGTTAGGATGCAGGCATAACTGCCACGGGTCGTACTATACGCCCGACCTTTGTAAATGATTTGACCGATCTCTGTCTTATACTCTTCATAGACATCCCAATCCTCACCTTGCCAATCTTTAATGACTTTAATGGGGTGAAGTTTAGGTTTATATCGAGAAGTCATCACAGCAGCCTTTTTTAATACGACTATACTGTTTTATAAGTTTACCTTTATAATTTCAAGATATATTGTCTAAAAAATGAATTATTATTTTAATTTTTTTTAACAATTTGCTATTTTATGAGACAGTTTAGTAGAAATCATCCAATATCTTGAAAATCTTCCGTTCGCTTTAATATTGAAATGATCTCAAGCAGAACTGCTCAATCGCGAAACAAGTACCCGCCATATCCTAAATCCTAAAATTTAAATTGAGTACCGTCAAAATTACCTGCAAAACTCTTAAAATAAGTATAAGTTAAACCCATTGTTTTTAAATAAATAATTGATTTATAAATTAATAATAACTTGATAAATCTGTTCAAATTGTTGGCAAAAGTCTTTCATCTGTTGTTCTGTCATATCAGCCGTACTGATTCTTATGCCTTCAATTTCTTGATTGACGCTAAAATCTCGTCCTGAACGTACCAACCAACCTCGTTGCGATAAAATCTTGCTGATTTTGTCTGCATGTGGCAATTCAAGCCAGATATTTAAACCATCATAATGCATCGCACAAGGGATATTAAACTGTTGTAAATACTGCACAATTTTTTGATTTTGTTGTTGGTAATAAGATTTTGCCTGATTTAAGTTGACCGGAAATTTTTCAGCACTGAACAACTGGAACACCATTTCTTGGATGATATGACTGACCCATGTTGAACCTGCATTCAATTTTCGTCGCAATCTATCTGAAGTTTCAGCATCACAACCAACAAATGCAAAACGAAAATCTGGCGATAAGTATTTGGATACTGAACGTACTACAGCCCAGTGCTTTGTTGTGGTGGGAATGATATGTTGGTAACAGGTTTGAGAAAGTACTGAAAAATGGTCATCAACAATCACCAATACATGTGGATAGTTTTCCAATAGTTTTGAAATTTTCTCAGCCTGAGTGCGATCTAAACTATAGCCTGTTGGATTTTGCGCACGTGGCGTAATAATCAATGCTTGTGCGCCTGCATATAAGGCTTGTTCAATTGTATCAAGAACAAAACCATCGCTCCTGACTGTAAAAGGTTGCATTTTAAATTGCTGATGTTCAATTGCAGAGATACTGGTGATAAATCCTGGTTGCTCAACAGCCACTAAATCGGAAGGAACGAGGTAGGCAGCGAGTATTCGCTCAATCGCATCGACTGCACCGTAGGTAAATTCAATTGAAAATGGTTGAGGAATATCTGCAAAAACCTGTTGTTGGGCAATGTTTAATAATTCAGCATGATAGATGTTTTCACCATATAAACTGCTGTTCAGATGACCAAAATTGATTTGACTTAGAGTTGGTAACCATTCTCGGTGGGGATTACCATGAGCCAAATCGACTGTGCCCTCATTTAATGCTTGAAAGCCTTCTGATATGCGACAAGATTGTTTTGATTTGACTTGTGTGCCTAAACGTCCTTTAGACACCACAATGCCCATCGACACTAAACTTTTATAGGCAGCAGCCACCGTATTTCGGTTCAGCCCAAGTTGTTCTGCTAACTCACGGACACTGGGCAAGAAGTCGCCTTCATTTAACTGCCCTTCATTGATCAGTGTACGAATATTATCTTGAATATCCTGAGCGCTGTTGCCTTTAATTTTCATAAAAAATCTATATCGAGTTTTATACAGGAATGAGGTGATTAAGCCAATCACGTAATAACAGTTTGGCTTTGTTCTGTAAGTATTGCCCATATAGTACATTTTCTTGACGTAACTTTAAAATATCAATCTTCGCCTGATTGAGTTCAGTCGCATGTCCAATCAACCAACGCTCTAATGTTTTTGGATCAATTTCAACATGAAATTGCAATGCCAGAATATTGAGACCCACAGCAAAGGCTTGGTTGGGATAGTAAATTGAACCTGCTAAGCGTTTAGCGGATTCAGGTAAATCAAAGGTGTCACCATGCCAGTGTAATACCTGAACATTTTCCAAATGCTTTAAAGCTGAGGCAAAGCCTTGACTGGTAATGGTTAATCGACTCCAACCTATTTCTTTGATATGCCCTTTATACACCTTTGCACCTAAAGCCGTTGCTATTAACTGAGCACCTAAACAAATACCCAATGTTGGATAGTGATGAGCTAGACGGGTACGTAGTGCATTAATTAAATCCGATAAATAAGGATAATTAGCCGTTTCATATGCGCCGATCGGTCCACCCAACAAAATAACAGGATGTTTTGAAGCAAGAGCCTCATCCAAGGCATCGACACCTAACTGTAAATACTGAATTTGATAATTTAAGTCATTCAGCGTCTGTGCAAAACTGCCTAAATCTTCAAATGCCAAAGTTTAATCGCATAGATCATTTTCATCTTGGTCACGCTACTTTTTCAATGGGATGAATGACTTTAAGCAAGCCATATATTTGTTGAGCTAAATATTCAATTTGTGTGCTATTGATAATATAAGGTGGCAATAAGCGAATAATTTTTCCTTGGGTGACATTCACTAAGATATCAAATTCTTCACTGGCAATTTTTGTCAGGTTTTCAATCGGATGGATCAGTTCAATTGCAATCATCAATCCCACACCACGAACCGATTGCACATTGTTTAAACCTGTTAATTTGGACTGTAGTAAATCGAGTAAGTGATAACCTTTTGCATGAATTGAGGATAAATACTGTGTTTCCAGTAGATGCAACACTCGATACGCCACACGACAGGCTAGAGGATTTCCACCAAAGGTAGAACCATGTAAGCCTGACTGTAATAGCTGCCCCAACTTAGGGTGGGTTAAACAGGCACCAATCGGCAAACCATTGCCCAAGCCTTTGGCAATGGTGAGTACATCAGGACAAATTTCAGCTTGTTGATAATAGAACCATGTTCCTGTACGCCCGAGTCCACATTGGATTTCATCCAACATCAACAACCAATCCTGTTGATCACATAGTGCTCTGAGTTGCTTGAGATAAAATGCTGAAGCAATATTCACCCCAGCTTCACCCTGAATTGGCTCAAGCAACACTGCCACAACATCGGGATCAATTTGATAAGCTTCAATTGCAGCCAAATCATGAAATGCAACAAACTCAAAACCTGTTAGTAAGGGACCAAAAGCCTGTCGATAATCAGCTTTTGCCGTTGCAGACAACGCCCCTAATGTACGTCCGTGAAATGCCTGTTGCATGACAATTATTTTGGGACATTGAATGCCTCGCTGATGACCATATAAACGAGCTAATTTAATTGCCGTTTCATTGGCTTCTGTGCCTGAATTACAAAAAAAAGTCTGGGTTAAACCCGTAATCTGTGCCAGTTTTTCAGCAAGACGTTCATTCCAAGTATGTTTAAATAAATTGGAAAGATGTAAGAATGTTTGGGATTGTGCCACGATTTCCGTATGAATATCAGGATGAGCATGCCCAAGTAAGGTGACACCGACACCTGAAATAGCATCCAAATAACGCTTATCTTGATGATCCCATAGATAGCACCCTTGACCCCGTTGAAATTCAATGGCTAAAGGTTGATAAACGGGCATTAAATGACTCATGTCATCTCCTGCGACAAAATATTCATCGAACATGGCTGATAGATATATTCACTTCCCAAGAGCTGCATCGCCCCCTCTTTTTGCATAAGAAAACGCGCATCTTCAATCACTTGATGTAACTCATAGCTTAATTCGGTTGTATGCTGTAAATAACTCAACAAAGTATTAATTTTCATTAAAGCGTGCATAGAACGGCTTTGAAAATGTCCCAATAATTTGCCCTGTTGATAGATGGTTAATTGATAATGTTGACTCATCTTGGCTTACTCCGCCCAGTAATAATGATCAGGCAGTGCTCTTGCACCAAAAATAGCCTGCCCAACGCGAATATCCGTTGCACCTTCTTCGATGGCAATTTCAAAATCTCCAGACATCCCCATAGATAAACGCTGGACATCAGGATAAATTTTTTGAATTTGATCTCTTAGTACACGTAAAGTCTGAAAACATCGCCTCACCTCAACAGCATCTTGACTGTGAATAGCCAGCGTCATTAATCCAATTATTTTGAACTGCGTAAACTGCTGACACTGCTCAATTAAAGCTAAGGCTTGTTCAGGTTCAACACCAAATTTACTGTGTTCATTGGAGGTATTTACTTGAATAAAAACAGGAATTTTGCGTTGTTCGAGTAATAAGCGATGATTTAGTTTTTCTGCAAGTTTTAAACTGTCTAAGGCATGAAACTCATCAATAAATTTGGCAACATACTTCACTTTATTGCTTTGTAAATGCCCAATTAAAATCCAATGAATCGGTAAATGTTGTAGCGCTTCATATTTGGCTTTCGCCTCTAACACTTTATTTTCACCAAAACTACAAAAGCCTAATTGATATGCCTGTTCAATTTTTTCAATCGCTAAAGTTTTGGTCACAGGCAATAAGCGAATCTCTGCGGGATTACGTCCTATTTTTTGGCATATCGCTGTCATCTGTTGCTGAACCTCACTAAAGTTTTGCTGCAACCCAATTAAATTGCTCGGCGTAACAAAGTGCTCCATAAAAAAACCCATGACAAATTAATTTTGTCCTATGACAATAATATGGTTTAAAAAATTGCGCAAGCTTTTTATCGTCTTGCTCGACAAATTAGCTTGCGCTTACTCAATAAAACCCATTCATCACCGTGACTAAATCACGCGCTAAGAATTAAAGTTATTGCCATTTTTTACATACCCAATGCTCATGTTATTGGGCAGGTTTCCAAACAAATTGTGCAGCGTCAATTTGATTAGGAATCAACTTTTGACTATAGAAAAGGTCTGCAATCTTTTGTTGAGATTGAATAGCCTCTGAACTTAAAATCGCAACAGGATTTGGTTTTGGTTTTTTAGCAATCACTTTTTGCGTCACTTTGACATCTAAACCAGTGCTCTTCGCCAAAATCTCAGCTGCTTCTGATGGATGAGCATTAATCCACTGATCACTTTGATTTAATACAGCCAATACTTTTTCTGCATCCTTTGGATGGTTTTTGACAAAATTAGGCTGCGCCAAATAGTAGCTATAGGTCGTTGGCAAATCTGTAGACTCGAATAAAATCTTTGCATTTCCATCAATTTCAGCAGCGCTAATATAGGGGTCCCAAACAGCCCAAGCATCAATTGCCTTTTTATCCAAAGCAGCACGTGCATCGGATGGAGTAAGCCAAACAGGTTGGATATCTGCCCATGATAGAGGAACTTGCTTTAAAGTTTCAGCCAAAAAATTATGCGCACTTGAGCCTCGGGTTAATGCAATTCGTTTACCTTTCAAATCCGCAAGACTTTTAATCGAACTCTGATTCGGCAATAAAATCGCATGAGCCTGTCGTGAGGATTGCTCATAACCTAAATAATTCAATTGTTTCCCCGCGGATAATGCAAATACAATCGGTGCATCACCGGTATAACCGAAATCAATTGAATTGACGGATAAAGCCTCTAAAGTCTGAGGACCCGCGGGAAATTCTTTCCACTCAATTTTTACATGAGGGAATTGTTTTTCAAACAATTGATTCTGCTTCGCCACGATCAATTTTAATGCTGCTTTTTGATAGCCTATATTGAGTGTACTGATCTGATTGCTATCAATGGATTTTTTATCATCCTGTGTCTGTTTTGAACAACCTGAAAGCAGTAACCCTGTACTAAAAATGGTAATCAATCCATACGCTAATAACTTATTCATATTCACTCAAATCATCTAATATTTCATCGAGTGTATACAGACAATAAAATATTGATAAATATATAATCTTTATATATTTATCATATAATATTCACAAAGGTTTTTTAACGCTTCAATATTCTATTTTTTATAGCGAATACAATTACGCCCTTCTGCTTTGGCTAAATACAAATATTCGTCAGCAGCTTTAAATACCTTATGAATATCTGTAGATATTTCAGGCCAGTGTGCAATACCAATCGATACAGTCACTGCGGGAATATCATCAATTGGACTTTTTTCCAACAGTTGGCGAATTCTTTCAGCAATATTGATACTTAAATTTTGGCTATCTATCGGACTTAATATGACAAATTCCTCGCCACCAATTCGACAACAAATATCAATATTTCGTACACAGTCCTTGATATGCTGTGCCGTACGCTTTAACACCATATCCCCCTTTTCATGCCCATATTGATCATTGATTTTTTTAAAGTAATCAATATCTACAGCAATAATCGCAAAAGGAATATTGGATTTCATCAAGCGTTCAATATGCAGCTCCATCCCACGACGGTTATACAGCCCTGTCAAAGGATCAGTATTCACATAATGGTTGAGTGTAGAAATTCGTTTGCTAAAATTTGAAGAACTTTGCAACAAGGATCGTTTAAAATTCCTGACTTCATAATATAGCGCATCAACATCTTTAATTTGATTGGCTGTTTCTGGATTGTTTAAATGGCTCGCCATCGTTGCCAAGCGGTTTAATGGCGCAGAAATATAATAGGAAATTTTCCAGATAATTAAAAAAATTAGAATATAAAAAACAAGCATATATACAATGATTTTATAGATAAGGTTGGGTACTTTTTCTAATAGTTTATGCGTGGGTTGTTGCGAAACAATAATCCAATCAGTGTGTTTCACTTTTGCAAAACCCGCTAAATTATCAACCCCCTTACTATTGATCAATCTGATTTTTCCTATCGAATGTTTCTCCATATAATCCAGACCTGTATTGTCTGTTGCATATGTTCCTATTCGATGAACATCAGGATGAAAAATGATTTTATGCTGGCTATCGAGCACATACATATAGCTGTCTTTATAATTAAAACTAATGGTCAATAACTCATTGATAATATTTCTTTCTTTTAAATAAATCGCACCACCTACAAAACCTAGATAGTTCTTATGCCGATCAAAAATTGGTTGTGAAATAAACACAATCAAATTCTTTTTGACTGAGTAATACGGACTTGTAATCACGGTCTTTTGGGTATCTAAAGATTCAGTAAAGCCCAATGTTCTATTGATTACATTTTTATTCAATGCAATTTTCGATGGTGAAAAATTGAGGATTCGACCATGTTTATCAGAAATAATCACACTATCAAAAAAGTTAGACTGAAATTTGAGGCGGTCTACTTCTGATTGTTTAAATTTTTCGTCATCAAATGATTGCCCCAATAACATGGCACTGTAATCAAGTTGTTTTAATACCGTCTGAATTTGTGAATCTGTTTTTTGCGCAATCTTCGTTGCATACTCCATATTCACAGACAAAGACGTATCTAATAATTCTTTTTTTTGAATAGAGTAGTTTACGAATAAAGATGCAATAAAGAGGATAACAATACTGAAAACAGCCAAAAATAGAATAAGTTTCCTTAGGTTTAATTTTAAACAAAATATGAATTTTTTTAGTTTCATTGAGTCAATTGCAAACAGCATTTGCTTGAATTTTATGCTCTTTTAATCATTATTACTACAATATTTTTATTATTATTAAACTTATTTCCAATCCCCTTAAAATAAGATGCGCATAATATTATCAACAAATTATAAGCATCACTTCATATAATAATACTTAAAAATAATTATAACCCTCTGTAATATAAATAAGAAATTCATTTTACTCTCTAATTGAACAATATACTCAGGGGATGTATTTTTTACCTTCTAGATTTAATGTAAAAATATATTATTCTTATTAACATGACTTTAATCATATATTAAGCTCTACTTCGCATATTCTTTATATCAACTAAATTAATAGATTTTACAACGACAGCAATTTACCTAATTGTCTTGAATTGATGTCTGTTCAAGAGTCATAACATTACTATGTTTATCGAATAAAAAATATTTAATCAACCAGTGCTTTGACCGATACGAATGTTTATCAATCAAACGCAATCAACAAGTGACTGCCATGAATATAGAGCATCCTTGGCAATCAAGTTGATTTTCATGGTGATTTAAGCTGCTTAGATACTTTTGGAATTATTCGACTTGTCAAGCAAAAAATTTAAATGTTGTCGTACCGCAGCCCATTCACTTTTTAAAATACTATACACATATGTATCACGCAAAATATCATCTTTCACAATTTGATGGCTACGCAATATGCCATCGAGTTTTGCACCTAAACGTTCAATCGCGGCTCGGCTTTTGAAGTTAAATGAGGACGTGCGAAACTCAACTGCAATACAATCCAAGTGATCAAAAGCATAACTTAGCAGTAACTGCTTACATGCTGTATTGATATGTGTTCGTTGCACAGATTGTCGATACCAAGTTGAACCAATTTCGACACGGCGATGGACCGCTTCGATATTCATAAAACTGGTCATGCCTAAAACTTGAGCTGTTTGTTTTTCAATGACGGTATAAGGCAACATCTTGCCTTGAGTCTGTAAGTTTAATCGTCGCTGAATCTCAGCCCTCATTTGCTCAGGCGTTGGGATATGTGTAAACCATAAGTTCCATAGTTCTCCGTCACATACAGCTTCTATTAGCGCTTCCATGTGTTGTATTTCAAGCGGTTTTAAAATGACATGATCATTTTCTAAAACCTGAGATGTCAGCCAAGTCATTCAATTCTCCTTCTACCCACATAGAGATGAGTATTTATTTATTTTTCTCTGCTGCAACCTGATACATTGCATCAGCAATTACACCATGCTCTGTCTGAGATAATGCATTGGCAACGCCAACAATATCTCGATGATCTTTGTTCTGACCGAGTTTTGCTTTGCCTTGCAGTCTCGTGATTTCTATTTCAATACCAACAATTTCCTGAAGCATCGGTTCCAGATAATCTTTGGGAGCATCAGACATTTTCCACGGCGTAGGTTGAGTTGCTTCATGTGTCCGAGTTAAACGTGCAACTACACCCCGTACATAACGCTCGTCATCATGAATACGGATTTTGCCATGCGCATGTACAACCCTGTAGTTCCATGTTGGCACCTGTCGATGGTGTTCATGTTTACTTGGATACCATTGAGGTGAAATATAGGCATCTCCAGCACGGAATACCACCAACACCTCATCACCATCATGAAGCTGCTGCCAGATAGGATTCTGTCTTGACACATGGGCATGGAGTGTGCCCAACTCTGACTGTTCTAACTGTAGTTCAAAAGGTAAATGGTTAGCATCTAGACCCTGTGTGCCATGACTCAACAGTATTCCCAGCGGATATTCACACATCAGTTGATGCATCTCTTTCACTTCAGTGATTTCAAAATCTTTTGGGATATACATGGTCGACTCCTCTCACTCTCACTCTCACTCTCACTCTCACTCTCACTCTCAATCATTAAAACAGTCATTAAACATGAACTTCCTGTTGTAAATTTTCTGATTTAATTGGATTATTCAAAAGTACCAGTTTGTATTTATTTAAGTAGTCCAGAATTATGGCGAGAATGGCAAAAGTGGTTGAGCTTCCTTCAATTTCGAAGCTCAACAAACAGCAAGGCAAAGTGACTGCGCAACTGATACAGATACTCAGAGAAGCTGTACAACAAGGAGATTTAAAGGCAGGTGATCCTTTGCCCTCGTCACGTGAATTGGCGCTCAGCTTAAGTGTTTCCCGTGGAACGATAATTGAGGCATATGATCAATTACTGGCAGAAGGTGTTTTAGAGGCACATCCACGTAAGGGAACCTTTGTTGCACAGTCTTTAATCAACACGCCACATCAACAACATCAAAAAGACATTGTTACCAATACATTTAAATCAAATCTGACAGCAACCGCACAAGCCTATGCCGAGATATTAAAAGAATTTAAACCTTTGCCCCATTTACCCTTTGCGATATCTGTTCCTACCGGACGTACTCAACCCAATGATGTCTGGCGCAAATTTGGCAATCGCTATCGTGCTCAAGGAGAAGGCTTACCCTCAGGCTATGATGATCCTCAGGGCGTATGGTCATTGCGAGTTGCAATTGCAGAGTATGTTCGTCGTTCTCGTTCAGTTCATTGCCAACCTGAACAGATTGTGATTACCAATGGCATACAACAAGCTTTATATATTTGCAGTCAAATTTTATTTGAACCAAAGGATCAGGTATGGCTCGAAGATCCTGCTTATCGTGGAACATCAGCCATTTTAGAAAATGCTATACAAAACATCCAAATTGTTCGTGTTCCTGTTGATGAGGAAGGATTGCAAGTCAATACAGCCATCAACCTTGCTCCTCATGCACGAGCAGCTTTCGTTACCCCTTCTCATCAATACCCGATGGGTATGCCAATGAGTTTATCTCGTCGTCATGCCTTATTGGCATGGGCATCACAACAACAAGCATGGATTATTGAAGATGATTATGACAGCGAACTACGTTATCACGGGCAACCTTTTCCAGCCTTACAAGGTTTAGCACCTGAACGTGTCATCTATTTGGGTACTTTTAGTAAAGTGCTTTTCCCTTCACTTCGACTGGGTTATGCGATTTTACCGCAAGCCTTAGTTGCACCTTTCTGTGGTTTAAGAGTGTTGATCGACCGTCACCCTGCTTCAGCAGATCAACATGTGCTCGCCAAGTTTATTGAGCAAGGGTATTTAGAACGACATATCCGTAAAATTCGCCAAGTTTATGCCGAAAATCGTCAACATTTGATGACGATAATTGCAAAACATATCCCTGAACATCTCGGTTATTTAGAGTCAGGAGATCAAGGCATGCATATGGTGCTTTGGCTCGCAGAACATATCAATGACCTTGCCATTGCCCAAGCAGCCGTAGACATGAAAATTGCTGTGAAAGCCATTTCTCCAACTTTTTCAGCACAACGAAAACGTTCAGGTTTAATTCTTGGCTTAGGTGATTTTAATCTTAAGCAAATGGAAAGTGCGGTCATAATTTTAGCTGATCTCATTCAACATGCTGATGTTAAATCAGCATCCATCTAGTCAATCATTTAAAAACATGTATCGCAAAATCGAGTTTCTGTTGATCAATATGAATCTGCGCATATCGATCTATACAGACCAGTTTAGATCTAAACCCAACTGCACAGAGTCAATTCTTTACAGTTTAGTGCTGTTCTTCTTGATATTCCTGAATAGCTTCTTTGGCTATACGAAAACTGTCTACCGCAGCAGGTACACCACAGTAAATTGCAACCTGTAACAGCACCTCACGAATTTTGTCTTTTGGTACACCATTTCGTAATGCGCCTTTAACATGTAATTTTAGCTCATGTGGACGATTTAATGCAGAAATCATGGCAAGATTAATCAGACTACGCTCAGGTTTGCTCAGTTCTTCACGTCCCCACACTGCACCCCAACAATACTCAGTGACCAACTCCTGTAAGGGTAAATTAAAGTCATCCGCATTGTTGATCGATTGATTAACATAATCTTCACCCAGTACTTGTTTACGAATCACAAGACCTTTTTCAAATTTTTCATTACTCATCCGTTTAATCCTCCAAATAAGGTGTATTTAATTTCAAGGTAATCTTCAATGCCATACTTTGAACCTTCACGCCCTAAACCTGATTGTTTGATTCCACCAAATGGTGCAACCTCATTAGAAATCAATCCTTTATTGATACCTACCATGCCGTATTCCAATTGTTCACTCATACGCCAAGCACGTCCAAGGTCTTTGGTATAACAGTAGGCAGCTAAACCAAACTCAGTTGCATTGGCCATCTCTAGCGCCTGTTGCTCGGTTTCAAACTTAAATACAGCGGCAAGCGGACCAAAAGTTTCCTGAGTTGCCACATCCATGTCTGCGGTCACATCTGCAATAATGGTTGGCTGATAAAATAACTCTCCTGCGCTGTGACGTTGCCCCCCTGTCACCAAACGAGCTGCTTTGGATAAGGCATCTTGTACATGGGCTTCGACTTTCTTCACAGCATTCAGATTAATCAGTGGACCAATTTCACTACCAGCATCCAAGCCATTGCCAATTTTAAAAGCACTGACTTTTTCACTTAATGCGTTGATGAATTTATCGTAGATGCCTGCTTGAACCAAAAAGCGATTTACACAAACACAGGTCTGCCCAGCATTTCGATATTTCGCAATCAATGCGCCTTCAATGGCGTCATCCAAATCTGCGTCATCAAAAACAATGAATGGTGCATTACCACCCAATTCCAAAGAGACTTTTTTTAAGGTTTGTGCAGAACGTTGATAAAGCATTTTTCCCACAGGTGTAGATCCTGTAAATGTAAACTTTCGCACCACATCACTTTCAAAAATAGCATCTCCAATCGTGACTGCATCCCCTGTAATCACACTGAAAATTTCGGCAGGAATCCCAGCTTGCACAGCTAAATCAACCAACGCTAAAGCTGTAAATGGTGTTTCAGGTGCAGGTTTAACAATACAAGGGCAACCTGCCGCCAATGCAGGCGCTACTTTTCGTGTAATCATCGCTGCTGGGAAATTCCACGGTGTAATCGCTGCAACGACTCCGATCGCTTGTTTTTGTACCACAATACGTGCATCTGGATATGGGCTTGGGACGATATCCCCATATACACGCTTTGCTTCTTCAGCAAACCACTCTACAAAACTGGCAGCATACAAAATCTCTCCTCTCGCCTCTGCCAATGGTTTGCCCTGTTCACTGGTGAGAATAAAAGCAAGTTCATCTGCCTGCTCAACCATCAATTCAAACCAACGTTTTAAAATGATTGAACGATCTTTTGCTGTTTTATTTTTCCAAGCTGACCAAGCATTTGCAGCAGCTTGAATTGCTCGTTCTGCTTCGGTTTTCCCCATATTGGGTACTGTCCCAATAAGTGCTTGAGTTGCAGGATTATAAATATCTGTTCTTTGAAGGTTGTCAGCATCACACCATTGCCCAGCGATGAAGGCTTGTTGGTGAAAGAGAGACATGTCTTTGAGTTGCATATGGATCATCCTGTTTAGATGCAAACATCCGTATGTGCTTTTACCGCTATGATTTGTATCAGCACATACTTAGTCTTGTATTATGGCATACCAAGAAAATGATGAAAAAAAATTTTCGGTTGCCCGAATGTTATGATTCAACGTTAAAAATAATAGAATAAAGTCAAATTCAATAACTTATTCCACTTATTATCATCCCCCAATGCCAATGATGCTGCATTGCCACCGATAAAAGGATCATTTTTACTCATGATATATTCAGCAAGCAAAGAAAGCTGTTTATGATCAATGGAGACACCCAAGATATTTCGAATGGAATCCTTTGCTTCAGCCTGATCTTTGTTATATCGGCTATGCATGAGATAAGGGGTAATATTGCCAATTTTTCCGACATCTTTAAATGCATACCCCAGATCAGCCGTGTAATAACTGGCTTTGTTGGCGACGGCATATTCAGTGTCATAAGATCCCATAAGCGAAGTGTCAGGTTGAATTAAATCTTTATTGTTGACATCATTTTTGCCTCCAGTCAAAGTCAACCCAAGCAGCCCATAATTTACTTTGGTAAATACTGACCAAGCATTACGTCGTCCAGTCTGGTTGGTTTTCTTATTGTCTATTTGCGAGATCCAGTAAGACGCACCAAGCTGCGTATCTAAACCATCGATACCCAAAGGAA
The DNA here is from genome assembly GCF_001005515.1 of Acinetobacter sp. Ag2. Taxonomy (NCBI): domain Bacteria; kingdom Pseudomonadati; phylum Pseudomonadota; class Gammaproteobacteria; order Moraxellales; family Moraxellaceae; genus Acinetobacter; species Acinetobacter sp. Ag2. Next base: position 76,944 of record NZ_LBNA01000049.1, read on the forward strand.
TATCTTGACTCACCCGCCCCACCCACATGTTTTTCTCTTGTAAGTTAGTTTGTGTCACATCATCGGAACGTACATAATTGGCTGTGTAACGACCTGAATCTGGCGTATAGGTCCCTGAATAATGACCACCATCAATCGCAAAATAACCAAAATCAAATTTGGTCGCTGACGATAATTCAGCATGATAGTTCACACCAACATTATGCACATCTTCCAAACCCGCAGTAGTATTGATACTACCATACAAGCTATTACCCCAGAAACGTCCGGGTCCAAATGGAATGGCTTGCATACCCACCACAAGTTGATCTGTTTTATTCAAACGATAACCTGCATAAGCATCAATCATGCTGGAAAAATCACAAAACCGCTCATATTGATAACAACGATATTCTGCGTGTCCAAACAGATTTCCACGTTCATAATCCAATTTAAGTTGCGCTGCATCGAAACGGATTTTCTGATCATCAGCATTCTCACCATAATCTTTGACTTGGTAATTGCCCCGTACATAACCAGATACAGTGAGCTGACCTGTTTCACTATTGGATTCACCAAAACTGATTCCAGCATAACTTGGTGAAATATATGCAACTAAAATTGAAGCGATAACCCATTGTAAATTATTATTTTTCATCGTGAAGATTCCTTTCACATCACATTTTAATGTTAAACTTTGATATCCAAAGCCGAGTCTGCGTATTTAATCTTGCTGAAATTAAACAGGTAATACACGATAAAACTCACCACCAATCCAATCACCCAAGAAACATCAACATCAGGGATCACATTGGCAAATGGTCCTGTAAAAAAGGCATTGGTCAAGAAAGGAATCTGAATCATAATCCCGATAAAATAGGCGATCAGCGCTTTGGCATTAAACTTGCCGTAAATACCACCATCTTGGGCAAAAATAGACTGAATATCATAAGATTTCTTGTTGACCACATAGAAATCCAAAAGATTGATCGACACCCAAGGTACTAAGATAAACAACAAGGCAAAAATCACATTCAGGAAGAAACTAATAAAGTTGCTCGAAGCCCATAATGCAGTGAAAGTTGCCAAAATCAGTACCACAACTGACAGCACAATTCGAATATTCTTACTCGGTATCCATTGTCCTGCAAAGGTTTGAATCGAAGTAATGCATGACAACACTGCACCATATAGATTCATGGCATTGTGACCGATAATATTACAAAGAAATAAAATCATCAGAACGTAGCCAAATATACCTGTGCCTGATTTAACTGCTTCCATCGCATCTGTTGTGGAACCGATACTGACCGCTACAGTTCCAAAAGCCATAGCAAAAATTGTACCGAGAGATGCACCCAAATAGGTGTAAATAAAGGGTTTATAAATGCCAATACTTTTAGGTAAATATCTTGAATAATCTGAGGTATATGGAGAAAAACTAATTTGCCAAACCGCACATAAACCAAACATGGCAAACCAGCCTTTCAGGTTGAAAGTTCCTTTTGCCAAAACCTCAGCATTGATATGCGGCAGCATAATGATTAGACCAATCAACAACGAACCACCCATAAACCAAGTTCCAATCTTATTGAACTTATGAATCAGGTGATAACCGACGATTCCAATGGTCGTTGCAGCAATTGCTCCGATCACGGTTGCTGTAGGTACAGGAATTGCGGGAACAACCGTGTGCAAAGTTTTACCCGATAAAATAATATTGGAAATAAAGAATCCAAGGTAAATCAGGGTCGTAAATAACACCACCAACAAAGCCCCATAGCGCCCAAACTGCGCACGGCTTTGAATCATTTGTGGAATACCCACTTGCGGTCCTTGTGCCGAGGTTAGTGCTAAAATCGCTGCACCAAAGAAATGTCCTGCACAAATTGCCACCAAAGCACTGATTAAGCTTAGCTTAAAAGTGAGCATCGACATTGCACCTGTAATCACAGCCAAAGGCGCAATATTGGTACAAAACCATAAAGTAAAAAGATCCCGAACTTTTCCATTGCGTTCTGATGGATCTACATAATCAATCGAATGGCTTTCTATCGCAAAAGCATTTTTTTCATTTTGACTCATATCCTTAATCTCTCTTCGAGGAATTCATTTTCCTCAATCTGAATTTATTTGTGAGCGTAAATGTAGATTTCACAACCTACTTTGTCAGCATCCTATTCAAATGACCTGACCACGATATTGACGATATGGCTGACTAATACGCTGTCATTTGCGTGAATTCAGCCTAAAAAAGATAAAAGACACCCCATGTGAGACTTTTTTCAAAGCTCAACAATATTTATCCTTTTCAATTACAGTAAAAATTTATAGAACTTTAGTGTTCTGCATATATTTTCATCCTTGAAGTTAAATTCCTTGAATTAAAGTTTGATCATTTACCACATGACCATTATTTATCTTATGACCATCCCTTATCTCATGATAAAGGGATCATCAATCGGTTGATCAGAGGTACGTAACCAAACCGTTTTGGTGGTGGTGTAGTCAAATACCGCCTCAAAACCACCTTCTCGACCATGTCCAGATAAACCATGACCACCAAAAGGTGCAAGTGGTGACACTGCACGATAAGTATTGAGCCAAACAATTCCGGATTGAATCGCTTTTGTCATGCGGTGTGCGCGACTTAGATTTGAAGTAAACACGCCTGCGGCAAGACCATAAGCGGTATTGTTTGCCGTGTGTATTGCCTCAAGCTCTGTTTTAAAACTGACCACGGACAGCACTGGACCAAACAACTCATTCATTACACAATCGGCCTGAGTCGCATCACTACAATCCAAAATAGTGGGTGGATAGTAATAGCCTGCACGGTCAATATTCTCCCCACCTGTCAATAGCTTTGCCCCCTGCTGAATTGAACTTGCGACAATCTGTTCAATTTTTTGCCGTTGGCGTAAAGTACACAATGGACCGAACTCAGTTGCCATATCCTCAGGCAGACCAATTTTGATGCTTTGCACACGTTGTACCAAGCGCTGTACAAATTCATCTTTGATGCTTTCTTCGACCAATAAGCGAGAACCTGCCACACAACTTTGTCCAGTTGCAGCAAAGATCGCTGCGACTTGAGCATTTACAGCACTTTGTAAATCAGCATCTGCGAACACAATAAATGGAGATTTCCCCCCTAACTCAAGAGATACTTTGGCAAGATTTTCAGCAGAATTTCTGACAATATGCTGCGCTGTTTCAGGTCCGCCTGTGAATGCCACATGCGCAACGTCAGGATGACGGGTTAAAACAGCACCACATTCAGCCGCAAAACCTGTAATCACATTTACCACACCCGCAGGGAAACCAGCTTCATGTACTAAGCGTGCAAAAGCCAGCAAAGGCGCTGGACCTTCTTCCGACGCTTTTAAAACCACGCTACAGCCTGCTGCCAAAGCAGGACCAACTTTAACTGCGGATAAAAATAACTGACTGTTCCAAGGTACGATTGCTGCAACAACACCTACAGGCTCTCGAATAGTCCAAGCTTGCATATCAGGCTTATCAATCGGTAAATATCGACCTTCAAGTTTGTCAGCAACACCAGCATAATAGCGGTAATACTCGGCCACATATGCAATCTGGCTCGACGTTTCACGAATAATTTTACCGGTATCTTGTGTCTCAAACAGCGCCAACTCTGGTGCTGATCGTTCAATTAAATCCGCAAGTTTATACAGCAACTTACCCCGCTGAGATGCAGTTAAATCAGCCCAAGCTGAATCTTTTAATGCTTGTGAAGCAGCTTCAACCGCACGATTCACTTCATCTGTACGTGCTTCAGGCATTTTTGCCCAAACTTGTCCTGTTGCAGGATTGATACTGTCAAATTGTGCAGCACCATCCTCAAACTGACCATTGATATATAACTGAAATGGAGAAGTCATGGTCTTCTCTCCTATGCAAAAGCTGGCATCACTTCGTTGATCATACGTTCCAATGAGGCTTTTTTACGTTCAAAGCTCATTCCTGTATCGATCCAGAATGAGTATTCGTTATAGCCCATTGCCTCATAAGCTTTTAAACGATCAATCACTTCTTGCGCTTGACCAATCACATTATTTTTACGCATAGCTTCAGGACTATAGAAAGGATGTTGCGCCATTTCTTCCTTGGTCATCGGCGCGATCAGCCCTTGGCTAATTTCACGCTCATTTTTAAACCATGCACCAAAATAATTATAGAATGTATTGATTTCATCTGCGGCGAGTTGAGCATCTTGCTCACTGTCAGCGACATAGGTATGACGAAGTAACATAATTTCAGGACGTGGAATGTCTGCAAATTTCTCACATGCTGCATTAAAGTTGCCCATCAATTTCTCAACTTCTTCATCACCCAAATGTAATGGTGTCACTTGCACATTACAGCCATGCTGAACTGCAAATTCATGACTATTTGGATCACGTGCTGCAACCCAAATCGGCGGATGTGGCTCTTGTAAAGGTTGAGGAGCTGAGGTAGTTTTCGGAAATTGCCAAAACTCACCTTGATGCTCGTAATCGCCTTTCCACAAGTTTTTAATGGCAGGAATCATTTCACGCAAACGTTGCCCTGCACTCCATGCATCCATACCCGGTACCATGCGCTCATATTCGAAAGAATAAGCTCCACGGGCAATACCGATATCCAAACGACCATTGCTGATAATATCTGTCATTGCTGCTTCACCAGCCAATTTGATTGGATGCCAAAACGGCGCAACGACTGTACCTGTACCTAAGCGCACATGTTGAGTTTTGTTGGCCAAATCAGCCAAATTGATAAATGGATTAGGCGCAATGGTAAAATTCATCGCATGATGTTCACCTGTCCAAATCGCATGCATTCCGCCTCGATCTGCAATCTGACAAAGTTCAACCATTTCATCATAAAGCTGTTTTTGTGTTTGCTGATCAGAAACACGTTCCATGTGTACAAATAATGAAAAACGCATAGTTAAACTTCCTCTTTAACAATTTGACGAACTGTACCTGTTGTTTGATTACCGTAATACACCCCATAAGTTTTGAGATAATTTTCTTTACGATAACGCATCAACATACTTTCCAAGGCACTATCAACAAAAGTAAGCTGCTCAAGATCATTCAAGTCTATAAACTGACCCTTATGTGCTTGAAGTACTGGGGTATTACATAAGAAGGCAATATACTGTTGCTGTGTGGTGATATCGTCATATACAGAATATATAAAGCTTGGCGATGCCTCAGGTTGATAGACACTGAAGATTTTTTCGAGGGCTTTTTCAGCACCATCTTTGTTGACGAGCAAATGCGGCAAAGTCCATTTGCCATCAGCAGTTTGTTCAAGCAAAATCTGGTTTTCATGACCGATTAACGCCATCATCATGACTTTCATACTTGAAATCACATCGGTCGATGATTTAGCTGGTGTGAAATAAGCACCACGATAATAACCAAGACCTGCAAAGCCTGCTGAAGCAAAGTTTTCTACTTGACCAATCAAAATCGCATGGTCACCTGCATCTACAATTTGATAAGTGGTGCAATCAAACCATGCACTCACGTGGTCAATAATTGGATTTTCATACTGACTCGTCTTCCAAGACAGATTTGCAAAACGATCATCACTTGGTCGTGCAAAAGTATTGGAAATATCTTTCTGCTCTTCAGCCAAAATGTTAATCGCAAAATGCTGAGCCTTGGCAAAATGATGATAATTGCTCGATGTCTTGGCAATGCTGACCAGTAGTAATGCTGGGTCCAAAGACACCGAAGCAAAAGAGTTTGCAGTAAAACCGAGCGCAGTTCCATCATCTGTACAGGTTGTGACTACGGTAACGCCGGTCATAAATGATCCAAAAGCATCACGTAGTTCACGTATTTTATTTATCGTATCCATTTCACTCATTGCTATATCCCTTCATCAAGCAATTTAGACGCTGGTTTCCAACCATGCTTGCATTGCATTATTCACTTTGTCTGGTGCCGTTAAATTCACCATATGTCTTTCATTTTCAATCACAATTGCTTTTGCATTTTGTGCTTGCTGAGCCATTTGTACTGCCATTTCAGCGGTTGAGTTGGGATCACCTGTTCCTGTTAAAATCAAAGCAGGACATGTGATTTTTGACCAATCATCTGCGTAGGTTGAATCTCCTTGGGCAAATGCTGAATAAGCTGTAGCGTAGCCAGCCATGTTCACATTTTGCAGCCATGTTTTTACCTTTAATGCTGCTTGGCGTTCGACTTCGCTGTCACCAAACCAACGTTGCAATGGTGTATCAATGTCGATCTTTCCTGTTTTCAGTGCTTCAGCACGCTGAAGCACGGCATCTTTGGCTTTTTCTGTGCGTTTATAAACACCATTTAAAACAGCCATTCGTTTAACTAAATCAGGACGTGTTGCACTCACGCCTGTGGTAATCAAAGAACCCATTGAGTGCCCTGCTAAATTCACAGCACCCACATTCAGTTGACATATAAACTCAATCGTCCAGTCAACAAATGCCTGTAAAGGGGCATCATTGACCAATTGGGTACTCTGTCCATGACCTGGCATATCCACCGAAATCACACGATAGTGTTTCGAAAAAAATTCTATTTGTGGATACCATGCTTCAGCTTGCATACCCACACCGTGAATAAGCACCAATGGCTCGCCTTCACCCTGCTCAAAATAATGAGCAATCCGATTATTTGACAGCTGCAGGGTTTTTGAGATCATGACCTAACTCTTCCAAATCTTGATAACGATCACCAATACGATGATGTGGACGACCACCTGTTGCGGCACCAATCACCACAACCAATTCATCTGCTGCAGGTGCATCAGGAATAGCAAATTGTAAAGTCAGATAATGAGAACGACGACCTTCATCATTTTTATCCATCATCGGGATCAAGATCGGCGCATTGGCAGGACCACGGGTATTGTTAAATGCTAAGTAAGATTTTGCACCGACCGCACTACGGTAAGTATTACCAAAATGCAAGGTGTGAATCAGTGCAGAAGCATGCTCAAGCTCACCGTTTAAACCCACAACCGCACTCTTACCAAATGCTTGTACAGCTTCACCTGAACCGACCTCATCCAAAATCAGACGAGTTAAATGCTCACTTAAAATTGGTGCAATACGGCGAATTTCTGGTGCCAAGTTTTCAACATAGCCCTGTCCTGCCCATGGATTTTGGATTACAGCTGCTGCTGCAACCATTTTTAAAGGTATTGCTGCTTCTTTACCACCATCGACATAGGTCGTTTCAACATGCAGTACAGTTTTACGGATTAGATTCATTGTTCTTCCTTGTGAATTCAACTTGCCATTCGTATTATGGTATACCATAATACATAATGAAAAAAAAGCAAGAGTTTGCTATGCTAATTTTGACAAAGAAACATGTAACAAAATTGTGCATGATTAAAATTGGGAAAGTTCAATCACCATGAATCTTAAAATTGAAAATCCACCTGTGACTTTACGTGAGTTGTGTTTGAACAAACTTCGTAATGCCATTATTACGGGATACTTCCCCTCTGGAAAAAGATTAGTCGAAAGAACCTTGTGCGAAGAACTTGGTGTAAGCCGTTCAGTGGTTCGAGAAGTCATTCGTTATTTGGAAGCAGAAGGTTTGGTTGAAATCCTGCCGAACAAAGGACCTATTGTGTCCTTGTTGGATTGGGAACTTGCATCACAAATTTATGAAATTCGTCTGTTATTGGAACAAAGTGCAGTTGCTGATTGCACCAAGAACCTCACCGATGAAACGACAACTCTACTCAAACGTTTACTCAATGAACTCGAGCAAGCATTCGCTACTGATGATATTGATCTGATTATTTCAACCTCAGCCAAACTTTACGAAACCATTTTTACCACAGCCAAACATTTTATCGCTTGGGAAGTTGTGCAACGTTTAAATGGACGTATCAGCCGTCTGCGTGTCATGACCATGAAATCCACCAAACGACAAATTTCTGGTTATCAACGCATTAAAAATATGTGTGAAGCAATCTATTTACATCAGGATGCTGAAAAAGCCAAACAAGCAGTTGCAGAACATATTGCAGAAGCAGCATCAGTGGCAAAAAATATTTTGAATGCCTGAAAGCATAGACCGTGAAATGATTTAAACCTCAACAAAGGAATGAAAAGATGTCTGCATATTGGATTGCCCACGTCACCGTACATGATTTAGAACAGTACCAACAATATATGGCTTTAGCTCCATTGGCTTTTGAAAAATACGGAGCAAAATTTCTTGCACGTGGTGGGAAGTCATTGGTGATGGAAGGTTCTGAATATGCACGACATGTCATTATTGAATTTGTAGATTTGGCCACAGCTCAGGCTTGTTATCACTCCGAAGAATACCGTAAAGCCAGATTGGCACGTGAAAATTGTGCTGATGTCATGATCAGTATTGTTGAAAGCTTAGACTAAGTGATTGGAATATTTTAAGGCAGTGCTTGATCGATGCCATTGTTCAATAGATTGAAAAGAGCAGCTAAACTCTTTTCAATCTGCTCGCTGACTGGTTCTCACTGTTTGGAAAAACTTAGACAAGGCATATTAAAAGTCCAAAGAAACTGACAACATATATGTTCGTGGAGCGCCCAGTGCTAAACTGGATAACTGCGGCATTCCCCAATAAGCTTTATTGGTGACATTATTCACACTGGCACGTATGGTCATTGGAAACTGTATTAGCGCTGATTTATACCTTGCGCCCAAGTCAAATAATGTTCGACCTGAAGCAGATAATGTATTTTCCTGATTGATATATTGCTTAGAAACCGCAGTTGCATTTGCTGTCAAAGTCAAGCCATCTAAGATCGACGTATCCCACTCTAAGCCCAGCTTAGCTTGTTGTTTTGCAACACCTGTTGCGGTATTGCCCTGATTTTTTCCGCCTGCTGTTTTGGTTAATTCAGGATCAATATAAGCAATCCCCCCCAGTAGACGAACATGCTCAACAGGTGTCGTTAAAAAGCTCCATTCAACACCTCGGTTACGCTGTTCGCCATCCGCAGTGAAAATATTGGTCACTGGGTCTGTATAGCTACTTGGTTTTTCAATTTCAAACACGCTTAAAGTGTTACTGAATTGACCGATATCAACTTTTAATCCCACCTCTTTTTGCTTGGTTTTAAAGGGTGCAAATACCTCCCCAGCATTTACAGCAGTATATGGAGCGGTTGTTCCTTGGCTTAATCCTTCAATATAGTTTGCATAGAGTGACAGATAATTCGTGGCTTTAAATAAAATTGCTGCGCCTGGTGTAGTCGCACTTTTGTCATAGCGAGAAATTCGGTTGCCTGTGACAATATTAAACGATTCGCTCACCACCTCCTGTTGTCGTACACCCACGGTCAGTTGCACCTTGTCTTGGGCAAAAGATAAAGTATCGGCAATACCATAACTACTGAGGCGCGAAGAAGTTTTTGAGATATGTGGTGTATTAAATGGTACTGGTTTTCCCCATACTGGATCATATAAATTTGTGATCCATTCAGCACCAGCAACATTTCTGACTCCATAATCATTTTGATCATGTTCATAATAGGTCGCATTGGCAACCCATTGGTGGGCAACTACACCTGTATTCAAATGTCCTTTGAAGCCAATATCTGCCGATTTTTTTTCAAGATCAAATGCCAATTGACCCATTTTAGTTTCTAAAGTTCCTTGTTGATCAAGCACTGTGGCGGACATTGCACCATTATATTTATAATCAGTTTTGCTCTGTCCATAACTTGCATAAGCCATCAACTGGTCATTGATATCATATTCACCACGTATCATTGCTCCCTTATCTTTGGTTTCAACAAATGACCAGTCTGGATTGAGTAAAGTATCTGGCTTAGGCGGTTTTGGAATATCCACCCCGGGCGCAAGGTTAATTCCTCGATTCACACCGTCTACACGATCCTCTGCACGATATAAATCTGCAGAGAAACGGGCATTTTCTCCACGCCAGTCGAGTCCTAAAGAAAATTGTTGGGTCTGCTTATCTTGATCTTTGATTGCTCCATTTCCATCACGATAGACACTATTGAAACGCACACCAAATGCTTTATTTTCTCCAAAACGTCTCCCCAAATCCAGATGTCCCCCCCATTGGGAGTCTGACATATACGTTGCCGTGAAACGGTTTAATGCTTCATCATCCGCCCTTTTGGTCACCAAGTTAACCACACCTCCTACCGAACCTGCTGGTGGCATTCCATTTAACAAAGCCGAAGGTCCTTTCAAAACTTCAACTCTTTCAAACATCTCTGGAGAGGTGCGATAAAAAGGTGTAATTCCAAACATTCCATTCATCGACATATCACTGGTACTCGATGAAAATCCACGAATGTAGTAATTTTCACTCCACCCACCACTCGCCCCATTGGTAAAAACAGAAGGATCAGTTTTTGCAATCACCTCAGTGATATCTTTAGCTTGTTGGTTTTCAATATATTGATCTGTATAGCCAATACTATTAAATGGCGTTTCCATGAAGTCTTTATCACCCAGAAAACCTAGGTTATTTTGCGATGAAATCTGTCCTGCAAAAGTTGAAGATTTATCTTGTAACGCTTGTACATTGATGGTCGGTAATTGTGGTGATGCGGATTGAGACAAGTTTAACTTTTGGGTGTCTTCTGCATGGACTAAAGAAATCGGGAAGCTTAATGTAAGCCCCCAACCCAACATCATTTGTGCAGAAATCAAGTTTTTAAGCTTAAATTTAGACTGTAAACATCTGAATAATTGCGTTTGACCAGTCGATACAACGCTATTGAAAAATTTCATATCTGTATATCCATTGATTTTTTAGACACAGCTTTCCTGAGCACACTTTTTTCAATAAAAGTATGCGATCTGAATATCTGAACGGTATGTTTTTGGCTAGATGTTTATCTGGCTATAAATTTATCGTAGAAAGACTTAATTCATAGTCGATACCCCTTGAGAACATCATTCATTAAAATTTGCATAGAACTCGGACTTGCTGCCGTGGTGTACCACGCATCTGCATCAACAAAAACAACTTTGCCTGTTTTCCATGCTTTGGTCTGACGCAACAATGGATTGCTAACATTTTGTGCATCAATTGTTGGGCGATGTTCCATAACCGCAGTACGGTCTACGATATACAAAATATCGGGATTCGCCTGTTGAATGAATTCACTCGAAATAGGTTGTCCATGCAAACTGGTATCTACCATCGTACTGGCAGGTTTTACACCCAAGTCATTAAAAATAAAGCCATAACGTGACTGAATACCAAAATTACTAAATGCACCATTGTTATGTAGAACCACCAATGCTTTTTCTGGACGAGTAGCAGTTATCTGTTGAACTTGTCTAATTTTTTTATCTAATTCAGCCACTTTTTGTTGAGCCAAAGCTGTTCGATCAAAAATTTTTCCCAAACTCATCAAATGGGTTTTGATCATGTCTATATGATGATGCTGACTGTTATTAAAGTTGATGTCATAGTGTAAAGTCGGTGCAATTTTAGATAACGCTTGATACTGATTTGCTTGTAATGGCGTCATCAAAATAAGATCAGGCTTTAATGCATAGATCTTTTCCATATTCGGCTGAACAATAGCACCGAGATCTTGAACATTTTTATCTTGTTTATACTTGCTTAAAAAGTGTGGTACATAGTCCTTTGGCATTCCCGCTATAGGAACATCCAATTGGTCGAGAAAATCTGCCTCATTCATATCCAATACAGCAACACGTTGCGGTCTATAATCCAGTTGTGTTTTACCCAGTTCATGTTTAAACACAATAGGCGTATCAAGTTGAATAGTCTGTTGTGTTTGGTCTTTGGGTTTGATTTGATCGTTGGATTCTTGGCAAGCCGTGAAATTCAACATGACCAAAATGGCAACCACAAGACGTTGAGATTTGTTGTTCCAATTCATAGATTCAAGCTCCTGATGAGTTGAAGTAGTTACACATATAGCCATGCTCACTATAGCTAATGTCAAAATTTAGCTCGTACAGGTCACTTAACTGTGCCGCAGTAATCACCCTTTGAGTTGGTCCACTCAAATAAACCGTATTGTTTTTCAAGGCGACAATATGATCTGAATAATTTGCAGCGAAGTTGATATCGTGAATCACTAAAATCACGGTTCGCCCCTGTTCATCACACAATCGACGTAAGGCCTGCATAATATGAACAGCATGTTTCATATCGAGATTGTTGAGAGGTTCATCCAATAACAGCACCTCAGTTTGCTGTGCAATGGTCATTGCCAAAAATGCCATTTGACGCTGACCACCACTGAGTTCATCGAGATAACTGTCACTCAAAGCATCTAAATCTAGAAATTCGATTGCTTCATCAATCACATGATGATCATATGAAGTCAATGAACCACGACTATAAGGAAAGCGCCCAAAAGCTATCAGCTCTTTCACGGTCATCCGCAAATTCATCCCTGGTGTCTGTCTGAGGGTTGCCACATTCTTGGCATATTCCGCGAGGTGTATCTCCCGAATATTTTGAGTATTGAATAAAATCTCCCCCTGATCTGGTTGAGACAAATTTGCCATCATCATCAATAGCGTCGATTTACCTGCACCATTGGGACTAATCAAGGAAGTTAACTTTTTTTCAGGAAAATCAATGGTCACTTCAGAGAGTATATTTTTGACACCATAGGATTTATAGATATTACGAACACTGATCATGTCACACCTCGAGTACGGACCACTAATATGAGAAAATAAATACCGCACACCAAATTGATCAAAATACTGACTGTCGTTTTATAATTAAATACATGTTCAACAAGGATTTGAGCGATCAGAAAAATTGCGACTGCAACCAGACACCCTATCGCTAGAGTAAATTTATGCTGATAACTTTTTGCAATGGCATAAGCGATATTGGCAATAAACACGCCCATAAATGCTGTAGGACCAATTAAACTGGTTGAAACTGCCACCAAAACGGCAATCAAAGCCAAATAAAATTTGACATAGTGATGATGATCAACGCCTAGTGATATTGCTTGTTCACGCCCTAAACTTAATACGTCCAAAATTGGTAAAGTATTCAGCACTCGCCATAAAACATAGACAATCATAATCACAGCAAAGATCAGGGTTTCTGACTGAACACGGTTAAATGATGCATAACTTAATCCTTGAAAAACTGAAAATTCACCCGGACTAATTTTTAATTGAATAAATTGAGTGACAGTGCCAAGCACCATGGTAAAGACCAAACCAAATAGCAAAAGCTGAAAAATATCTTTGTGTATGCGCGATAATAAAAATAGATGAAGTGCCCATGAATAGAACAACATCAGAAAAATACCCATAAAAAACTGAGCAGTTATGCCAAGCCATAACACCCCTTGAGTACCAAAAATAAATAACAATAGGGCTTGCCAGAGTAAATAAACCGCTTCATAGCCCATGATGGCGGGTGTTAAGACACGATTGCCCACAAGAGTCTGAAAAATGATAGAGGTACATGCCACACAAATTCCGCCCAATACAATCGCAGCAAGTCTAAATAGGCGCTGAGGAATGACATAATCCATATCAAAGTGGGAACCGAAGAATATAAAAACAATTGCAAGAGCAACGGTTGCACATAGCATTGTGCCGAGCTTGTTTATATTCATTAGCGCAGCCCTCTCAGTATCAAGAGCAAGAAGATCACTCCTCCTGCTCCACCTGCGGTGAGACCGATAGGAACTTCAAATGGATAAAGGATAGAACGCCCAACAATATCGCAGAGTAGAAGTAATGAAGCACCAGCCAAAGCAACGATGGGTAAAGTTTTTGCTAAATTCTCACCATACTTCAAAGCCACCAGATTGGGGATCACCAACCCTACAAATGGAATTGCTCCAACTGTAATCACTGTTGCTGAAACTGTAACTGCTACAAGCAATAAGCCGATTGCAGTCATCGTGGCATAATTTAGCCCCAAGCTTGATGCCATGTCTTCGCCCATACCCAGTACAGTGAAACGATGTGCAAAAATATAGGTCAGTAGGATGATGGGTAAAATAAAATAAATAATTTCATAGTGCCCTTGGATTACACGAGAAAAATCTCCCATCAGCCAAGTTTGCATACTCTGCATGATATTATTTTGATAGGCATAAAATTCCGCCAGGGCAGTCAATATACCGCCATACATTAATCCAATCACAGGGACTAATACGGTGTTCTTAAAGCGAATTTGGCGAATAATCACAATGTAAAGCAAACTGGCAATCAGACAGAAAAGCATTGCAAATAGCATTTTACTCAATGTACTTGCTGCTGGAATGAGCGTGAGTGACACCAATATCCCAAGTTTTGCTGCATCTAAACCACCCGTGGTTCCAGGTTCGACGAAACGGTTACGGACAATATGTTGTAAAATCACACCACATACAGATAAGCCAATACCAGTCAAAATAATGGCAATCAAACGAGGAATACGGCTTGCAGTCAGAGTCAACCATGCTTCACTCGACATGGATAACAAGCCATTAAAATCAAGTTGTTGTGCACCAAGCAAAAGTGAACTAATACAAAGCACACAGAAAACAAAAAATAAAGCTAAAGGCATTTTGAAGTTGCCTCAGCCTGTATTTTTTTGCTAATTTTCCATCCCTTAACGTTCTGACTCTGTTTTAAATATTTGGCATAATAACCACCACTTAAGCACAGTTGTGAAGGTGTTCCTTGTTCAATTATCTGTCCATTATCTAATACGACAATATGATCGGCTGTTGCAATGGTTGAAAGCTGATGGGCAATCACCAATATGGTTTTTTTCCCACGTAAATCGTTTAACACCTCAGCAATAATTGCTTGATTTTCTGCATCCAAGGCAGCAGTTGCTTCGTCCACCAATAAAATTGGTGCATCTTTAATCAGCGCCCTAGCAATCGCAATGCGTTGTCGCTCTCCGCCTGAAAGTCGAGCGCCCCCCTCACCTGTCTTGGTCTCAAGACCTTCTGGTAGACGAGCAATCATTTCTGAAATCCCCACTTTTTCAGCAACTTTTAGAATATCTGCATCTGTTGCATTGGGCTGACCAATTCGAATGTTTTCTGCAATCGTGCCAGCAAATAAATAATTATCTTGAAAAATTTGACTGATCTGTTGGCTAAGCTGTTGATCAGGCAGTTGTTTAACATCAACCCCACCAATCAAAACTTGACCTTGATTGGCATCAAAAAAACGGGCGATCAATTTGACCAACGTGGTTTTTCCTGAACCCGATGCCCCGATCAATGCCGTCATCGTTCCTGAAGGAATGAATAAGCTCAGGTCTTGTAATATTTTTTGCCCATCTTGTGTATATTGAAAATCGACATCTTTAAACTCAATTGAAGCATCTACAAGCTGTTGTGTTTT
Source organism: Acinetobacter sp. Ag2 (assembly GCF_001005515.1). Classification (NCBI taxonomy): domain Bacteria; kingdom Pseudomonadati; phylum Pseudomonadota; class Gammaproteobacteria; order Moraxellales; family Moraxellaceae; genus Acinetobacter; species Acinetobacter sp. Ag2. The sequence continues at coordinate 92,284 of NZ_LBNA01000049.1, forward strand.
TTTGCCTTCTGTGAATACTTGGATATTTAAAATATCTCGCATTTCCTGTAACTGACTGTCTGCACTGCGCAACACTTCGCTATAACTTGCGACTTCTAATAATGCATCAATAAAGCGGCTGATAAATAACAACGATATGGCGATACTTAGCATATCCTGACTGAGAAAATGCCCTGTCATTTGCTGATTCACGAGCATAAACATAGCAAAAATTAGCAGGACAAAAACAGCTTGAATTGCCCATGTATTCATTACTGAGGATAACGATGACAGTAAAATCAGTTTAAAGCTGGCTTGACGTTGTTGATCAATTGCTTGATCAAGAAATCGCTGGCTATTTCCTTCAGCATTAAAAGCACGAAAAACAGATTGTGCCTGTGCAAACTCCACAACACGCTGACTGGTTTCAGCAAAACGCTGCTGATAAGTTTCATCTGCATATTTTGCAATTCTTGAACTGAACCAGAACACGACGACAATTAATGGAATTGCCAACAACGCAATTAATCCTAAAATGCCATATATAAACAGTAAACCGACAATAATCACCAATGGTGTAATCACCCCAGAAATTAAAGGGGTAAAAACATGTGCTGGAAGCTGTGCAACAGACATCATGCCTTGTGTCACCAGATGATTAAATTTTGCTGTATTTTGAGGATTAAACCAACCGACAGGTAGGCTCGCAACATGCTGACCTAGACTTAAACGAGCATGTTCTAAAAGTGCAATTCCAACCTTGATTCCCATTTCTTCAACAACACGGCGTAAGCACCAACACAACACAATTCCAGCAAACAATAGACTCAACCAAAGTCCAATTTGTTGAATATTACCAAGGATTAACTGTGACAAAATCAATCCCAGTAGCAAAATGCTCAAACCACAAATTAGACCATATACCAGAGCAATCCCAAGATAACGATGAAAAATAGAAACATCGTCACCCAACAGTTGAGAAAATGTTTTCAGCATAGGGTTTCTCCAGTTGATTGTTGGGTATGTTTGTCGAGATGTGACCACAATTGGGCATATAAGCCTTGATGGTTTAAAAGTTGCTTGTGCGTACCCTGCTCAATGATTTTCCCTTGATCGAGCACCAAGATACGGTCTGCATGCATAATGGTCTCCAAGCGATGTGCGATCACTAAAAGAGTTCGATGTTGAACAAAATTGGACAGTGCATTTTGGATAGCCATTTCATTTTCGATATCCGCTGCTGCTGTCGCTTCATCGAGAATAAGAATGGGTGGATCGAGTAGAATTGCTCTAGCTATACTGATCCGTTGGCGTTCACCACCAGAAAGTTGAATCTCATCACCGATCATGGTTTGGTATTGTTTGGGTAAACGCATAATACGATCATGAATATTGGCTGCTTTTGCTGCTTGTTCAACCTCCTGCTGGGTTGCATTAGATCGTCCTAAAGCAATATTGTCATAGAGACTGGCATGAATCAGTTGTGTGTCTTGCAACACAAACCCTATTTGCTGATACAACATATTTGGCTGAATATTGCGCAAATCGACTCCGCCCAATGTAATATGACCTTGGCTTGGGTCAAAAAAACGTAAGATCAATTGCGCTATGGTTGATTTTCCTGCTCCTGATGGACCCACGATGGCTGTAAAGGTTCCAGGTTGCAGCGAAAAATCTAGTTGAGATAACACCTCATGCGTTTGATCATAGGCATAGCTCACCTGATGAAAACAGACTGTCTGATCTTCGAGTACAAGTGATTGTGTTGTTGGAGAGACCTTTAATATCGGTTTTTCTAACAATGCCAATATTCGTTGTGCTGCAGCATCGCTAGCTTGCAAATCATGCAATAGGGTATGCAATAATAAAACGGGGGCACAGATTGCCGGAGCAATCAAGACAAAAGCCAATAAATCGATGGGATTTAACCACCCTAGATATATGAAAATTGCGCCACTCAGCATGACCACACCCAATATCGTGATCGGTGAAATCATGGCATGTGCATGCGCCATAGATTTAACCAACGGGCGAGTAAACACTTTAAATGCGTGTGCAAAAGTACGAACAGCCTGCTGATAACCCACCGAAGCTTGTCCACTTTGGGCGAAAGTTTTTACGATCGGAATTGCACGGGTAAATTCAACAGCAGCACTATTAATCTGCCCCATTTGAACAGCAAAATCTTGGATATTCTGCTCACTTGCATGCATGGCTTTGCGCAAAAAAAACACAAAACCTACGAATGGGAGCAGTGACAGAACTGCCATTCGCCAATCGATATAAAATAGAAAGATAACAGCAATAATAATAATACCTAGCGCTCGTCCAACAGCTGGATAAAAATGCGCAGTCAAACTATGAAGCTGCCCCATATCATCTTGAATAACTTGTTTTACTTCCCCAGAACTTCGTTGTGTAAACCATCCTAAAGGCAGTTGAGTAAGATGCTGAGTAATATCTTTTTGTAATATCCCAGTGATTTTATGGTCTGCTAAATGTGCAATGAATTCACTGAGGGTGATCAATAACATCCCCAACAATAAACTTCCCAAACAGCCTAACAATATCCATAAGGCATCAGATAAATCGACGTTAGACATCTCTATGGCACTGTGACCAAGAAACAAAACTTTGACGAAATAGGCAATGCCGATGAGTGGCACTAAAGTCAGCATTGAACCCAAAGTAGCAATCAACGAAGCTAAAAATAAATGGAGCCGTATGGGTTTCAGAACAAAGCTGAGTGGGTTAATAGGTCTAGGCTGAATTTCATTTACATCACTTGCACACATAACATAAAAAACCTGTTTTGATTATTCACGTTCCGCCAATTTCTGATGTTTTTAAGAAAATGACAGCAAACCTATCCATAAATACAAATGAGAATTAATATCAATAGATTTAGTTGCATTGTAGTAAACTAATTAAATAAAGTAAACGGATTTGACCCACTTCTCGTCACATGGCAACATGAAAAAATCAATTGTATGGAATAATTATGCCTCCTTTAGCCAAATCATCATCTCGCGGACGACCACGTACAATCACCCATGAGCGCATCATGAATGCTGGTATAGAGATAGGTTTATTGAATATTACTTTTGTAGGTGTTGCCGCTGCGTTGGGTATTAGCCATATGGCTTTATATAAACATATTGCCAGTCTGGAAGAGCTTAAATATCTAATTGCAGAAGAAATTTTTCTGAGATGGCAGATTCCCCTACCAAAATCTCCTGATCAAATAGAATTAAAAGAATATCTCATTATTTTTATGCATTCACTGCGTGAATTGGTCAAATCAAATCCAGGTTTTACCCCTTATTTAATTCGTAGAATGGCATCAACACCATCCATGGTGACTAAAATACAGCACCATCATCAGGCTGTTGCTGAAACCTATCAACTTACTCAAGAACAGGCACGATGGTTAAATGCAACGATTGCTTTTCATTGCATTGCTGTCGCTGACACCATTTACTCTGTGGCAGGCAAAGACCCGATTAAGGCTGATCATCGAGAAATGGAAGAAGCGGAAATGGAAGCAGAATTCATCCAAAGTATGCAAGCATTAATTATCGGCGCATTACACATGCTGAATATAAAATAACGCTATCTATAATTTCTCCATGTATATTTCATATCACACGAATTGTTAAATTTTCTTAGCATCAAAACTGTGAAGAAATCACGATGGATTGAAGGTAGCAGCAATAGCATGTCTACATCAACCTATCATGATTTCATTTACATCATATCTTTACATCAAGATCGTCAAACTCAGTTAAACCCTGCCCTTGTTGAACCAGCTTTGAATAATGTTCCAATCGAGCTTCATCGATAACGCTACTGCTCACACCTGCTTTCCAATAACCAAATACACGTACATCTTCTTTTGCCATTTTGAGTTGTTTTAGACAGAACTCTCGGATTTGGCGAGCTTGCTGACGTTCACAGGCTGCCCAAATTGTCATCTCATCAATACATTCAAGTTGTTGCACCTGTTCAAATAAACCTTGATTTTGAACATTCTGCTTAAGCCCAGTTTGATTAATGAGATGATAATTGACGCCCTTAATATCAGGTAATTCACTTAAGAGTTCAGCTTCGTGAGTGTCCAAAAATATCTCAGCTTGAACATGTTCTGGCCATTGATGCAACATTGCATATACAGCAGGAATACCCGTGTCATCAGCAAAAATATAACATTTTTTGCTTGTTTCAAAATTTGGGTTGGTATGTACACGAGGTCCAGTCAATGCCACCTTTGCGCCTATTTTTAGTGTATTTAGCCATCGCATTGCCGGACTTGGAGATGAATGACGCACTAAATCAATTTCAATTTCTTGGCTGAGCTTGTCAAAAGAGCGTATGGTATAAATACGTGAAATTGGTCGCGAATTTACACTTTGCTCTACATCAATCCGTACCGCTAAATTGGCAGTACTCCACAATTCAATTTGATCCGTTTCAATTTTCCCACGTAGTCGTATGATTGAATCAAAGGGTTGAGTGAGTGAGGTAATCGTCATTTCGTGATGTTGCATCCCACTCATATGATCTTCTTTTTCTAGTAATTCAACGTTTTGAGTTTTCATAATCTATTACCTTTGGCTCTATTTTATCAATTCGTTATCTAAATTAGCTGTGTTGAAGTACCAGCTTTTTTAACCGATGTCTAAAACAATAGCATAATAAATAATGATTATCATTTACAAAATCATAGAAAAGGCAAATTTCCCCCTTTAATAATACGTGAAAAATCTTTCTTTAAATTCAAATAGAATATTATGGTTCAACACGCTCTAAAATACGTGGACCAGACCCCTCTTGCCCCAGTACATCTTCTGGATTTCGCAAAGGACATTGTTTTAACGACAAACAACCACAACCAATACACCAATCCATCTCATCTCTTAAACGTGTCAGTTTTTGAATTCGTTCATCTAAATCTTTGCGCCAACGTGACGACAGTTCAGACCATTGCTCCGCACTTAATTTGCTGCCAATTGGATAAACACTCAATGCCGTTTTTATCTCCTCCAAAGAAATTCCCACTTTCTGTGCAACTTTAATAATTCCGATATAACGTAAAACAATTGCTGGAAAACGACGTTGATTACCATTGGTTCGAATGCTTTTGATTAAACCCTTAGATTCATAAAAATGTAAGGTTGACACAGCCACACCACTGCGTTTGGCAACTTCACCCACCGTCATCATTCGATCAAAATCAATTTTTATGTCTTTTTCCATTGCAATATTCCTCAACATTACTTGAGGTTTTATAGGTTAAGCCGCTTGATTTGTCAATTGATCTACTCACAATCATCCTCAAGCTTTCAAGAATTATTTTGGTGTTTAAGACCACAGCTTTAGTCTACAAATTTAGCTCAAAACATCGAGATCGAACTATTCTTAAGCAACCTAGAACAGCTCAATTTTATACTGAAAAAACCGTTGACCTCAATATAACTTGAGGTTTTAGACTGCTTGACACGGTGGTAAACAACACCAACAAGCTATTCTTTTTTAAGAATTTTAATCATTCAGTCTAATTTCTTCTGGAAATATTCTTATGCCTTATTTGGTTAAATTAAGTTTAGAAAGCCAGTGGCTGTGGGTCATTGTCAAATGTAGCCTCGCCTTTTTATTTTTAAGTTCGGGGCTGGGTAAAGTGATAGATGTTGAAGCTGGATATATGGAAATGCAGGCAGCAGGTTTAACACCTGTATGGTTTTTCAATTATGCTTCAGCACTGATTTTACTGGTTGGTGCTTACTGCATTTTATTTGAACGGCACATGTGGCTAGGTTCGTTGTTGCTTTCTATATTTTTGCTCCTGACCATTTTTATCGTACATACTTTTTGGACAATGTCAGGGCTACAAGCCACAATTGCGTTTTACTTTGCGATTGAACATATTGCTGTGATCGGTGGGCTTTGGAGTATTACCATTGCCAGCCATTTTCGCCAGCAACTCCGTAGTCATGGAGTCATTGCATGAAAAGTAAAACACTGATTTTCACAATGAGCATGATTGTACTGTTAATCGGCTGCGGCAGTTATTTTTATATCAGCTCTAGTAAAGCAACTGAATCACCCTCCTCCCAATATCCACTTGTTAAAGTTGCCCTAAGTACAGTCACTGAACAAACGGTGCCACAAACACTTTCCAGTATTGGTGAATTGGAAGCAATTCGACAAGTTCAAGTCTCTTCTGAAAGTAGAGGAATGATTGAGAAAATTTATTTCCAATCAGGACAGTATGTACAGCAAGGACAGTTATTGGTACAACTCAAAAATAATGTTGAACAAAGCGAATTAGGTCGTTTACAAGCCAAACTGAAACAGGCAGAAATGACCTATAAACGTAGCCAACTACTCATCGATAGCCATGCGATTTCACGTGCGGAATTGGATAGTGCCTTGGCTGATCGAGATATGACACGTGCTGAAATACAACAACTTCAAGCCACAATTACACAAAAATCCATTCGAGCACCATTTTCAGGTGTGATGGGCATCCGCCAAGTACATCAAGGTCAATTTTTAGAAGCTGGAACAGGCATTGCCAATCTGGTCGATTCACAACAAATGCTGGCAAATTTCACGTTGGATGAACAACTGGCATCAAAACTCAAATTGGGACAATCTGTACAGCTACAAATTGATGCATATCCTGAAAAAACCTACACCGCGATTGTCAATGCCATCGAACCCATCGTAAGTAAGTCTCGAACCATTTCAGGACAAGCGATTGTGAATAATCAGGATCGCCAACTCAGACCCGGAATGTACGCTAAATTAAGCATTCAAGAAGCTCAACGCTCAAGTTTGGTTATCCCTGAAACCGCAATCACCTATACCGCTTATGGCAATACTGTTTTTGTTGCCAAACATGACGCTCAAAAAATTACTGTACAACGCGTTACTGTCGAGGTGGGTGAACGCCAACAAGGACGTATTGAAATCAAATCTGGGTTAAAAGCAGGTGATCAAGTTGTGGTTTCTGGGCAGTTAAAATTAAGTGATGGTATGCAAATTGAGCCTACGCTGAATACGCTCGAACACCTCACATCTTCAGTAAAACCTGAAGTTTAAGAGGGTCATGTCATGAAGTTTACCGATCTTTTTGTCAAACGCCCTGTACTTGCGCTGGTGGTAAGTACCTTAATTTTATTGGCAGGCTTATTTGCCTTAAATAAACTGCCGATCCGTCAATACCCACAACTTGAAAGCTCAACCATTAGTATCAGTACCGAATACCCCGGTGCATCCGCTGAACTACTACAAGGTTTTGTTACTCAACCGATTGCACAAGCCGTCTCTTCAGTTGAAGGGATTGATTATTTGAGTTCTTCTACGGTCCAAGGACGTAGTGTCATTACGCTTAGAATGCAATTAAATCGAGACTCGACTCAGGCATTAACCGAGGTTATGGCTAAAGTGAATCAGGTTCGCTATAAACTGCCACAACAGGCTTTTGATCCTGTGATTGAACGTTCCTCAGGTGAATCAACGGATGTTGCTTATATTGGATTTTCCACAGAACAATTGTCATTGCCAGAGTTAAGTGATTATTTGTCCAGAGTTGTCGAGCCAATGCTCTCCACCATTGAGGGTGTTGCCAAAGTACAATCTTATGGCAGTCAACGTTTAGCCATGCGAATTTGGTTGGATGCAGATCGTCTAGCAAGTCGAGGGGTTACGGCTGCTGATGTTGCTAACGCCATTCGCCAAAATAATTATCAAGCTGCGCCGGGACAGGTTAAAGGTGAGTTGGTGATTTCCAATGTCAATGTCTCCACCAACCTCATCAGTATTCAAGATTTTAAAAATCTGGTGATTCAAAATAACGGACAGAATTTAATTCGACTTCAAGATGTCGCTACAGTTGAGTTAGGTGCAGCATCGACAGAAACCAGTGCATCTATGGATGGAAAGCCTGCGATATTTATCGGATTACAAGCCACGCCAACAGGAAATCCATTGGTCATTGTTCAAGGCATTAAAGACAAACTACCTGAAATTCAAAAGACCTTGCCTCCGGGTGTCAAAGTCAATTTGGCCTACGAAACAGCACGCTTTATCGATGCATCGATTGATGAAGTTTTACACACTTTTATCGAGGCACTGTTGATTGTCATTGCAGTGATCTATTTATGTTTAGGCTCTTTGCGTAGTGTATTGATTCCAGTGATTACTATACCTTTGTCCATGTTTGGTGCATTGGGACTGATGTTGCTTTGTGGCTTTAGCATTAACTTGTTGACTCTTTTGGCGATGGTCCTTGCGATTGGGCTGGTGGTGGATGATGCAATTGTGGTGGTGGAAAATGTCCATCGTCATATCGAAGAAGGCTTATCTCCAATAGCGGCTGCGATGATTGGTGCTCGAGAAGTTGCAGGTCCAGTGATTGCAATGACCATGACCCTTGCAGCAGTCTATGCGCCTATTGGTTTAATGGGAGGGCTCACAGGTTCTTTATTTAAAGAGTTTGCATTTACACTGGCTGGCGCTGTTTTAGTTTCAGGCATCATCGCCCTCACCTTATCCCCAGTCATGAGTTCATTTCTGCTTCAATCTAAACAGCAAGAAGGAAAAATGGCAAAGGCAGCTGAATGGTTTTTTGAACAGTTAACGCAAACCTATCGAAAAATATTGGATTTTTCATTGCATCACCGTTGGATCACTGTACTTTTTGCCATCGGTGTTTTTGCCAGTCTCCCCTTACTCTATCAATTGCCACAAAAAGAATTGGCGCCTCTCGAAGATCAAGCTAGTGTACTGACAGCCATTAAAGCGCCACAACATGCCAACCTAAAGTATGCTGAACATTTTAATCTTGAACTGGATAAAATCTTTTGGCGTTTTCCTGAAACCAGTACAACATGGATTATTAATGGAACTGATGGACCCGCTTCCAGTTTCGGTGGAACCACGCTTTCCTCATGGAAAGAACGTCATCGCTCTGCGGATGAAATTCAACAAGGTCTACAAAGTCAGGTCGGCAGTGTAGAAGGTACCAGTATATTCGTGTTTCAAAACCCATCGCTGCCCGGCTCTACTGGAGGCTTACCGGTACAGATGGTATTAAGGACTTCGCAAGACTATTCTACGCTTTACCAAACCATGGAGAACATCAAACAGAAAGCGCGTGACAGTGGGCTTTTCGTGGTGGTCGATAGTGATCTAGATTTTAATAATCCCATGACACGGATAGAGGTTGATCAATCCAAAGCCAATAGCTTAGGGATACGTATGCAAGATATTGGCGAAGCACTGGCAACATTAGTCGGTGAAAATTACGTCAATCGTTTCAGTATGCAAGGACGTGCTTATGATGTAATACCACAAAGTATTGGTCAGCAGCGCTTGACATCACAAGCATTAACCCAACAATTTGTCCGTACAGATCAAGGCTCACTGATCCCACTTTCGACTGTGGTACATTTGAGTGAACAGGTCGAACCGAATAAACTCACTCAGTTTAATCAGCAAAACTCAGCAACTTTTCAGGCGATTCCTGCTCAGGGTGTATCTTTAGGTCAAGCTTTGACTTTTCTTGAACAGGTCGCTGTGGAATTACCAACAGGTTTTAGTTATGACTGGCAAGCAGATGCACGTCAGTATATGCAAGAAGGCAACAGTTTAATGTTTGCATTTTTAGCGGCATTGATCGTCATTTATCTAGTGCTGGCTGCTCAATATGAAAGCCTGATGGATCCTTTTATTATTCTGATCACTGTACCTCTTTCGATTTGTGGTGCGCTGATTCCTTTGGCGTTTGGGCTTGCAACTGTCAATATCTATACCCAAATTGGTTTAGTCACACTAATTGGTTTGATCAGTAAACATGGTATTTTGATGGTTGAATTTGCCAATGAACTGCAAGTTCACGAAGGTTTAAATCGGCGAGAAGCCATTCTAAAAGCAGCTCAAATTCGTTTACGTCCGATTCTCATGACCACTGCGGCAATGGTGTTTGGTCTGATCCCTCTACTGTTCGCCACTGGTGCTGGCGCACATAGCCGTTTTGGCTTAGGGCTGGTGATTGTATGTGGCATGCTGATTGGAACATTCTTCACCCTATTTGTTTTGCCAACCATATACAGCCTGCTCGCACGTCGGCATAACCAAGATGCTGAGTCTGGTCGTTTTAAAGCACTTAAACAATTTGAAACTGCGGAATAATGGAGTTTGATTCAGGAATGAATTAAAAAACGATTCAATTCGTATGATTTAATCAGTCAAATAGATACCTTAAAATCATTCATGATTTACTAGTGAATAATTGAATAGGGAATAATTCAGGTATGCAAAAAACTGGTGTTAAATAAGCGTTCACTGTTGTGACTTTACAAATGGCTTGGGATGGCGACTTTTGTCGCCTCCCAACTCATCACAGCACGATCACGATCTAGTGAGAAATCTAAAAGACAAACGCTAATTTTTCAGTAATAGTATCGATTAGAATGCAGTTTTATCACATTGAATGATCCACGCTTGATTTAATCAATCCCCCTCAGCAACGTCTCTATATTTCAATTTCTTTGCTGACCATTGCTGAAGCTATCGCTTGTGCTGTGGACTTTACCCCCAAACGCTTACGAACATTTCTTAAATGATTTTCGACTGTTCGCTCTGAAATTTTTAAGATTTCCGCGATTTCAATCTGTTTATGTCCGATTGCAGCCCATTTCAGTACTTCTTTTTCTCGTTGGGTCAATTTACGCTGCTGTACCGAAGTATCAGGTCGATAGGATAAAATTTTTCGGAATGCAAGCTGACATATCATTTGAAGCATTAATTTAAAATCATCACTGACATCAGACAGGTTTCCTGCAAAGGAAAAAGCACCTTCTAAACCAGTTCGACCAAAAAATAGGGACTTGTATTCCGCTGAGCTCATCTTGATTCGACGTATTTTTAATAACCCGATAGCTTTCTTTTCCGGTTTTTTTATTTAAAGCCTTTGTCCAAAAAAAGGGTTCATCATATTCAAAAATATGACGAGTGATGGGGCAACGACGTAAATAGATTTCACGCTCATCAATATTTTCAACATTCGACCAAGGTCCTGAAACAAAGAAAATTTCATCTACCCATTCACTTTGATTGTGAGGGAAAACACTGCAAACAATAATACGATCAAAATTTAATGTTGCTGCAAAACTCACCAGAATCTGAAAAACCTGTTGCAGTTGATGCGCCTGTTTCAATTGATGCACTGTCTGAAACAATAGATCAGCCAATTGATGTGGTGCAAATCGTAGCGCATTATTTGTCAATTTTAATCTCTTGGTTAAAAATCAGCATTAAATTTGTATTTATTATAAACTTTTCAATTAAATTTTTAGCATCAAAAGTAGTCTCCACTGAGACTACTTTCCTCAAAGTTTAAACCAATTCAGGATCAGCCAGTAAAGTTTCAGCCGCTAATTTACCCAGATTATTTGAAGCTAAAGGACTATCTCCAGTCAGGAGTTTACGGTCTTTATGTACTTGCCCAGTGATACCTTTATTGAGAATTTTTACCCCCAATTTTTCTAGGTTTTCACCCACCAACCATGGCAAAGCACCCGGCATATAACCAATTTCAATATTTGCACCTTGATCTAAAGAATCTGGAAAAACACAAATCTCATAATCTTTAAAAATATAGTTTTCAGGCTTTTCATCTACAGCGGCAGCAAGTAATGATGCCGGACCATGACATAAGGTAATCACATACTTATCATGTTTTACCGCCCACGCTAGTAATTGTTTTACCGCTTTACTTTCTGGAATTTTTGCTAACACACCATGCCCACCCGGGATAAATATACCAGCATAAGGCGAATTTTCACTGATCGCCTCAGTAAGAATATCGTCAAGCTGCAATGGATTTTTAAGTTTTTCAGCATACTTGTGATAAGTATCTAAAACAGCTTGATCTTCATTGGGCATTGCCCACATTTCAAGTTTGACAGGATTACCCGAAAGTGTAGCCACCTCCACTTCAAAACCAGCAGCATCTAAATGAAATACAGGAAGAAGCATTTCTACAGGATGATTCCCTGTTGAAAAAAACTTTCCATTTTGCATCAAGATATAACGCTCATCCGTTGCAATCATCAGTATTTTTTTATTGCCTGTATACGGTGTCGGATAAGTTGTCCCATCGTAATCAGTTTTTGAAGATGTATATTGACTTAAAGAGTATGGGGATGGGAAAAAAGCATTATCTTCAGCTAAATCTGGGGTTGGCAGTTTACTTAATTCAGTCATGTTACGCTCCAAAAAATCTTTTTGTGGTTAGGCTTAGGAACTAGAGTATATTCTTGAGTAAAACACGTTTTGAATGAGGGAAAACCCCTAGACATACAAATTTAAAACACAAATATGCAGTACATTTAAATCAGATATCATTCAGTGAAAATAGGTATCTGATTCATCTGATGAAATATGACAAACATGATTCAATTAAAAATGTAATTCTGTTGTTATATTTGATTTTTAATATTTAATTGAATAATTTAGACTCGCAGCATTTTTTTCTTTTATTCTTTTTGATCATAATAAGTAGCTACAAAACCAGAAACTTAATCTAAATAAATAGATTAAGTTTCAAGCGCATATCGTATCAATCATAGATCATTTTTACATGATCAAAACAAGGATTAAATTATTTCCATTCCATTTCGCCTGTGAGCACTTTAGAACTCAACTCCAAAGAACTTTCTTCAGCTAAATTTGGATATTTTTCCTTTAATGCAGCGATAACTGATGCAGAATCTTTATGATCCTTTAAAACTTTATCGACATCCACAAGATATTGGTAAGTGAAATCAATGGCTTGTGTTGCCTTTGGAATATCACCGATATAATGCCCAGGAATAACAGCACTTGGGCTTAAACGCTTCATTTGTTTCAGTGTTTTCTTCCAAGCATCTCGTTGTTTTTCACTTTGTGTATCTGCTGTCCACAAATGAATTCCAGAAGATACCCCTACCCCACCAAGAATGGTACGGTTATGTGGTACCCAAAGATAAGATGCATATTTGCCAGGTGATTTAATTTCAATTTTTTCACCTTCTAATTCAATTGATTTTGCTTCAGTGGCATTCGGAACAATCACTTGAGTGGGTGCAGCATCTTTTAAAATCGGTCCCCAATAGGCGAATTTACCAACTTTTGTGGCTTCAATATGCTTAACCACTTCTGGCGTAGCGATCACTTTAGCATTTGGAAAAGCTTGAACCAAAGGTTCTAAACCAAAGTAATAATCTGGATCACCTGCGGTAATCACAATATATTGAAGATTTTTACCACTGTCTTGAATCAACTTGACCAAGTTTTTAGCATCATGCGTGCTAAATTGTGCATCAACTAATATTGCATCCTTCTCCCCCGAGATTAGAGTCGAAGTCACAGGAAAAATACCCTGAGTTTGAGGGTTATACACTTTATAGGTAAGTTCTGTCGCAAATGCTGAGGCGCTCAAAGCAACTGAACTGACTAGAATAGATTTTAAAAATAATTTCATTGCCTTATCTCTCTTTAGAATTAAATGAAGTTTTAAGTAATTGTTGCTCTACAAAACGTACCAAATCCTGTGGTTTATTATAAAAACCATGAATAGGAAGCTGACCAATCTCCGCATGTTGGTTTTCAAAAACCACTGTAGGAAAACCTTGTCCTCGTACACGTGATAACAGTTGACGTGTTTGATCTATGTGTTGATCTAGCTGATTTTGATCCACAGCTTCTAAGTATTTTGACCACTGTTCAGGGCTAATACCCAGTTCAGCAACGAGCTGAGCAAGCACACTATATTGTGTGACATTTAAGCCTTTCAGATAGTAAGCTTGTTGTATTAAATTTAATAACACCATCATCGAATCATGACCCAGCGCCTGCTTGATACTTAACAATGCATGTGTTGCAGGAATTGAGTTCATCTTCAAGGTGCTGTCTTTGAGCAAGCCATTTTTATAATCGTCACCAAAGTTTACGCCAGTGAGTTGATGGATTTGCTCATCATAATGAATAATTTGTGCACGCATTGCAGCCGTCATTTGTGGTTGATGATCTTCACTATATAAACCACCAAGATGTAAGCGTTGAAGATTTGGAAAACCTTCCTCAATTGCATTTATCAAAAGCAATGCACCATAACTCCAGCCACAAATCGGATCAATAATCCAGTGCAGAATCGGAGACGCCATAAACTTCCTCTTAGAAATAGATAGACTTTCGAAATATGCAAAACACATTTCAGCTGATATTTGTTATAGTAAAGAAGACAATTACTTTTTGTAAGTACTTACAAAAAAGTAAGTGACTTGATCTTGGAAAATCTATGAAAACTGACACGTCCTGTTTAGCAGCAAATGTTTTATCAAAAAATTGCCCGTCTCGAATGCAACTAATGCATTTAACTAATCGTTGGGGCGTACTGGTGATGTTTTGTTTGAGAAGAGGCACGCATCGTTTCAGTGAATTGAGACGTAGAATTGATGGTATCAGCGAAAAAATGCTGACCCAAACTTTACGTGATTTAGAAAATGATGGTTTTGTTGTGCGTAAAGAATTTCCTGTCATTCCACCGCATGTTGAATACTCTTTATCTGAAACTAAAGGTGTTGAGGTCGCTGAAAAAATTTATGACTTGGTGCATTGGATAGAGCAGAATAGCAATTAAGTTGCTTGCAGAATGATCTTAACGATCCTACCATGAGGATCGTTGATTCAAAATTATAAATTAACTTTAACAGCCACGTTTTTCCTTCGGGTTAGATGTGGCGAGATGACACGCTTAACGTTTACATTCTTTAATATCTCACGTTTAATTTGATGTCATACATGGAACCATTTGCAAAATCTAAAATTATTTGTTGGCTGAATAGCGCAAATACTTTTGAATTCCACAGAAATTTTACTACTTAATGGATCATCACATTCAATATTATAGTGCAAATCAATTTGCATTAATCCATAGATTTCTCAGCATTAAAACTTTTAATTTCATAAGGTAAACCGACATAGTTTTCTGCCAATGTGGTTAATCCAGCATTTGATTCTAAAATATAATTCAATTCAGCCTGTTTAATTTTATGATCAAACTCGCTTTCTGTTTCAAAACGATGCAGTAAATGCGTCATCCACCATGAAAAACGTTCCGCTTTCCATACTCGCTTCAAGCATTTTTCAGAATATTCTTCAATGCCTTTCTCCGAGTCATTGTGATAAAAATCAATCAAAGCATGTGATAAATAAGCAATATCAGAGGCGGCTAAATTTAAACCTTTTGCACCTGTAGGAGGTACTATATGCGCGGCATCACCTGCCAAAAATAATTTTCCAAATCGCATTGGCTCTGTCACAAAACTACGTAAAGGTGCAATACTTTTTTCAAGGGAAGCCCCTGTTACTATTTTTTCACGGCTTTCTTCATCCAAACGATTTTTTAATTCATTCCAAAATCTTTCATCCGACCATTCATCAACATGATCTGTCACAGGGACTTGCAAATAATATCGACTCCGTGTTTGAGAACGCATACTACATAAAGCAAAGCCCCGTTCTGACTGCACATAGATCAACTCATTTGATACAGGGGGTACATCTGCAAGTACACCTAACCAACCGAATGGGTAAATCTTTTCAAAAGTTTTGATTCTATCTTGAGGCACACTTGCACGACAAACCCCATGATAGCCATCACAGCCTGCAATAAAATCACATCTGAGCTGGTACGATTGACCATTATGCTGAAAGCTAACATACGGGTTTTGCTCAAAATCATGAATTTGTACATGCTCAGCTTCATAGTAAGTAGGTAAACCTGCCGCTTCACGAGCATGCATTAAATCTTTTGTGACTTCCGTTTGTCCGTAAACCGTAACTTGCTTCCCCTGAGTTAATTCAGCTAAATCGACACGATACTTTAAGCCATTGGTTAAAATTTCAATACCATCATGTGGCAGTCCAAGCTTTTTTAAGTTCTTGTCCACACCCGCTTGGGCTAATAAATCTACAGAGACCTGTTCAAGAATGCCTGCTCGAATGCGTGCAGCTACATATTCAGCACTACGTTGTTCAATAATCACATGGGAGATGCCCGCTTTAAACAACAGTTGTCCAAGCAATAACCCTGCTGGTCCTGAACCAATAATCGCAACTTGTGTGGTTAAATTTTCCATAATATTTTCTCCATATCCTGACACTTAAATTAATTTCTTTGCTGTACTTTTGATATGGTGAAAACTGGATAATCACCGTATAGTGGTAACAATGACCGTATATCGGTCAAATACAATCGAGAATGAATGAACGATGAGATACGATTTAGTCAAAAATGAAATTTCAGGTGAAACCATTAAGCAGGACGACTACATCGCTGGACTTGCCAAAGGACTGAGTTTACTTGAAGCTTTTGGTATTGATCGTCAAAAACTCAATTCGACTCAAGTTGCTGAACGTACTGGATTAAGCCGCACAGCAGCTCGAAGATATTTAAGAACTTTAAAATATTTAGGTTATTTAGAAAGTGATGATCATTATTTCTGGTTAACACACAAAGTATTACGCTTATCGAGCTCTTATCTGAGTTCTGCTCATCTCCCTAAAGTTGTACAACCAATTTTAAATTTATTGAGTGCACAAACAGGTTTGACTTTTTCATTGGTGGTTTTAGATGAACATGAAGTTGTACCAATTGCACGAAGTTATTTACCCCAACAAGATAATCTACGCGTAAGTCCGTACGGCATGCATTTGGGTAATCGCTTACCTGCTCATGCAACTTCAACAGGTAAGGTTTTACTGGCAGCACTGCGTCCAGAAGAGCAAAAAAAATGGCTGAACAAATATGGTTTAAAAAGACTTACTGCTTATACCATCCAAGATGAAACTCAGTTTTATCAAGTATTAAATCAAGTACAAAAACAAGATTATTGTTTATCAAAAGAAGAGCATGAATTCGGTGTTATTGCGATTGCCGTTCCTGTTTTAAATGGTCAAGGTGATGCCGTCGCAGCGCTAAACTGTATTGCACAAACTCATCGGATGACTGATGAACAACTGCTTCAGCAAATTTTGCCTTTACTGAGAAATACAGCTTATGAATTAAGATGTATGATTTAAAATCATACTTATATTTTAGCCTAACCTGTATCATTATCCCAGCTCAATTGAATGAGATTGCTTCATATTCACCAAGCTTCGCCCGATTAAGCAATTCTCTACTTAATGGAAGAATATATTAATAATAAGCACTATTAACTGTTCGATCTTATTTGAAAAATATTGATGCTCAATGACTTACCTCAAGTAAATAAATTAAAAATTTAAAAAGAGCATAAATCTTTATTGATTTTTACCCTTATTTTAAATGATAATAATTATCACTAGCATCTTTATAAAAAATTTATTCCAATGAAACTTTCAACACTAAGCTTATCTGTACGTCATGTTCTTTTCAGCTCTCTCACCTTGATCAGTTGTACCGCAATCGCAGAAGACTTCTCAACACAATTGCCAACAATCGAAGTAAAAGCCGATACAGAAAAAACCACGGGATATACTGAAAGAAAATCTCGAGCAGCAACGAAGCTTGATCTGACCTTGAAGGAAACTCCACAATCCGTAACGGTGATGACCAGCCAACATATCGAAGATCAAAATTTAAATACCGTTGAAGAAGTTTTATCACAAACACCTGGCATTTATGTACAACGCTATGGTGCACAAGGTGCAGTTGGGAATGGTGGAGAATACACATTCTATTATGCACGGGGAAATCAAATCTTGAACTATCAGGTAGATGGTGTAATGACCTCTCCTGCAACCAGTGGCAAAAATGGTTCATCTCTCAGCAATTTAAATCCCATTATTTATGAAAATATTACCGTACTCAAAGGTGCTGCTGGACTCACCAATGGTGCAGGTTATCCAAGTGCCAGTATTAATCTCAATCGTAAACATGCAACCAGTACTACACCAACAGGTCAGATTCAACTCAATGTAGGATCAGATCAAGCGATTCGCTCAACGTTTGATGCGCAAAGTGCCTTAACATCGTCAGGAGAGGTCCGTGGACGAGTCGTCGCTGCTTATGGTCAAAGCAATTCATGGCGTGATTGGGGAGATCAACGTGATGTCACACTTTATACAGTAGTTGATGCAGATCTCAGCGAAAAAACGCAGTTCAGTGTTGGTTCTCTACTCAGTCGCTCTCGTCTCAATGGACAAGGTGTACACGGGATTACTGTATTTGGTGATGATGGCACATTGATGCCGTTCAATCGTGAATTTAACCCCAATGCACGTTGGGCTTATAGCAATGTGGATACACTCAATTTATTTACTGAGTTAAAACATGAATTCAACAATCGTTGGAAAATTCAAGCCAATTATAATTATACCAAACAAGACATTAATGCTTTATATGGTGTCATTGGTGTTGCCCAAGTCGACTACACCAAAATGACTGCATCACTTGCAGCATCGCAAAATGATTTCAGCCCAGAAGAACATAGCTTAGATATTTCAGTCACTGGCGACTACTCTCTTTTAGGACGTGAACATGAATTGATGCTTGGTGCAAGTTATCAAAATCTAAAGAGTAATAACAATGCTTATGCAGGATATAGTAGTAAAGATACGATTAACTTAAACACATGGAATGGACAAATTGCTCTCCCGCCAGAAGCTCGCATTGCGACTGGTGTAAGTAATAAAGACTATCAGCAAAGTGGCTACTATCTTGCAACTCGACTTAATCCGATTGATTCCTTACATATTATTGTGGGTGGGCGTTTGTCCAATTATGATTTAAAAACCCATTCTACAAATACAGTTAGAAATACAGTTTCAGATTCTAAAATAAAAGAATCCAATCAATTTACACCTTATGCAGGGATTACTTTTGATATCTCCTCATATCTTACTGCTTATGCGAGTTATACCAATATTTTCTTACCGCAAACCAACCGTGATTATGCATACAATATGTTAGCCCCACAGCAAGGTGACAATTATGAAGGCGGGTTTAAAGCAAGTTTTTATGATGACCGATTAAATATGAGTGCCGCTTATTTTCAAGCAAAAATGGATAATGTTGCTGAATCTGCTGGAAAATATAGTGATACAGATCAAGCTGTCATCAATGGATGGACAACAGCGGGATCAACTTATTATCACGGCGTCAAAGGTGCAAAAACTCAAGGTTTTGAACTTGAAATTTCAGGGCAAATTTTACCTGAATGGAATATTCAAGCAGGCTATACCCAAGCTGAAACGAAAGATAAAAATGGTCAACGTATCAATACCGATCGCCCTACACAACAATTTAAATTATTCACCACCTACAACTTACCCATGATGGAAAATAAATTAACCGTTGGTGCAGGTGTAAATTGGCAAAATGAATTTTATGATAAAAGTAAAACAGGTCTAAATTATGAAGCTTTTCGTCAAAAATCCTTTGGCTTAGTTGATGTAATGGCTCGTTATGCAATCAACAAAGATCTTAATCTTGGACTAAATGTCAGTAATTTAACTGATGAAAAATACCGTCTAAATACGTGGGCAAATACTTATGGCGATCCACGACGTTATACCGCATCAATTCAATATAAATTTTAAAAATGAATTTGATTTAAAACGTCATTAAAGCACCATGCATGGGTCCAGTCCCATCATGATCAATACTCTAACTATTGATTTACATATAATACCTGCTGCTGATTGAGCAAGTGTTTACTTTTTAAATTGGTGTGATGACATCACAAATATAGAATGGATCTTTCTATGATCAAGAAAACTTTTCTCTACTTGGCTTTGGGCGTATTGTCTATGCAAATCTCAATACCCAGTTTTGCGGATAGCAGCATCAAAATTGGAGAAACACACAACTTCGTGTCCACTGTATTAAATGAAAAAAGAGCAATTCAGGTCTATCTACCAGCCAGCTATAATCAATATCCCAATCAAAAATACCCTGTTGTATACCTTTTAGACAGTGAAAGTAACTTCCATTATGTGACAGGGATTATTGAAAAATTATCTAAGTCTCCTTATCCCTCAATACCTGAAATGGTGGTTATCGGCATAGTCAATACAGATCGAGCACGTGACTTAACACCTACACCGCAAAAGCCTCAAATTAAAGAAGGACGGCTGATCGAAGGTAAAACTGGTGGAAATCTTGCTTTCTTTAATTTTTTAGAAACAGAGCTTATGCCTGACGTAGAAAAAAAATATCGTACTAATGGCTTAAATGTATTGATTGGTCATTCTTTTGGAGGAATCACTGCACTGAATCATATGCTCAATGGTCACAAAAATATTCAAGCTTATATTGTGCATGATCCCAGTATTTGGTGGGATGATGAAATCATGCTCAAGCGTTTTAAGGAAGTAAAGCACAAAGATTTTCAGCATAAAAAACTATTCTTAACACAAGTCGGCAGTAGTGAAAATACCACCAGTTTGGACAGCCATTACAATGGTATTCAAAAATTCAATCAATATTTAACTCAACAACCCTTTGCACATTTGAACTATAAATATATCCAATATGAAGGCGAGGATCACGGTACTGTACCATTGAAAGGTAACCTTGACGGTTTGCGTTATATTTTTGAAGGCATGCAGATCAATATTAAATCAATTCCTGAAAATCCAGATCTGGTCAAACAACATTACACTCAACTCAGTCAAAATTTAGGCTTTGAATTACAACCGAGTGAAGTTTATTTAAATGCCGTTTTTGACTATTTAAAACGCTCAAATAATCCTAAAGTAACACAACAGTTTCAGCGCTATATTCTCTCGATTTACCCACAATGGCAATCCAAAAGCACATCCTAAAAGCTAGTTTTTCCTCATAGTATATGGCTGTCATTTTTATTCAATATAGGGTGGTATTTAGACCTCTACTACCACTCTGTCATTGTTTAAGTTGCTTATCTCTATAATTCACAATTAATTAATTTTTATTAAATAAATCAGACTATTGTTAATTCACTTCACCCCAAGATTATTAATTAAAACGATATATCCATCATTTTATTCAGATCAGTATGCTTATCATAATTTAAACCACTTACCACTCACTTTTTAAAATATACGATTCCACAAAAACAAAAATAAAATCACAGATTATTATTTTTACCTTATTAAACTCACAAATTATTCATATAATGACTACAATTTATAATTCCACGATTAAAATAATTCACACGCATTACCACTCAATAAAAAAATTGAAATATTCATATATTGGCTATAATTTACCTACGGATACACATTAGCAACAGCATTAAGACAAAAAACAAAAGATAAATATATTACTTAAATTTTCATATACTTAATAAGAATAAAAAGATAATAAAACTGCTTTAAAAGCAACAAAAAACTATTAAATTATTATAATAACTTCTTTAATCTAATTTAATTATTTAAATTTACTTATTAAAAATAACCTCTAAATAATAAATTGTTAGACAATTAAAACTTTAATCAATCATAAGAATGCAATCCCTTAAGAATAATTTTATATTCGCTGTATATTTAAATTCAACAAAAAATGATGATGAAATAATTTAAATATAAACCTAAAAATTTACAGCGCTTTAACTAAATAGTATTTTCATTGAAGGCAAAAATTTAAATATCTTATTTCATTATCAAATATAGATTAAATAATAAAGGTGGGCCGTAAAATGATTGAATGGCTACAAGGCGAGTTAAAACATAGTCCAGAAATCCTATTATTCTTATCTTTAGCAATAGGTTTTTGGATCGGTCAATTTCAATTCGGTAAGTTTCAATTTGGGGGGGTTGCAGGATCATTGCTTGTCGCAGTAATTCTGAGCTTGATTGGTGTTCCCATAGACAATGGCGTAAAAGCCATTCTTTTTGCTCTATTTATTTATGCAGTTGGCTTTGAAAGTGGTCCACAGTTTTTTAAATCACTCGGTCCACAATCTATTAAAGAAATTCTGTTGGCGATCTTTATGGCAGTATGTGGTCTGATCACTGTTTTAGCAATGGCAAAAATCTTTAATCTGGATAAAGGTTTAGCCGCTGGGCTTGCAGCAGGTGGAATGACTCAATCCGCAATCATCGGTACAGCAGGAGATGCAATTTCTCGTTTAGATTTACCACTTGCAGAAATCCAAAAGCTCCAAGCCAATGTTGCGATTGGATATGCTGTAACTTATATTTTTGGCTCATTGGGTGCCATTATTGTCTGTGTAAATCTTCTACCAAAATTCATGGGTCGAGAAATACATGATGATGCCTTGAAGGCACAAGCAGAACAGTTAAAAGGTGCTTTTGAACTTGCACCAGGTCAAGAACTGGCAATGCCTGAAATTGTTGGACGAATCTACAAAGTCAAACAAGCCGCGGGACAAACTATTGCAGAACTTGAAACCATTGCCCCAAGTGTGACCATTGAACGATTGAAACGTAAAGATCAGTTTATAGATGTTAGCCCTGACATCAGCTTACAAAAAGATGATGTTGTGCTCGTAGTGGGTCGACGAGCAAGTATTGTTTCCATCGCTGCGTCTATCGGATCTGAATTACAGTCCTCACAAGGTATGGAAATGATCATGGATACGACCGATGTTATTTTGAGAAATTCAAAATATGCCAACCGCACACTTGGTGATATTAAGACCAATACGCCAGATTATTTAAAACATGGCATTTATATCCTTGCGATTAAACGTAACAGTGAAGCTCAAAGGTTGAGTGATGATACTGTACTTCACCAAGGTGATGTCGTGACTGTCTATGGAACAAAAAGTGATCTTGATCGTTTAGTCAAAGAAGCAGGAAAAGCCTTACCTGAGAGTTTAAAAACAGATTGGATTTTTCACGGCGCTGGCTTAGTCGTTGGTTTGGTCATTGGTTTATTTGTTATCCGAATTGGGGATGTACCTTTAACGCTTGGCGCAGGTGGTGGTGCTCTGCTTTCAGGTCTACTCTTCGGTTGGCTTCGTAGCCGAAATCAAGTGCATGGCAACATGCCCTTAGCCGCTTCACAACTACTTAAAGATCTCGGTCTTGCTGGTTTTGTTGCTGCTGTTGGACTGCAATCAGGGCTACAGGCTATTCAAACCATTAAAGAAAGTGGCTTATCGCTCTTTATGATTGGGGTTGTGGTTACCCTAGTCCCACTTATTCTTTCCATGCTCTTTGCCCGTTATGTCCTTCGTTATGACAATGTCGCGGTAATGGCAGGAGCATTAACAGGCTCACGAAGTGCCAATCCTGCTTTTGGTGGCGTACTAGACAAAGCTGGAAATTCGATTCCAACTGTTCCATTTGCAATTACATATGCACTCGCAAATGTATTTTTGACCCTGCTCGGCCCACTGATTGTTGGTTTAGCATAAATAAATTTATAAATCCCAAACACATTGATATCAATATAATGAAGGAGACTTCCCATGGGGAACGTTGATTATTCAAAATACGCAAAACTCAGCCCATTTGAACTTAAAGATGAATTGATTGCTTTGGCACAAAGCCATACTGACCGTATGATGCTCAATGCTGGACGAGGCAATCCCAATTTTCTCGCAACCATTCCACGTCGTGCATTTTTCCAATTGGGTCTATTTTCAGCCACTGAATCAGAATTTTCTTTTTCCTATATGCCAGAAGGGCTTGGTGGATTTCCCCGTGCAGAAGGATTGCAATCACGCTTTGATCATTTCGTTTTAGAAAATCGCGACAAACCTGGTGTTGTTTTTCTTGGGAAAGCGATTTCTTATGTGCGTGATCAATTAGGACTCGATCCAGATGCTTTTTTACTTGAAATGGTCGAAGGTATTCTCGGCTGTAATTATCCAGTTCCTGATCGAATGCTCAAAGTCAGTGAAAAAATTATCAAAGAATACGTTTTACGTGAAATGGGCGTCCAAGGTATGCCTAAAGAGGAACTCGATTTATTTGCAGTTGAAGGGGGGACGGCTGCAATGGCTTATATCTTTAACTCATTAAAAGAAAATAAGATTATTTCACATGGTGATCGTATTGCCATAGGTTCTCCTATCTTTACCCCTTATCTTGAAATTCCCAAACTTAACGATTATCAACTTGAAGAGGTGTTGATCGAGGCTGATCCAAATCTAGGTTGGCAATACCCTGAATCAGAGTTAAGAAAATTAGAAGATCCATCAATCAAAGCCTTTTTCTTGGTCAATCCAAGTAACCCACCTTCGGTTAAAATGAGTGATGAAGGCTTAGCGATTTTGGCTGATATTGTCAAAAAACGCCCTGATCTAATTATCTTAACTGATGACGTTTATGGAACATTTGCTGATAATTTTAAATCTTTGTTTGCGATTTGCCCTGACAATACCATTCTGGTTTATTCTTTCTCTAAATATTTTGGCGCGACAGGTTGGCGTTTGGGTGTCATTGCCTTGAGTAATCATAATATTTTAGATAAAAAAATTGCGGCACTTTCTAAAAAAGACAAGAAAGAGCTCGAAGAACGTTACTCATCCCTCACCACAGATCCATCTAGTATTAAGTTTATTGACCGTCTGGTCGCAGATAGTCGAAACGTCGCATTGAATCATACAGCTGGTTTATCCACACCTCAACAAGTACAAATGGTCCTGTTTGCATTATTCAATATGATGGACTCTCGTCAAAGTTATAAAAAAGCAGTGAAATCTGTGGTAAGAGAACGTGATGCTGCCCTGTATAGACAGCTTGGCGTTGAAGTTCCACAAGATCCAAACGCTGTTGATTACTATACCTTGGTCAATTTAGAAAATACCTCAAGAAAACTATATGGTGATGCGTTTGCTGATTGGGTGATGAAAAATAAGAATCCAACAGAATTACTTTTCCGAGTTGCTGATGAAACAGGTGTAGTGCTGCTTCCGGGTTCAGGTTTTGGTGTTCAACACCCTTCTGCACGTGCCTCGCTTGCCAATTTAAATGAGTTCCAATACGCTGCGATCGGAGCTTCATTACGCAAATTTGCTGAGGAGGCATATGAAGAATATAAAAAAATCAGCAAAAAGAATAAATAAGCATGGATAGCTTAAGTATTCGTTTTAAAAGAAAAAGATCGCATTAATGCGATCTTTTTTGTTTGCGAATGGCTACCCAAGTTAAGCACTATTTACCTGTGGCGATCAAATCTCATCACAGTATGCAAACAGTCTTAATTCTGCACTTTACATTTTATTGCTTTTGCAGGAGTAATATTGGTCGCTGAAACTAATTGAGTTGAATCAAAACCTTCAGTTTCCTCTATAAATAAATGATAGTCTTTAATTTGAATCGTTGCCTGTCCTTCATATTGGCAATAACCTTTTTTAATATTGTCTGGTAACTTAAAAGTCTTTTTTGCTGCATCAAAGTTGCTAAAGCAAAACCATACATCTCGTGTGTCACCTTTTGGACGTGGTATCAGTGCAGCCGAGGTTTTATTGGGTTCAAAGCAAATATCATCCCCCATATAATCCACATATTCAGGGTCTAAATTACGTGAAAATTTTCCTGTTAAAGTAGCTTGTCCCTGATAATTTTTAAAACCAGACTCGGTGTTTGTGTATTTGAAGCTTTGTGCTTGTGCAAATACTGGCAATACCGCTAAGGCAATCAGTAAAATTTTGTTCAACATGCTAATTTCCATTTTATAAAGTGCTAAATTTGCTGTAATTTTACCCAATCTTAACAAATAAAAGAACCACTTAGCTGTCTATTGCATTAGTCTTTTTCTCAACGGCTTAGCTTATTCTACTCATTGAGCTCTCACAACGATTTTTAGACTTTCGCCAAAACCCATGTATTGAAAATGGATTTTAACTTAGACGCTTACTGAACTCCCCCCTTAAGTAGAACATACTTAATCGAGGGAGTTTTATATCAAAACATTAGTCTTGTGAGTCAGGATACAAAGGACGATTTCCGGGGCTAATTCGATTGATATGTAAAAAGGTCATATGACGTTCGTACTTATCTAAAATATCATTAATCACCTGCTCTTTGGTGTATCCGACCAAGTCATTGTCCTGCGAACCTTCGTACAAGAAAGTTTCTAAACGATAGTAATATTGCATACCGCGTTTACCACGCTCACTAAAGGTCGGTGTGATATAACGCACAGGCCAGATCTGATAAATAAAATTAAACTCTTCTTCGATGTAGATGGTTAAATCAAGATGATACAAGGTATCACTATCTTCGACCTCTCCTTGCGTTACTTCGATACTCATGCCACGTTTAACCAACTCATCTGCAACCGTCTGAACCGCAGGTTTACACACGCTATCGAGCATACTCAGTGTTTCACGACTACCAGGATGAAACATGACACGAGACAAACGTTGCTTCCAGTTTAGAATATCAACATTCCCTACTACAGGTGCTGCATTTGGACTACGACTCGCTTTACGATAATCTTCCAAGCGCAAGGATTTATACAAACCTGCCATCACTAACAACATGACAAAACTGAAGGGTAATCCCATAATGACTGTTGCACTTTGCAAGGCGGTGATTCCGTTCGCCATAAGCATGGCTACCGTCAGTAAGCCAATTGCAGTAGCCCAGAAGATACGCAACCAACGTGGGGCATCATGATCAACACTAGAAAATTTGGTCGTGAAGTTCCCGAGTACCAAAGCGCCTGAATCTGCTGAAGTCACGTAGAAAAGTAAACCTGTAATGGTGGCAATACTGGCAATAAAGGCAAAGCCTGGATACTGAGCAAGTAAGTCATAAAAGCCATGTGCAGGATTGGTTAATACGGTTTGTGCCAGTGTGCTATTACCATCAAAGATCACACTATGTAAGGCACTATTACCGAAAATAGACAACCATGTGATAGTGAACAACAGAGGAATGATCAAAGTTCCACAAACGAATTCACGGATTGTACGACCGCGAGAAATCCTCGCCAGAAATAATCCGACAAATGGAGACCAAGCTACCCACCATGCCCAGAAGAACAAGGTCCAGCTATTCATCCAGTCTTTTGGTCGATCAAAGGCAAAACTTTCTAAAGCTAAACTCGGGAAGCGACTAATATAATCACCAAAGTTTTGTACCAGTGCATTGAGCAGAAATTCGGTATTCCCAAGGAACAATACGAACAGCATCAAGCCAATTGCGGCATAGATATTAATTTCAGACAAAACCTTGATGCCTTTATTTACACCAGCGGTGACTGAAATAATAGTCACAATCACAGCAACTAAAATCAGCGCAATCTGAATCCAGAGATTCTCTGGGATATCCAACAGCACATGAAGACCATAATTAATCTGAACTACTGCAATACCACAGGTGGTAGCAATACCAAAGATCGTTCCGATCACAGCAGCAATATCAACCGTATGCCCAATAGGACCATCAATTTTTTTACCAAAGATTGGATATAGTGCAGAACGAATCGTTAATGGCAAATTATAGCGGTAACTAAAATATCCCAATGCCATCCCCACCAAGGCGTACATCCCCCACCCTGTTAAGCCATAGTGGAATAATGTCCAAACCATGCCCTGACGTGCAGCTTCATAAGTCTGTCCTTCACCTATGGGTGGATTCATATAATGCGATAACGGTTCTGCAACCGAGAAGAACATTAAGTCGGTCCCAATTCCAGCAGCGAACAGCATCGCAGACCAACTTAATAGACTAAACTCAGGTTTCGAATGCTTTGGACCAAGTTTGATATCGCCATAACGTGAGAAAGCGATAAAAATCACAAAGACTAAGTACAATGTTGCAGCTAATAAATAGTACCAGCTGAATTTATCACTGACCCACGCCAACACAACATTCAATAAATGATTGGCAAAGTCGTTAAATAAAATCGTAACAAGTGCAAATGTTAAAATAAGTAGAGCTGAAATATAAAAGACCACACGATTTAAATGGTCTTTATTTGCTAATGCAGCATCATCAACTGCTCTTGGATTATCTGTTGCCATACAATCCTCAGGAAGTTAGAGAAGAAAAAGAAAATATTCATCTACATCTTTCCATCGCTTAATCAATGAAAATAAATATCTGAATAGAAAATGAAAAACAAAAGTTATTTACCCAATTTAAAATGTTTCTGATTTTTCAGTGATGTAATGATGTGATAACTGAGTTAATTTCGTGATCACTCGCATTGCTAAAGGATTAAATTTATCCTATTTGAGTGTATTGGCTAAGCCAAACATAAACAGCAAAATGATGATGGAGAATAATAAACCAAAGCGCATCACTGCCCTTTGTAAGCCGAAGCTTGCTATTAACAACTGTCAGATAAAGACGATACTAATCACTACAGACCAAAAAATGAGTAATCAAATTGCTGAGACACTTTTATTACTTCCCCTTTCGAGGAAAGATTTGCAACCTGAGTATAACAGAACCTACAAAGTCAAAAACAATATGAAACAAATCACAACACCCTATTAACATACGGGTTCAAAGATAGATTGGAGAAGCTTAATTCAAGATAAACGGAATGAATGAAACAGAGTCATTGAAACCTTTTTGATCTTTAGTACTTGTGTGGAGGTGATTATGATAATAAGACTAATAGAATTGATAAAGAAGCTTACTGTAGAAATCAATAGATAAGCCCTCATCATCAAGAGAATATTATTGTTCTTTTGCTTTTAGATTTTTACTTGTGAATCTAAAAGCATTTAGCACCTGTTACACGTGTGTCACTCCTGTGTAACATCATATCTTGATAGTACGTTATTCTCAAATGATGTTAGTGATAGTAATTTAGGCATTAAAAAGCCCTAAACTGTTGAAGTTTAAGGCTTAGTTATTCATATAAAGTTATAAGAGTTTATATGATTTTAGATATATGGTGGAGATGGCGGGAGTTGAACCCGCGTCCGCCAACACTACACTCGAGAATACTACATGCTTAGATATCGTCAATTATTTTAACGCTAAGTGACCCGACGAACAGGGTACAAAACGCGATCCTCTAAATTTAGTACAAAGCCCCGAGGCTTGACTTTATACGGACTTGTGTGCGTGCGCTTCGGTCGGGTTCACTGACCACAAGTATTCAGTGAAGCGGACAAACTGCCCTTAGGCAGCTAGAGCGTAAGATTCGTCGTTTGCGACTAAAATATGCAAATTTTATTTACGAGAGAAAATGCGCTCTCGGCATGCATCTATGAGCTTCATCATCAGCGTCGAAGCCAATAACATCCCCAGATAACAGACTCATCATAACATAAATGTTGTAAATTAAGCAGATAATTCACGACATTTATTCTAAATGATGCGCCTAGTCCTATAATTGCGCTACTATCAGTATTTTTCAAGGGACAAATATAAAAAAGATGAGCTATTTACTCTCACTTGATCAAGGAACGACCTCTAGCCGTGCAATCATCTTTGATGAGCATGGAAAAGTATATGCTTCAGCACAACGTGAAATCCAAATCAAAACGCCGCATTCGGGATGGGTAGAACAAGATGCGATGGAAATATGGACCACACAAATTGCCGTGGTTCAACAAGCGATTGCCTCTGCCAGATTACTTGCCAAAGACATCAAAGCCCTCGGCTTAACCAATCAACGCGAAACAACCGTTGTATGGGACAAAAGAAATGGAAAGCCACTTGCCCCTGCTATTGTTTGGCAAGATCGACGTGCGACTGACTGGTGTAATCAATTGAGCCAGCAAAATTTATCTGAAAAAATTCACAAAAAAACAGGATTAAGAATTGATCCTTATTTCAGTGCAGGAAAGTTGGTTTGGCTATTGGACAATGTTGAAGGATTAAGACAACTGGCTGAGCAAAACCATGTTGCTTTTGGAACAATTGACAGTTGGCTGATCTGGAATTTAACCCAAGGCTCAGAACATGTGATCGAAGCCAGTAATGCGTCTCGTACCATGTTGATGGATTTAAAAACTCAGCAATGGGACCAAGAACTCTTAGAAATATTTAATATTCCCCCAAGTGTGCTTCCTCAAATTATTCAATCAGACTGTTATATTGCCAATACTGCGACAGGGTTATTGGGTGCTGAAATTCCAATTTGCGGTGTATTAGGTGATCAACAATCTGCGCTATTTGGTCAATCTTGTTTTGAAGCAGGTACAGCAAAAAATACCTATGGCACGGGCTGCTTTATGCTATTCAACACAGGAAACGAAATTCAGTATAGTCAAAATAAACTGCTCACGACCTTAGCATGGAACTGTCAAAACCAGTCGAACTATGCCCTTGAAGGCAGTGTGTTTATGGCTGGAGCAATCGTGCAATGGTTGCGAGATGGTTTAGGCATTATCAAAAACAGTGCTGAAGTCGAAAAGTTGGCATGCCAAGTCAACACGACTGATGGTGTTGTGCTTGTACCTGCATTTACAGGTTTGGGGGCACCGCATTGGGACAGTGATGCGCGTGCATTACTCTGTGGCATGTCACGCGGAACCAATAAGTCACATATTGCCAGAGCAGCTTTGGAATCTATCGCATTTCAAGTTTCCGACGTCCTTACAGCAATGCAGTCGGATATTTCTCAGCCTTTAAAAGAACTCCGTGTAGATGGTGGAGCAAGCCAAAATGATATGCTGATGCAATTTCAAGCTGACATTTTAAATGTCCCTGTATTACGTCCAAAGCTTTTGGAGTCTACCGCATGGGGAGCGGCAGCTATGGCAGGTCTTAAAACCAATGTATTTACTAATCTAAATGAAATTTCAGAATCTTGGCAGTTAGATCGAGCTTTTGAGCCGAATATGAGCAATGATCAACGTGAGTATCATTTAAGCTTATGGAATGATGCTTTACAAAGAGCAAAGTCTAGTTAAAGTGTATTCTTTGGAAACTGGGCGATATGTTTACTCAAGATAGCTTTTGCCCAGTTGCTAAATTAAATTCGCTCGACGAAAAGCACACCATTTAAATGGTCAATTTCATGCTGAACAATTCGAGCAGGAAAACCATGAAAGGTCTGAATCACTTTCTGACCGTTTAAACTAAAAAACTGCACTGTAATCTGTTCAGCCCGAGCCACTTGCCCACGTTCATCAGGTACGCTCAAACAACCTTCTTCTCCCAATACAGCTTGTACTGATTGCTCAATGATTTCAGGATTGACCATGGTGATGGCATCCATTTCAGGCGCATCAGGATAACGAGGATTAGATCGTGAAGCGACGATAATCACACGCTTAGAAATATAAACTTGCGGTGCTGCAATCCCGACTCCATTTCGCTCCAACATCGTTGTCTTTAGTGCTTTGGCAAGTTCTTCCAACCAAGTACTTGAAAACTCAGTGTCAGCAACAGGGGCTGCAATTAATTTTAAAATATCTTCACCACGTTGGGCGATGGGTAAAATGATACTCATGGTCTTATCTGATTTATCAGCATATCGTTCAATGCCTTGATTTTAACATTTAGCGATTCAATCGCAATTGAATAATTCCATACAAGCAATTCACTTTTTGTGCTCAACTCTTATTGTTCAAATATCAAATTTAAAACTGTTTCTTTAATTCAATTTTAATCATGATCTTGTAAATAACAGTCACTCACTCATGAGATTGTACCAATGAATAGTACCACCTTATTTCTCGGTTTGATTTTTAGTTCGATTGGATTAGGTTATTTTATTTATGGAAAAAAACAAAAAATGATCGTGCCCTTCATCTGTGGTATCGCTTTAATGATTTTTCCCTATTTCATTGAAAATAATCTGTTGATCAGCGCTATTGGAATGATTCTTAGCCTCATCCCATGGTTTATTCGCATATAGTGGCATCTTTTTTCCTAAAGCTTTCATAAGCGAAGACATAAATCATCAGACACCCATAATAATTTTTTGACACGATCAAAATAAAGATTGATTATTCAAGGAAAAAATTGTTTATTAAAATTTTATTTTCGACTATTTTTAGATATTACAACATGGATGAAAAAACAAATCTTAATCAGGAAGATAAACGCACGCTTGGTCTCTCCTCTTTGGGTGGTGCACTCGAATTTTATGATTTTGTGATTTATGTATTCTACGCAAAAATCATTGCTGAACTATTTTTCCCCAGCACACTGAGTCCTTTTTGGGCGATGTTGAACACCTATGGAATTTTTGCGGCTGGGTATTTCTTCCGTCCTTTGGGCGGAATTGTCATGGCACATTTTGGGGATTTAGTAGGACGTAAGCGTCTATTTAGTCTATCTATTTTATTAATGGCACTGCCAACCTTAATGATTGGTCTCATGCCAACCTATACTGATATAGGTCTTGCCGCTCCGCTATTATTACTGCTTATGCGTGTGGTACAAGGGATTGCCATCGGTGGTGAAATTCCAGCAGCATGGACTTTTGTTTCAGAACATGTCCCTGAAAAGAAAATTGGCTTTGCCAATGGTCTACTCACAGCAGGCTTATCGTTAGGAATTTTATTGGGATCACTAACATCATTATTGATTTCACTCAAATTTAATGAAACAGAAATTCACGCTTGGGCTTGGCGTATTCCCTTTATTTTGGGCGGAATATTTGGATTAATTGCTTTATATCTAAGAAGCTATCTCAAAGAAACACCTGTATTTAAAGCCATGCAAGCACGTAAAGAACTCTCTAAAGCGCTACCAATCAAACAAGTCTTAAGCTCCCATAAGTCAGCGGTTTTGATAGGAATGCTGTTTACTTGGTTTTTAACGGGTTGTGTCGTGGTCATTATTTTAGCGATGCCTAATTTACTCACGGGGACTTTTGCTTTTCAACGTACAGATGCATTTCAAATGCAAAGTGCTGCAATCTTAATGCAGATGTTGGGTTGTGTGATTGCAGGAACATTGGCTGATCGCTTTGGTGCAGGTCGTATTATGTTCTGGGGTTCACTGTGTGTCGCTGTTATTTCAGCTATTTTTTACAACAGTTTGGAGCATGTAACTACATCCACCATTTTTAGCCTCTATATGCTATTGGGTTTATTTTCAGGTACGGTAGGTATAGTTTCTTATAGCATGGTAAAAATGTTTCCTGCACAAATTCGTTTTTCAGGAATTTCTTTTTCTTATAACGTTGCTTATGCCATCGCAGGTGGATTAACGCTCCCATTAGTACAATGGCTCAGTTTATATAGTGATATTGGTGCAATGTACTATATTGTCGTGTTGTGTTGCTTCACCCTACTGACCAGCTTAATTTACCGAAAAAAATTTGAAATACATTAGGGTCTGTGGACAATTCGTCTATGTTTGCAACTAGGTGTGTTTTTTAGGCGATTCTAGGCGCGAAATACGAAATTTAGTCATTCTAAATGAGTAGTTCGGAACGACGAAGCGACAAAAAACACACTAGTCCCGAAGGGTTGTGGCTAAAATTATCTCAGGCTACGTTATGAAACTTAAAAATAGTCTCGCTATTCTCTTCATTTCATGCCTTACCTGCTCAATTTTAACCTACAACGCAAGCCATTTATGAAATGTCCACAGCCCCTAAATCACTTGTTTAGATTCCATTGAATGGGTAATTTTAATTTCCAAGAAATGACGAACTTGATTGCGCCCATTCTTTTTTGCCAAATATAACGCTTGATCTGCCTGACGAATAATTTCTTCTTTGGTAATTCCAAAAGGATTGATTGAGGCTGCAACGCCAAAACTTGCAGTAATGCTAATTTTGCGTTGAGTATCCAGTAAAATCACTTCTTTCTCAATTGCTTTACGGCATCGCTCAGCGATATCAATGGCTTTGGCGAGCTGACCACCTCTGGTCAAAATGATAAATTCCTCACCACCAAAGCGTCCAACAATATCCTCTTCATGGATATTTTCAGTCAATATCCCAGCAACTTGTTGTAAAACGATATCGCCTATATCGTGACCATATTTATCATTAATATCTTTAAAATAATCAAGGTCTAACAACACAATCGCAAAAGAGCTTTGTTGTTGTTTGAGCATATCAATATTTTCACTGATTTTACGACGATTAAAAATGCCAGTTAAAGGATCAATAATACTCACTTGCTCAATCATTTTTTCGCGTTTACGCCACTGTGTAAGAAGAACCTCAAACAAAACTAAACTTGCAAAGAAAATTGGAATATAAAAATACAGCATGCAATATACCCAAAATGCATTGCGATACAACGGCATTACCAGCAGTTCTTCACTGAAAATCGGGGCATATCTAATCTGACCTGTAAGACTCAATACAATACAAATCAACATAAAACAACTAATTGGAATAACTGTTAAATAAACAACCCGCCGTTCAAACAACACCAAACCAACCGTAATCAAGCTGACAAAACCAGCAGTCGAAGCTGGACTAAAGATACCTATACAATAAGCACCATAAATAAAAATAGTGCCAAAATATACAATCGTTATATAAGGAATAATTTTTTCAAAAATAGAAATTTTTTTTAAAGATCGAATCAGAAAAATGAGCACAAAAAAACCAATTGTGGCAAGAGACAACATCCGAATATACGTTGGATAAAAGGCTTGATTAATCCAAGGTTGTATATCTACTTTTGCTTCACTGAAATACCACCATATGATCCATAACAAAACATCTATACCACCAAGTAATAGGACCAAGCTGCACTTTTTATAATTACTCCAATTCATGATCATGTTGTCGTGTATAAAAATTTCAGCGGAGGAATGTATTACCCCTCTATTTTTTTGCTTCATATTACCATTCACCCGTCAAAAATAGTGAATTACTCTCTATTTTTATTTTTCATATCGATGATTAAAATATAACACTTAGAAAAATCAAAGTAAGTCATTTTTTTAAATAGTACCATTTCTTAATTCTATTTATTTTAATAGCAAGACTAAATTGAATGAAATAAGTTGGTTTGTTTTGATTTCACACATTGGATAGCATTCATTTAAACCATTAGATAAATTTAACTCATTGTATTTATTTAAACAAACCAAAATAAAAAGAACTTTGAGTTCAATAATAATATATAATTACAGTAAATAAAATTTAAAACAACGACAAGTTTATCTTTTAAAAATATTTACATACATATACTTATAGCTGTATTTTATTTTAAAATGAATAAAAAAATATTCAAAATTACTGTATTTATTTAAGTTATAAAATTTAATTTTTTAATTTTAGTGTCTTGTGTTTTTTTGAATCATAACACGAGTATCAAAATCAAAAATTAGGATGTATCGAGAACATATCATCAAACTGTCTGATTAAACAAATATGTGTTTTAATATCAATCACATCCAATAAAATTTATGCTTTTATACAGATGGTTCAAAGATTTGGTGATTCAATTATTTTTTACTTTTGAAGGTTGATTTCTCTTTGAGAAAAGTTCAGCGCTCAAAATTTTTTTATTGAAATATGATTAAAAATTACCCAACACGATCAATATAGACAGCAAACATGACAATTGTATGAACGAAATGAAGCATCTGAATCATTGAGCGATTATTCTCTAATTGTATAACGAACCTTGGTTAATTTTTGCACACCTTGCACATCGATCGATAAAAAATGATTTTTATATTCAATATGAATACAAAAGTCTTCTGCACCATCATCAAGACCAGATACAGTCCATGTCGTTCCTTGAGGAAAATCATTGAGCCATTGAGCTTTATAAAAATCGGATACTGAATCAAAATCAAGATACTTTTCAGGTCTATCTACAATATTTTGTGCCAGATCTTCAAATTTCTGTTTTTGTATTTGAACAAAGTCAATCAGCATGCTAGACCTTTATATCACTAGATTTCATTATACAACTGACTCAATTGTTTCTTTTTCACTTGTTCCCATTGCCACCATCCAAATGCCGCCATAGCCACAAATGCTGCATATAAACCTGCAGTCAAAAATAAATCTTTGTAAAGAAACATCGCCACATAGACAATATCAACAAATACCCACAGTACCCAAGTCGCAATGTGTTTTCGACTGGTCCAATAGGTCGCCAATAAACTAAATGCTGCAAGTTGCGAATCTAGCATCGGCAAAGCTGCATCAGTAAAATAATGCAATGACAAGCCGAATAAAAGCCCACCTAAGGCAGCAATCAACATTTGAATAAACACGGTACCTTTCGCAATGGGCTCAATTCGAATTTCATGATCTTGCTGTTTACCTTTAAACCAGTGATAAAAACCATAAAAATTCACCAGCATAAAAAATAGCTGTAAAATGGTTTCACCATATAATTTAAAGGTAAAAAATAGATAAGCGTATAAGACAAATGCAAAAAAATTAAACAACCAACACCACATATTGCGCTTTATTGTCAAACCAACACCAATCACACTGATAATAACGGCAAAAATTTCTAATGCTGACATGATAAAAAGCGCACAAATATATGAAAGCTTATTATGAAAAAAAACACTACAAATGCAAGAAAAATGACATACCAAATTCAATTCAAAACGGCGCATACACTCAGCCATCATGTTTTATGATGATCATATATAGCCGTTTTATTTATACATTAAATTGGACTCACTCATACATTCGAGTCGAAGATTAAAGTAAATTAGGAACATGGATTGTTTGTCATGTAAATCGAAGCTTATCGTCAAAAATAATTTTTTAGAAATTTAATTATTTTTATCACTTCAATACGACAATTTGACGTGATTTTAATTAAAACTAAGCAATCACCAATAAATAAAGCAAGCCAACGCAGTTCATTTCAGCAAAACATTCATAACATCGCTCAAACTAGCACTAATAAATGCTTTTTAAGATGTTAAAAAATAGCCAAAATCTAATTTTTTCAAACCGTGTATTTATCATTCGTTAAAAAATACTGTATATGCTTAGATTGTTTGTTTATGCAATATAACTTAAAAATTTCTATAAAAAACATAGATTAAAATTAAGTTTCTTTCATTGATACTGTTCACATTTTAACCTTATTTACGAGATTTAACACTTGTTTACGTGAATACCAATGAATTAACAGACAGAACCGTCTACTATCTACTTAAGTTATGAATCTTCCCCAAAATTCATAACATTTCTCCTTAACCGAACTGTGAAAGCAGATTCGTTGTTCTACGCAATGATCACCCCAATCATTGCGTATTTTTTTTGTCTACAGTTCCGTCTGTTAACTTCAACAGTTATAAGGAATCATTGAACAAAATGCAAGCAATCATTTTCAAACAACTTTTCCACTATTAAAAATGATAAGATATTGATTTTAATTAAAATCAAAAAATATTTAGTTGCAATATTTCGACAAAACCGATAGACTTTATTTATTAATTGAATTAATTGATGATAATTGTAGGATTAGTTCAAATTTAAAATATGATCTATAAAAATTTTTTAACAATAATTTTGAGCAAAACAATATGTGGGAATTATTTACACACTCATCGAACTTAGTTTTTAGCGTAAGTCTTTGCCTCATGTTGTTGTTGGGACTGGTGGAGTGTTTGCTTCTCATTATTGGTTCGAGTAGCCAAGGTTTTTTAGACCAATTTGTTCCTGATCAGCTTCTAGAAGCCCATCATCCAGATATTGATCTGCATACAGAACATGGTTTTTTTGTAAAACTTTTAGATTGGCTCTATTTGGGACGAGTTCCTGTCTTAGTTTGGTTGATTATTTTTTTGACTGTTTATGCCCTATTTGGCTTTATTGTTCAAACAATTTTCTATCACTTTACAGAACATTATTTTTCAATTTGGGTAATTGCACCAGCCAGTCTTTTTTTATGTATGCCCATAGTCCGTCTCTGTGCAGCCCTGATCTCTAAAATTTTACCCCAAGATGAAACCACTGCCATTCATAGTGACGAGTTGATTGGTCGTACAGCTCAGATTGTTTTAGGCGAAGCAAAGCAGAACTACCCTGCTCAAGCCAAAGTCATCGATCAATTTGGACAAACACATTATATTTTGGTTGAACCTGAATTAGACCAAGTCTTTTCACAGGGTCAATCGGTAATTCTCACCCAGCGAACAAAAGTAGGTTTTCAAGCAATTCTTGATTAATTTTTTAATAACAAACGAAGGCATAATAAAATGTTGAATTCAAATTTATATCAAATACTGGTTTTAGCGGGCATTGTGCTCGCTGCACTGATCATTATTGGCGTGATCATTGCCCGTTTATATAAACGTTCGAGTAAAGAAGTTTCCTTTGTTCGTACTGGTTTTGGTGGTGAAAAAGTCATTTTGAATGGCGGTGCAATTGTACTTCCTGTTTTACATGAAGTCATTCCTGTCAATATGAATACACTACGACTTGAAGTTAAACGTGCGACAGATCAAGCATTGATTACTCGAGATCGCATGCGGGTAGATGTGATGGCGGAATTCTATGTTCGTGTAAAACCAACTGCAGAATCAATTGCTACGGCAGCCCAAACGCTGGGTAAAAAAACCATGTCACCGCAAGAACTAAAAGACTTGGTTGAAGGTAAATTTGTGGACTCACTTCGTGCAGTTGCTGCTGAAATGGCAATGGAAGAGTTACATGAAAAGCGGGTTGATTTTGTCCAAAAAGTTCAACAAGTGGTCTCAGAAGATTTATTTAAAAATGGTTTAGAACTTGAAACTGTTTCTTTGACAGGTTTGGATCAAACCAGTTTTGAATATTTTAATCCACAAAATGCTTTCGATGCTGAAGGTTTAACCAAATTAACCGAAACCATTGAAGACCGTCGTAAAAAACGAAATGACATCGAACAGGACAATGACCTGGCAATCAAAGCCAAAAACTTAGAAGCTGAACAAGCGCGTTTGCAAATCCTTCGCGAAGAAGAATACGCAAAAATGCAACAAGAACGTGAAATTGCCATTCGCAAAGCTGAACAGTCTGCTGAAATCGCGACCCAAGAAGCGGCAAAAAAACGAGAAGCCGAAGAGGCACGTATTGCCGCTGAACGTGAAGTTGAAATCAAACGCATTGCTTCAGCACGAGATGTTGAAAATGAAAATATTCAAAAAGCACAGTTGATCCAAAAAGCCCAAGTAGAACAGAAGAAAACCATTGAACTGGCTGAACAAGACCGTGCCATCGCGATTGCTGAAAAATCACGCGCAGAATCTGAAGCAAAAGCCTTAGCAGATCAAGCGCGTGCACAAGCGGTAAAAGCGGAAGAAGAAGTGACCACAGTTCGAGAAACTCAGCGAGCTGAGCGTTTAAAAGCAGTTGAGTTGGTTGCTGCGAAACAAGTTGCTGAAACAGATGCGATTGCCATTACTGTTGCAGCAGAAGCATCAAAACAAGCGGCAGTAGATGATGCAGAAGCTGTACGTATTGCAGCACAAGCGGAAGCAGAAAAGGTTCGATTAAAAGCCAAAGGTGAGGCTGATGCAAAAATGCTACTTGCAGCCGCTCAAGAGAAACAATATCAAGTGGATGCTGAGGGTACGCGTGCAGTGAACGAAGCCAATAATGTCCTTTCAACTGAACAAGTTGAAATGCAAATTCGTTTAGCGTTATTGAAATACCTACCTGAAATCATTCGTGAAAGTGTTAAACCGATGGAAAAT
The DNA here is from genome assembly GCF_001005515.1 of Acinetobacter sp. Ag2. Lineage (NCBI taxonomy): Bacteria > Pseudomonadati > Pseudomonadota > Gammaproteobacteria > Moraxellales > Moraxellaceae > Acinetobacter > Acinetobacter sp. Ag2. The sequence goes on from NZ_LBNA01000049.1 coordinate 131,755, forward strand.
ATTGATGATATTAAGATTCTCCAAGTCAATGGTTTAGGCGGTGTTGCTGGCTCGACTGGAAGCTCAGAATCAGGTGAACAAACTCAAGTTGCGCTTTCTGATCAAGTCGTCAACAGCGCACTTCGTTATCGCTCACAAGCACCGTTAATTGATAGTTTAATGAATGAGTTAGGCATCAAAGGTGGTGATATCAATGGTTTAACCCAATCATTAAAACCTAATAATGATTAATTCACTCATTATTTAGACATAACATGAATATTGAGCCTCTAAAGTTAGGGGCTTTTTATTGGCTGAAATTCAATGCAAGAATGACGATTTGAATCTCAATCTTAATCTAAATAAATGATGAAGCCATTCATTCATTTCTTTTAGAATCGAGTGCTTGATCTCATCCTTTTGGTCGGAATACCATGCCCCTTTTCCAGCTCGATATAACACACTAAAAAATGACTTGGTTTATTTTCATTCTCGGTGCCATGATTGCAGGCTTTGTGCAAGGTTTAACAGGTTTTGCCTTTGCTTTAATTGCGATGTCTTTTTGGGTTTGGGTATTACCACCTCAACTGGCAGCACCGTTGGTGGTATTTGCTTCTCTATGGAGTCATCTCATCGCACTGGGGCGAGAGCAAAAACATGACTTTTCTTTTTCTTTGGTATTGCCCTATCTGATTGCAGGACTCATCGGTGTTCCATTAGGAACTTACCTTTTACACTTGGTTGATGGCAATAGTTTTAAAATTATACTCGGGCTGTTTCTCATGCTTTGGTGTCCAATCATGCTTTTTGCACCTGAATTCCCACGCATTCAAGCATTGGGGAAAATCGCTGACAGTTGCATCGGCTTTGTAGGTGGAGTTTTAGGTGGATTAGGTGGTTTTTGTGGTGCAGCACCTTCTGCATGGGTGATGCTTAAAAACCTACCTAAAGCCCAACAGCGCTATATTCTGAGACACTTTAATTTTGCCATTCAGTTATTTACCCTATTGGTCTATCTCTACCAAGGGACGATTCAACGCTTACATTTACCTTATTTTGCACTGATTATTATTGCAGTGAGTATTCCAGCAATGATGGGTGCACAAATGTTTTACAAAATTTCTGAAATTCAGTTTAAACGTATCGTCCTTAGCTTGCTTTTCGCTTCTGGGTGTTTCTTGTTGTTCACAACATTGATCTAAATGATGCCATTTTTGAAAACTTGCATCATATCAATAAGGCACTTTTACAACCTTGTATTTTGAGAAAAATTTCGATTTGTGTCAGTCTTATCAATGAATGATAGATATTGAATTGAACACGACCGCCAAGACTAAGGTGCAATACTGTTCACAAATAAAAGATACTGTCAAAATCATCAAGTAAATTATTTATCTAGGTATCAATTTTCCCATTCTGAATATAAGTAGATTACATATTTCAGAATGGGTGTATCTGGATTTACACAGTCAAGATGGGTCTTGACTTGAATGCTCTTGCTGGGGTGCTTGTTGCGAAAGCGATATTGGTGGTTGAGGTTTAAAATGATCCTGTAACAACGCCTTTCTCATACCAAACATATACAACAAAATAATCACAGAGAATGGCAATCCACAGAGTACTACGGCGCTTTGCATGGAATGGAAGCTCCCTGCCAACAACAGACCAACACTGACCAATGTAATCACCACTGACCAGAAAATTCGTAACCAGATCGGTGAGTCGCTTTCACTACTTCCACCTTTGGTAGATAAATTTGCAATCATCAATGTCCCTGAACCTACTGGAGTTAAAAATAGGACAAAACAGATCACCACGACAATACCAGCCACATAAGGATTGAAAGGTAAATATTCTAACAATTTAAACAAAGACAAAGCAGGATCAGTTAACACCATATCCCCTAGAATTTTTTGCTTTTGATTCAAAATCAAATCAATTGCAGTATTTCCAAAGATAGAAAGCCAAGCCAGTGTAAAACCAAGAGGAATCAAACATACACCCAATACCACTTCGCGAATTGTACGACCTTTTGAAATTCGGGCAATAAACATTCCTACAAATGGCGCCCAAGCAATCCACCATGCCCAGTAAAACACTGTCCACGAACCTAACCACGCACTGGCTTTTTGATTGTATAAATACACATCAAAACTTTTAACGACAAAATGATTAAGATAATCACCAATATTTTGTACCAGACCATTCAACAAATGATTGGTGGGTCCTGTTAAAAATACAAAAAGCAATAAAGCATAGAGTAAACGTAAATTAATCCGTGAAAGCCAAGCTAAACCTTTTTCAATACCAACCACAGTGGTGATCGTCGCAACAACCATCATCATCAAGACCACACTAATCAAGGTAATATTATTATTGGGAATTTCTGGGAGTAAATAACTAATTCCTGAGACCAGAACCAATGCACCAATCCCTAAATTGGTGACCAAAGAAATGACTGTAGCTAAAATACCAAAGCCGTCAACACAGTCACCAATCAAACCATAGATCTTTTGACCAAAAATTGGATACAGTGCTGAGCGTAGTGCTAAGGGTAAGTCTAGGCGGAAGGCAAAATAGCCCAGAGTCACACCCAATAAGGCATAGAGCACCCAACCATGAATGCCCCAATGTAAAAAGCTATACATCATGGCATCACGTGCTGCTTGAATGGTTCCACCCTCACCTTCTGGCGGTCGTAGGAAATGATCAACTGGTTCAGCAACACCATAATAGAGTAAGGCAATCCCAATACCTGCAGAGAACAACATGGAAACCCAAGCCAGATAGCCAAACTCAGGCTTATCGTCATCTTTACCTAAAGGAATTTGACCAAACCTTGAAAAAGCTAACCAAGCAACGAAACCGATGCAGCCGACGATCACCAACATATAGTACCAACCAAATAGCTGGTTGGCTTGCTCTTGTACATAGGTCAGCCAAAATTGGCTTTTTTCAGGAAATAACACAAATAATAACCCAAAAATACCGATACTGACTGCTGAACTACCAAATACAAATAAATTTAATCGAACATGTTCGGATTCGGATCCTTCATGACTTTTTGACACCATGCTCTTGCTCCTTGCAAACGGTGTATTTTCTTTAAAAATAAGATGATAGGCACTTTTTTCGACTTAGCACACCAACCTTCAACGAACTTGATTTAGCCATTTAGATCTTATATTGCCCATCAAAGAATTATTGATTTTTGCAGATTATACTTTTTATTGATTGAACGTTCAATCAATAAAAAGTATGATTAAAATGTTATGATGCTCTACATCGAGAAATGTTAGATAAAAACCCTGTTTAGGGCGAATGGAAAAGCATGACAAAGCGTAGAGTAAAACCAGAGCATGTGCGACGCGAAGAAATTATCAATGCCGCATTTCATGTGATTTATGAAGTGGGATTGTCCAATACAACCATTGCACAAATTGCAAAAAAAGCTGAATTATCAACAGGTATTGTCAGTCACTATTTTGGTGATAAACAAGGATTAATCAATACCTGTATGCAAGAAATGCTCAACGTTTTGCGTCGAAAAACCGACCAGAATAAAGCTGAAGCAGATACGCATCCAGAAAGCCAGATTAAGGCAATTATTGATTCCAACTTTGATATCAGTCAGGTCAATAAACAAGCGATGCGTGTCTGGTTAGACTTTTGGTCTGCAAGTATGCATCTCCCTGAATTGGGACGCTTGCAACAAATTAACGACCAACGTCTATATTCAAACTTGAAGTTTCATTTCCTCAAGTTGTTGGACAAAGAACAGGCAAGTATTGCTGCACGTGGATTGGCAGCTTTGATTGACGGATTATGGTTACGTGGCAGTTTAGTCAGTCATGATGAATTTGACAGTGAACTGGCACGATCCATTGCTTATGATTATGTAAAAACGCAATTGCAATTTGCGCAAAAACCTTTGCAGGAGAGACAGAATGAGTGATTCACAAGTTCATCAATTGTATATCCATGGTCGCTATGTTGCCGCGACCAGTGGTAAAACATTTAATAGTATTAACCCTGCCAATGGTGAGGTGATTGCAACACTTCAGCAAGCATCACAACAAGATATTGAAACAGCTGTTCAAAGCGCACGACAAGGTCAGAAAATTTGGGCAGCCATGACGGCGATGGAACGTTCACGTATTTTACGCCGTGCTGTAGATATTCTTCGTGAGCGTAATGACCAGTTAGCGCACTTAGAAACACTGGATACAGGTAAAGCCTATAGCGAAACGTCAACTGTTGATATTGTCACAGGGGCTGATGTTTTAGAGTATTACGCAGGACTTGCCACTGCGATTCAAGGTGAACAAGTTCCCCTTCGTGATTCCAGCTTTTTTTATACCCGTCGTGAACCATTGGGTGTGGTTGCAGGCATTGGTGCTTGGAACTATCCAATTCAAATTGCACTTTGGAAATCTGCTCCTGCCCTTGCAGCGGGAAATGCCATGATTTTCAAACCAAGTGAAACTACCCCGCTTACAGCATTTAAACTTGCAGAAATCTATACGGAAGCAGGTCTGCCAGACGGCGTATTTAACGTTGTACAAGGTGCAGGTCGTGAAATTGGACAATGGCTGACTGAACACCCTGTGATTGAAAAAATTTCTTTTACAGGCGGTGTAGAAACAGGCAAGAAAGTCATGGCCAGTGCAGCAGGTTCAACCCTTAAAGAAGTCACAATGGAACTCGGTGGTAAATCACCATTGATCATTTGCGATGATGCCAATCTAGACCGTGCCGCAGACATTGCCATCATGGCGAACTTTTTTAGCTCAGGACAGGTATGTACCAATGGTACACGCGTCTTTGTGCCTAAATCTTTACTCGCTGACTTTGAAAAAGCGATTGTTGAACGTGTTAAGCGAATTCGCATTGGCGATCCAATGTCAGAAAACACCAACTTTGGTCCGCTCACCAGCTTCCCACATATGGAAAAGGTATTGTCTTTCATTGAGTCAGGCAAACAACAAGGTGCAAAACTGCTTATCGGTGGTGGGCGTGCGACTGAAGGTGATTTAGCCAAAGGGGCTTATGTATTACCGACTGTTTTTAGTCACTGTCAAGATGATATGCGCATTGTTGAAGAAGAAATTTTCGGACCTGTGATGAGCATCCTCAGTTATGACACCGAGGAAGAAGTCATTCGCCGTGCTAACGACACGACTTTTGGTCTTGCAGCAGGTGTTGTGACTCAAGACATCACCCGAGCACACCGTATTATTCACCAAATCGAAGCAGGAATTTGCTGGATCAATACTTGGGGTGAATCTCCTGCGGAAATGCCAGTTGGCGGTTATAAGCAATCTGGTGTGGGTCGTGAAAATGGCTTGACTACACTCGCACATTACACACGCATTAAATCGATTCAAGTTGAATTAGGTGAGTACCAAAGCATTTTTTAATGCACTCACCTCTTCCCTCTCAATCCATCCTATGTGCCATGTCATCACTTGATTGCATTGGCACCTTTAAGAAATACAAAAAGGATAATTATGAATACTCAATCCTATGACTACATTATCATTGGCGCAGGATCTGCCGGAAATGTATTGGCTACTCGTTTGACTGAAGACAAAGATGTCACTGTTTTATTATTAGAAGCAGGTGGTCCTGACTATCGTTTAGATTTCCGTACCCAAATGCCTGCTGCCTTGGCATATCCATTACAAGGTCGTCGTTACAATTGGGCGTATTTAACCGACCCAGAACCCCATATGAACAATCGCCGTATGGAATGCGGTCGTGGTAAAGGTCTAGGTGGCTCTTCGTTGATTAACGGAATGTGCTACATCCGTGGTAATGCCATGGACCTAGATCAGTGGTCAACCCACAAAGGTCTTGAAGATTGGACTTATGCAGATTGTTTGCCTTATTACAAAAAAGCCGAAACACGAGATATCGGTGGTAATGACTATCATGGTGGCAACGGTCCAGTTTCTGTGGCTACGCCAAAAAACGGCAACAATGTACTGTTCCATGCCATGGTTGAAGCAGGCGTACAAGCAGGTTACCCACGTACTGACGATTTGAACGGTTATCAACAAGAAGGCTTTGGTCCAATGGATCGTACTGTAACGCCGAAAGGTCGTCGTTCAAGTACAGCGCGTGGTTATTTGGATATGGCGAAAGGTCGACCAAACTTAACCATTGTCACCCATGCAACCACCAATAAAATTCTTTTTAATCACAAACAAGCTGTCGGTGTAGAGTATATTCTGGGTGCTGATCAAGCCAATTTAAAACAAGCGCAAGCAAAACGGGAAGTTTTACTGTGTGCAGGTGCGATTGCTTCACCACAAATTTTGCAACGCTCAGGCGTAGGTCAAAGCACTTTCCTCAAATCAATGGATATTGCTGTGGTTCATGATTTGCCAGGTGTGGGTGAAAATCTACAAGACCATTTGGAAATGTACTTACAGTATAAGTGTAAGCAGCCTGTTTCTCTGTATCCAGCACTAAAATGGTTTAATCAGCCTGCGATTGGTGCTGAATGGCTCTTTAATGGCACAGGCATTGGCGCAAGTAACCAGTTTGAAGCAGGCGGCTTTATCCGTAGCTCAGATGAGTTTGATTGGCCCAATATCCAATATCACTTCTTGCCTGTGGCGATTAACTACAATGGTAGTAATGCTGTTAAAGAACATGGCTTTCAAGCGCATGTCGGTTCCATGCGCTCACCGTCTCGTGGTCGAATCAAGCTCAATTCAAAAGATCCGTTTCAACATCCAAGTATTTTGTTCAACTATATGTCCACTGAACAAGACTGGCGTGAATTTAGAGATGCAATTCGCATTACTCGTGAAATCATGCAACAGCCTGCTTTGGATGCCTATCGAGGCGATGAAATCAGTCCCGGTAAGAAAGTACAAACCGATGCTGAGCTAGATGATTTTGTACGAAACCATGCAGAAACGGCTTACCACCCTTCTTGTAGTTGCAAAATGGGTGAAGATGAAATGGCCGTGGTGGATGGTCAAGGTCGAGTACATGGCTTAGAAGGTTTACGTGTCGTAGATGCCTCGATCATGCCATTGATCATTACTGGAAACTTAAATGCAACCACCATTATGATCGCAGAAAAAATTGCAGATCAAATCCGTGGTCAAAAGTTACCACGATCTGAAGCGGGCTATTACAAGGCAGGAACAACGCCTGTACGCCAAGCACCTTTGCGTGCAATCCATTCATAGAGGTCTGTATTGCGCCAGCTGAGTGACCACTGAGCTGGCGCATTACTCAAGGACGAATAAGATGAAAAAGCAACTATTATTTCTCATTCCTTGCAGCATATACGTTCAAGGCATCTATGCAGACGAATCGAGTACAGTCACGACATCACCGTATAGCGCGAATCTAACCATAGCAAGCCAATATATTTCACGTGGTTTCCAACAAACTTGGGGGAAACCTGCTGTACAAGGTGGCTTAGATTACAATCATAGCAATGGTTTTTTTGCAGGAACATGGGCATCTACAGTCAGTGATGATTTTATCCGAGATGCGACTGTCGAATGGGATGTATATAGCGGATATCGCCGTAGTTTCGGTGAGCTTACGCTAGGTACAAAAGTCGCGTATTACTATTACCCTGGTGCAAAAACTACAGCAGAAACGGCACATACCCGATTTAATTATGGTGAGATCATTCCTGAAATCAGTTATGGTCCATTCAGCTTGAAATATGCCATCACCTATACACAAGACTACTTTGGCAATAACTCTGACACCTTAGCCATTGGCAACAATCAACACTCTCGTGGCTCTGGATATCTAGACTTGAATTGGTATCAACCCATTACTCAAGGTTGGTCTGTAAATGCACACTATGGTCATCAACGTATTCAAAATTTTTCTGAGGCTAACTTTCAGGATGCAAGTTTGACCATCAGTAAACAATTGCCTTATCAGATTTCAAGCAGTTTGAGTTATAGCAAAGCCTGGGATAAAAATGGTTTCTATCAGAACTATAGTAACGGTAACCCAAATGCTAAAGTTTCTAATCCGATTGACTCAACCGTGACTTTTGCACTCACCAAAAGTTTTTAGTTTTCAGGCTTAATTCCCAGAGTTTAGTATGGCTATCCCATAAAGGGAGCTAAAACCAAATATTTTTGAATTCAGTTCCCTCTTTAGCATGACTCATCCTCATGCTTTTTTTATTGATCTATACGACTTCCCCACCAGCACATATATAAAATGGGTAGATTCAGACCAACAAAAAACCGATAAAAATAGTTTAATTACAACAACTTAATAAAAACATTCTCCATTTATTCTCTATGTACTTGGTCTTTGTAAGCCAATGATCTCACTATAATTTTTAAAATTTTCGATGATTTTATCGACAGTCTGACATATTTTGTGACGTGATATTCCCTATTTATTTTCAGGTTTTTTATCGTTTTTATGATTTAGCAATGTATTCCTGCGAACTTTTACTTTAAAATGCACCTACTATCTTTTCGTAATTCGTCACCACCTTGCGCCAAAGCAACTGTTTTATGCGTGGTAGCACGAATAAACATGCCTTTGAAAATTCGCGTGGCTAATAATTGTAATGACTCAAGCAACTCATCATCCTATGGAATCCATTTCCAACATCCGTGTATTGGATGAATGGCAAGAAGAAATTCCAGAGGATTTATACATTCCTCCTGCTGCATTCGAAATTCTGCTTGAACATTTCGAAGGACCACTCGACTTTTTAATTTATCTGATTCAGAAAAACGGTTTTGATCTTTTACAATTGGATATTGCTCCAATTGCAACGCAATATCTGTCTTATATGGACAATATGAAATCGCTTAACATTGAACTCACTGCGGACTACATGGTCATGGCAGCACTGTTAGCTGATTTAAAATCGCGCTTGTTGTTGCCAAAACCGAAAACAATCAATATCGAAAAAGATCCAAAACAAGAACTTATTGATCGTTTAGAAACTTATTTACGAATCAAACAAGCAGCTGAACGTTTAGGGCAAATGCCTGTTTTAGACCGAGATACTTTTGCCAGTCATGTGGCAATTGGTGAAATTCCAAAAGTATATGAGGGCTATGATGTCAACATGTTAAAAGATGCCTTGTACTGCATTTTTAACCGCCCTGAACCAATTACCCATAAAATTGAACAAGAGCTTGTCCTGCTTGAAGAACGTATTGCTTATATTGAATATATGACCCAATCTGGTGGAGTACTCAGTTTTCAAGAATTGCTTAAGCCAAACCAAGGTCGTATGGGCATGGTGGTGACTTTCATGGCAATCTTAGAGCTGACGCGTCAGCAAAAAGTTCAAATTATTTCATCTGGTGTCGAAGCTCCTCTTTCCATTCAAGGTGCAAACGCATGACCATAGATCAAAATAATGTATTTAATGTTGATGAATTACATCATGAAGTTTTGATGCAACTTGAAGCGATTATCTTTGCCAGTGACGCCCCTGTCTCTCTAGCACGTTTAAAAGAAGCATTTCAAAATCAGTACTCTAAACAGCAGTTGCAACAGTATTTACAACAACTGTCTGTTTTACAACATGGTCGTTCTATTGAGTTGATTGAAACCGCTCAAGGTTATCGCTTTCAAGTTCGTGCTAAATATCGCAATATGATTGCACAAGTTTGGCCTGATCGACCAACCAGATTATCTCCATCACTGTTAGAAACTGTTGCAGTGATTGCTTATCATCAGCCTGTAACCCGCGCTGATATTGAGCAAATACGAGGAGTGACAAATAATAGTCAAATACTCAGGACTTTATTTGATTGGAACTGGATTAAAGAATCTGGTTACCGTGAGCTCCCAGGAAGACCCGCGTTGTTGGTAACGACGCCACAATTTTTAAATGCCTTTGGTCTAGTGTCTTTGGATCAATTGCCTCCCCTACAGGACGCCAAGGAAGCTTTTATGGCTTTGGATGCGCAAGCGCCAAAGTCTTAAATAGGTGCACTGTTGATGATTATTTCTAAGGTTATGCTGTCATGAGTGAAAAATTGCAAAAGGTACTCGCACGAGTTGGTCTGGGCTCTCGCCGTTATATGGAAGAGGTCATTGCCGCTGGTCGTGTAAGTGTCAACGGGCAGGTTGCTCAAGTGGGTGAACGTATCGAACCAGGTGATGAGCTTCGCATCGATGGTCGTAAGGTTCAGTTCCAAATTGAAGACGAAATCCGTCGTCGTGTATTGATTTACTACAAACCAGAAGGTGAAATCTGCTCACGTAATGATCCAGAATCTCGCCCGACCGTGTTTGATCATTTACCGCCAATTGCCAACGACCGTTGGGTCATGGTAGGTCGTTTAGACATTAACTCTACAGGTTTATTGCTTTTCACAAACGATGGTGAACTTGCCAATCGTTTAATGCATCCCTCAAATGAAATCGAACGTGAATATGCTGTTCGTGTCATGGGAGAAGTTACGCCTCAACTTAAAAACAACATGACAAATGGCGTTGTTTTAGATGATGGTCCAGCTAAATTTGAATCTTTCTCTGAAATTGGTGGTGAAGGGATCAATCGCTGGTACCAAGTCGTTGTAAAAGAAGGTCGTAACCGTGAGGTTCGCCGTATTTTTGAATCACAAGGTTTAAAAGTAAGTCGCTTACTCCGTACACGTTACGGTACTGTGATTTTGCCTCGTGAACTTCGTACAGGTCGTTGGATGGAACTGGATAAAACTGATATTGATAATTTAACCAAAGCGGTTGAACTAAAACCACGTCAAGGTACGGGTCTATTTGGTATGGCAAAACGCCGTACAGAACGTATGCAAGACAAACCAATGGCTGCACGTCGCGGCGGTTTCCTTCGTCAGCAACGTCGTGACAATGAAGGTGAGCAACAAAATAACCATAATGAACAACGCGACTATAAAGCGGGTTCAAATCAATATGGTCAAAACCGCAGTGAAAATCGTGCTGATCAACGTAATGAACGTTCTGAAAACCGTTTTAATAAAGCCCGTTCTGGTGGCAACCATTACAATCAAGATCGTGCAGATAATCGTGGCAACAGCTTTAACAGCAACCGTTCTGAAAACCGCTATGGTTCACCACAAAACCGTAACCGCTCAGATGAACGTTACAGCAATGATCGTCGTGATTATTCAGACCGTCAAGAACGTAGTGAACAACCTGAAAAGAAAAAACCTTTTGTAGTGAATAAAGGTTTTAAAAAGTTTTAATTCATACATAGACTGAACGCTAAAAAGCCACTCGATTGAGTGGCTTTTTGATTTGCATCGGATCAGAACAGTTACTCAACAACAGCTTTTGGAATGGCACTCAACAAGCGTTTGGTATACTCATGTTTAGGTGACTGATACAGTTCATCAGAATTGGCAATTTCGACAATATCACCATGATTCATCACCATGATTTGATCAGAAATATATTTCACTACAGATAGATCATGTGAAATAAAAATATAGCTCAATCCAAACTCATCTTGTAAATCCTGAAGTAAATTTAACACCTGAGCTTGAACAGATACATCCAATGCAGATACTGACTCATCACAAATTAAAATTTCAGGCTTTAAGGTTAAACAACGAGCAATTGCAATCCGTTGACGCTGACCACCCGAAAACTCATGTGGATAACGATCAAAAGCCTGTACAGGTAAGCTGACTTTCTCCAATAAGGCTAAGGCAAACTGTTTGCGTTCTACATCATTTGCACCAATGCGATGAATCTGCATCGGCTCCATCAAGATCTGTCCAACCGTAAAACGTGGGTTCAGTGAAGCATATGGGTTTTGGAAAATAATCTGAATTTTACGTTGATATTGGGTGAATTCTTTTTCAGACATTGCCAAAATATCTTTACCTTGAAATAATGCCTGCCCGCCTGTAGCCTGTTGTAGACGCATCAACAATAAGCCAATCGTAGTTTTACCAGAACCTGACTCACCGACTAAGCCTAATGTCTTTCCTTTTGCCAATTGAAAAGATGCACCTTTTACCGCTTGATATTCTTCTTTTCCAAAGAACCCTTTACGGCTAAAAAATGATTTTTTTAAATCTTTGACTTCTAAAATGATTTCTTCACCACCGACTAAACCACGTGTTCTTTCCGGCATTTTTGTTTTTGCTAAATCTTCGCCTTCGACCCAATGCCCTTCTTGTTGTTTAAGAAAGTCATTGATGACAGGTAAACGATAAGGACGTTGTGATAATGTTGGTCGGCATAACAATAAAGCTTTGGTATATGGATCTTTGGGGTGTTCTAGCACCTCGTTGGCTAAACCTTGCTCACGAATTTCACCATGACGCATCACAATGACTTGATCGGCAATTTCATTCACCAAAGCCAAATCATGAGTAATAAATAGCATCGACATTTGGCGGCGTTTACGCAAAGCCTCTAACAAATCTAAGATTTGTTTTTGAATCGTAACATCTAATGCTGTGGTGGGTTCATCAGCGATCAGTAATTTCGGTTCACAGGCAATTGCCATTGCAATCATGACGCGTTGTTGCTGACCACCAGAAAGTTGATTGGGATAAGCATCAATTTTCGTTTCTGGTGTAGGAATACCCACTTCAGTGAGTAATTCAAGTGCACGTTGACGCGCTTGTTTTCGTCCCATGTTTAAGTGAATCCGTAGAATTTCAGCAATTTGATCACCTACGGTAAAGACAGGATTAAGCGATGACATCGGTTCCTGAAAAATCATGGCAATGTCTTTACCACAAATCTTACGCATTTGTTTGGTTGTCAAACCCAGTAAATCTTGACCTTCAAACATAATTTTACTTTTTTCAGCGATACGAGACTGATCTTTGGGTAATAGTCCCATTGTTGCCAAAGACGTCACAGACTTACCACTGCCAGACTCACCCACCAATGCCACGGTGGTATTGGCTGGAATCTGAAAAGAAATGCCTTTTACAGTTTCAATAAATTGCTTATTTTCCCCCTTAAAACTCACACTCAGATCTTGAACACTGAGCAATACAGGAGGTGTCACATATTGTTCTGACATTGATGTGCTCCTTATTTTAATTTAGGGTCTAGTGCATCACGTAATGCATCTGTAAACATTGAAAATGCCGTGACGAGTACTGCCATTGCGACTGATGCAGCAACCAATTGCCACCATTTACCCAGTATGAGCTCGCTTTGTGCCTCATTTAGCATACTGCCCCATGACACAACCCCTACAGGAACACCAAAGCCAAGGAAACTTAAAATCACTTCTGATTTAATAAATCCAACCACTAAAATTGACATCTGAACCAGTGCAATATGACTGACATTGGGAAAGATATGCACAAACATTCGTCTCAGGTGGCTCACCCCAATAGCTTTAGCCGCAAGCACATATTCACGTGAGGTATGCTTCATATATTCAGCACGAATTAAACGAAACACACCTGTCCAGCCAGTTAAACCTAAAATCAAAACGATAGACAAAATCCCTTTTTGTTGTAATACAGCTGCTATCGCCAAAACCAGTAATAAATAGGGAATAGAGGTAAAAATGCTATAAAACCAGTTTAGAACGTCATCGACCCATCCACCAAAATAGCCTGCAATCGCCCCAAGAAAAGTACCGATCACCACAGCAAGCAATGCAGAAACCAACCCGACCACAATCGAGGTTTCAGCGCCTTTAATGGTCTTTAATAAAACATCCTGTCCCCATTTATCAGCACCAAAAGGCAAAGTTTTTTTCAACTCGCTTTGCTGATCGAGCAAATGTCCACCCAACTGCTGATCAATGACCTTCATATCCTCAGCGAGTGGATCTTGAACACCATAATAATCCACTGCACCACCTGAAGCCTGCTCAGTGGCAATTTGAGCATTTAATTCTTTGATAACATCTTTTAAAGGATCAACAGGATTTTCAGGTAAAGCTGCTGTATTTGCTGTCTTTTGAGCAGCATTTTGTAGTGTTTGATCAGCTCCCATAAAGGTAGGAGGTGCATAACTTTCGGCAACCTCTTTGTTCCAGTTAGAAGCGATGACACCTGTCATGGATAAAATCAAGATGATGAAATAACAGAACAATACTCCTAACGACACCATCGCAACACGATCAGCTTTTAATCGTCGCATAGCCAAACGCCATAGCCCCGGAGAAGCTTGCTGTTGTGTTTCTACTTTTTTAGATAAAATTCCAAGCATCATCCCACCTACTTCAACTGTACGCGTGGATCAACCACTTTATAAATCAAATCAGCGATGAGATTAAAAATCATGGTTGCGGCTGCGACATACACAGTAATGGCTTTAATCACAGGAAAATCACTACGCTCAACTGCAATGATGATTTCACGCCCGATCCCTGGAATCCCAAAAAAACGCTCAATTAAGAATGCACCGATTAATAAACCAGGCAGACTTGCCATCACATCAGTGATAATCGGAATTGAAGCATTACGAAGCACATGAATCCCCAAGATACGTCCTTCCCCAACGCCTTTTGCACGAGCAGTTCTGACATAATCCTGATTGACTTCATCCAAAATAAAGCTGCGATAAAGCCGTAATGTAGGCGCAATACTGACCACCAACATGATTAAAATTGGCAATAAGGCATACTCAAATAAATTCCCCGTCAGACTGTCACTCCATCCTTGCACAGGGAACCAACCAAGCTGATAAGCAAGACTGTATTGAAATACAATGATATAGACCAATATACTGATTGACATCCCAATGGTACACAACAGCATCACCATACGATCTGTTAAAGAACCACGGACCGATGCAACAGCCAACGCCAAAATGATTGAAATCACAGTTTGTAAGATCGTCAATGGAATAATGATGGTGAGTGATGGTCCTAGACGGGTCAAAATAATATTTGAAACAGACTCCCCGGTACTCCAACTAAAACCATAATCAAAAGTGATAATTTGTTTAATAAAAATCCAAAGTTGAATGTAATAGGGTTGGTCAACGCCCAATTGCTGGCGAATATTTGCAATTTGTTCTGGATTCGCCATTTTGCCTGCAAGGATATATGCAGGATCGCCCCCGACCCAATTAAATAAAAAGAAAATCAGCAACACAACTCCCAACATGGTAGGAATCATTTGCCATATACGACGTATGATATATGCCAACATAGTTCTTATTCCCTTTAGTTACGTTGTCCCGTAATTTCTTGAAAGAATGCCTTGTTATCTGGTGCTCTGCCTAAGAAATCGACCACCAATTGTTCAGCTTTCTTCTGCCCACCTTGCGACAAGATTGTCTTCCGATAACGTGCACCAACTTCAGGATTATTTAAGTTATCGCCAAATGCTGAAAGCATGTCTAAGGCCAAGACTTCAGACCACATATAACCGTAATAGCCGACTTGATAGCCTCCCATAATATGACCAAACTGACCTGGGAATTCTGTCGTAGGCACATAGCCTAGAGCCGTTTGAGCTTCTAGATTTTTCCAGACGTCCATGGGTTGGGTTTTTAATGCATTGGCAGTATGTAGTGCCATATCATATTGCGCATACAAGGTCTGACGAGAATAGAACAAACCACGTCCATAGTTTTTAACCGCTTTGAGTTTTGCAATCAGTTCATCATCAATGCGTGGACATGCAGGCTTACAATAATCCGCCAAGGTAGAAAGCGTTTCTTTACGACGTGCCCATTCCTCATACATTTGGGAAGGTGCTTCCACAAAGTCACGCTCTACAGAAGTCCCTGATTGCGAGGCATAACGCGTATTTGAAAGAATTCCATGTAAAGCGTGACCAAACTCATGGACAAATGTTTCCAGTTCATCACTGTTTAAGCCTTTACGATTAAAGTTGGTGACCAAAGCAGAAATGGGCTTACGCTGGGTCAGTGTACTTCCGCCTCTCACTCCCCAAACCGCAGCGTGACCATATTTACCTTCACGTGGAAACTTATCCATATACAGACCACCTAAAAGTTGACCTGTCTGCTTATCGATTACATCGTAGTACTCAACTTCATCTTGCCAAACATCGACTTTAGCAGGCTTAAACTCGATTCCATATAACTGAGATGAAATGGCAAATAACCAGTCTTGCGACGCTTGGGTTGGAAAATACTCACGCATTTTTTCTTGGTCAATTTTGTACTTATCTTGGCGTAATTTTTCACTCCAATATGCTTCACTCCAGCGATTAATTTCAGCTTTTTCCACAGGAATGTTCAACGTTTTGGCTTTGAATTCACGGAGAGTCTGTACTTCTTTTTGTTCTAATGGTGCAACGGTATTGTGCACGTCTTTGAGGAACTTATTGACTGTTTCAGGATTTTGCGCCATGCGGTTTTTCAATGCCCAATCGGCATAGCTGGTTTTACCAAAGAGTTGTGCCAACTCATAACGCAGATCAATGGCTTGTTTAAGCAGGACTAAATTCTTTTCAGTTCCGCGACGTGTATAAGCAATTTGATAACGTTTACGCGCATCATCGCTGTCTGCCAACTCCATAAATGGACGATATTCGGGATAGTCAAATCCCAATAAATAGTTACCCTTTTCATTTTTCTTTAAATTGGCGATATAACTTTCAGGTAAGCCTTTTAGCTCGGCAGGTGTAAATTCTAATTTTTCTGGATTATCACGAATATTACGCGCATATTCTTGTTGGATCTTGGTCAACTCATCCAAAATGACCTTTAAACGGGCTTGTTTTTCTGCGGAGAGCTGAACACCAGTATCTTCAAAACCATCTAAAATATCTTGGCGATATTTACTGTCAATCTCATTATTGGCTTTGGTTTTTTTAATCTGCTGATATAACTTGGCATCTTGATAAACTTCAGTCTGGAATTGGCTAATTTTAACCTCACAATCCTCAGCAGCTTTGCGTAATGCTGCATCTGGATCGACATTGCTCATCAGATTGATCGGTCCATAAAAATCTTCAAACTCAGCAAAAATTTGATCCCACTTTGCCAACACATTACCAGCAGGCGCATTTTTTTTTAATTTGATTTTGGCAAATTCAGCAAGTTTACTTTTTACATCAGCAATTTTTGCATCACATTGGGCTGGAATGTCTTTCGCTTGAAACTTCGGTAAAGTACTCCGTTCCGATTGTGCATATGCCCACTGTCCTAAACCTATTGATAACATACATAACGCACTGAGCTTAAATCGCTTCATTTTCATCTTTAACTCCAATCTTCAATTTATTTTTCAAAATTTAATCTGTTTATTTTTTCAACCACTGCAATAAATTACTTTTTCATATCAAAATACATCCATTCTGATGGAAGAATAGGATGCTTTTTAAATCCAATCACACGCGGTTGCGCCAAAGCATTTCGATAACGTGTTGATGCCATTTGTACAGGCATATAAACTTCTAATATTCTTGCCATTTTGCGATAGAGTGCATCGCGTTCAGGACCCGGCTTTAACTTTTGAGTCTGTTCATAGAGGCGGTCATATTCAGGAATTTTCATACAGGCATTGTTGGTCGCATGAATATTTTTGCTGTAGAACAATTGCATAAAGTTGTCAGCATCAGGATAGTCAGCAACCCAAGCAGAACCTTTAAACATGGTTTTACATTGCTTTTCAGCTTTTAGACCTTCTGCAAAAGGTAAGGATTTGGTGGTCATTTTGACTTTAATATTGTCTAACGTTTTTTTCCAAAATTCAGCACTCTGCTGACTACGCGCACTCCCCCCATAAACTGCCAATTCGATCACCAACGGCTTACCATCGGGCAAAGTTCGCCAACCATCTGCCCCCACCTTATAGTGATAACGATCAAGAAGTAAATTGGCTGCTTTGACTGAATAAGGGATACTGGTTTTGTAATTTGGATCATGCCCCACTACCCCGTAAGGGACAGGGAACTGTAATCTTTGTGCATCCCCTTTCATTAAAATTTTAATTTGGTTATCTGGGGAATACGCCATTGCCATGGCACGACGTAAAGCAATTTTTTCTTTACTTAAACCACCAACAACAGGGTTCTGCATATTCCAGTAATAATAATCAATCGAAGGATCAACAATTCGGGAAAGTTGAATGCCTTTTTTCGCCAGTTCAGGCTTGAGCTGACCATCCTGAATCGCTTGAACAGTTAAATCACCATCAAGGACGAATAAGTCTGTTTCATCTTTGCTAAACGATAACCAGCGTGATTGCGCTTCTTCCATCACCTGAATATCAACCACACCGATTTGCGGCATCTTTTTGCCTTTCATCGCATCGACAATTTTCTGATCTTCGGGTGTTGAAGCTTTGAAATCCCAAACATAGCCACGATAGTCAGGATTTGCTTTTAAAATAATACGTGAGCCAGGAATCCACTTGGTCAAAATATAAGGACCTGTACCTACAGGATGAGCCATAGCAAAACCGGATTTATCGCGATAATGTTCAATTACTTCCCGAGCCACCGCACCTGCTGGCTGATGTGCCAAGAGCATTGGAAAGTTTTGATCAGGCTGTTTTAACTTAATCACCAAAGTATAACGATCTGTTGCCTGAAGCCCTGCAACAGGTTGATCATAATCAAACTTCCCGGTTTTTTTGGCTTGATCAAGGAGTTTATCTATACCCACGATCTTGTCATCCAACAACCAACTATTGGGTGAATGTAAACCTGGATCTAATAAACGTTTATAAGAATAAACATAATCTTGTGCAGTTAACTCTCGCGCCTTACCTTTAAACACTGGATCTTTTGCAAAATAGATACCTTTTTTAATTTTAAAGGTATAGGTCAACCCATCCGCACTCACTTCAGGCAATGCTACAGCAGTACGCGGGACTAATTTGGCAGGTGATGCTAGATAATCATAGGTATATAAGCCTTCAAAGATTGAATTATGCACATGTGCAGAATACAAATCTTGTGTTCCAGCTGGATCAAATCCCGTTTCCGCAACGGGAAAAACATAACGTAAAACCTTATTTGGATCTGCTGGATTTTTGGCAAAAACATTCATCGTGCCTGTAAGCATCATACTGCTCAACAATACACTTAACCCAATCTGTTTAAGTTTCCTATTTAAATTATCCTTCATCATTTCCTTCAACTTTATCAGTTATTTTTTGATTGACTGTACATCAAGATATTGCCAAACGGTATTCATCATTGGGTGCGCTTTATAGCCTTGAACTTGTGGTTGCAATAACCAATTACGAATTCGGGTGGTATGTATAATCCAAGGATTATCGGCTTCAATCTGACGACTGATTTTTTCATAAAAAGGCTGTCGTTGTTGTGGTGGTAAGGTTAAGGCTTGCTGATAAAGTGAATCGTAAGCTTTAGATTGATAACAACTTAAATTGCCTTTTCCTGAATTAGGACCATAAAGCAACTGAGCAAAATTTTCGCCTTCAGGGAAATCAGCAATCCACGCACCACCCCAAATCATATGCTTACATTGCATGGCTTCTTTTAAATTATCAGCAAAGTTACTAACTTTAAATTCAACACGCACCCCAATCGCGTCCAAATTTTTCTTCCATAACTCAGAATGAATGACTGAACTGGAACTATTTTCCGTATTGTATTTCAATGTTAATGGCTGCCCATCGGGTAAAGTTCGGTATCCATCCTTGGCTTTTTTATAGCCAAAGCGATCCAGTAGTTTGTTCGCCAATAGAGGGTTATAAGCCACACTACTTCGATATTGAGCATTATGCCCTTGTACACCATCTGGCACGAGCATTTCAGCTCGGACAGCTTGTCCCTTATAAAGCTGCTTAATTGCTTCTTCTTGGTTATATGCCAAGGTAATCGCTCGACGCAAGGCAATTTTATCTAAACTATAGCCACCCACAATTGGATCTTTCATGTTGAACATCGTGTAGGTAATTTCTGGATCTTTATTGGGAAAGTGCTGAATACCTTGTTTCTTTAATTCAGGTTTTAATTGTGTACCATTGAGTGCCTGTGGAACAGCATTAGAGGTTAATTTATCAAAGTCCAATTGCCCAGATTTAAACGCTAACCATCTGGATTGCTCCTCCTCAATAATACTGACCACAACCTTACCGACTTGGGGCATTTTTTTGCCTGTCATTTCCTTGACCAACTGATTATCCCAAGCTGTTCCTGTAGATTTATAATTCCAGATAAAACCACGATAGTCAGGATTTGCCACTAATTCAATTTTACTACGTGGCACATATTTACTGAGTTGATAGGGTCCAGTACCTACGGGATGTTGCGCTATACGATCTCCATAAAACTCAACAACTTCTCGTGCTGTTCCGCTAAAAGTGACATAAGCTAAAATATATGGGAAATTATAGTCAGGACGGGTAAGGGTAAATTGCAATGTATATTTATCTAAAGCTTTAAGCCCTGCAATCGGTGCATCATAATCAAACTTTCCAGTCTTTTTTGCCTGAGCAACCACAGATGCTAAACCTTGAATCTTACCATCGATAAAAGAGTAAGTTGGAGAGTGATTTTTTGGATCACTGATACGCTGTATTGAGTAAATATAATCCTGAGCAGTCAATTCACGTCGTTTTCCCTTAAATGCAGGGTCTTCGGTGAAATAAATTCCAGGCTGAATTTTAAAGGTATAAACCTTACCCTCTTGTTCTATTTTTGGTAAGGACTGTGCTGTATTGGGCACGAGTACCACTGGTCGAGCCAAATAATCATATTTTAACAAAGGCTCAAATATCGCTTCTGCGATATTGCCGCTGTAGTAATTATAGGTTTTAACCATATCAAAACCATCATCTGGCGCTTCAAAGGCCAAATTCAAAATTTTATTAGGTTGCGCAGGAGTTTTCGCAATGGCGAGTTCCCCACAACCGATTGCATAAGCACACAACGCAATACGTAAAAGCTTAGATTCCAAATTCATACCTATGTATTTTTATAAGAGTAGCAAACCTTGAAAAGCGCCTCAGCTCTGAATCAGATCATATGAAACAGTATGCTAACGGTACGATCATCCTGTACATTACCGCTTTGGTACGAAACCAAATATCAAATTAACAATAGTGAAAAACTGCACAAGATAACAGCCCTAAATCGAAAGCGAATTTCATGCCACCCATAATCAACGTTGTAAATTTTGTTTATTTTTACCGTAATAAATTAGGGTGTGTTGACACTTT
>NZ_LBNA01000052.1:0-171972 GCF_001005515.1 Acinetobacter sp. Ag2
TGGATCACCAATCACAGGGGTCCAACTGAATAGTAAGGACCAAAAACCATATTTTTGATATATTTTTTCCGCTTTGAGCATATTTTTCTCAGAAACAGGAAACCATTTTTTATCTTTGAATTGTTCTATTTTCAGTCCTAAATACCAATTCACACATGAGCCTAATACATTTCCAATGGTTGCGACGATTAGAAGCAAATACACGGAATACTGTGTTTGTACTAGGAGCCCAACCAACACGGCTTCTGACTGTAAAGGTAATAGCGTCGCTGCACCAAATGCAGAAAGAAATAACAGCAAATAAGCCATAAGATTAGGGTCTGTGGACAATTCGTCTATGTTTGCGACTAGATGTGTTTTTTAGGCGATTCTAGGCGCGAAATACGAAATTTAGTCATTCTAAATAATGAGAAACACTGTTTCGCAAGGGAACGACGAAGCGACAAAAAACACGCTAGTCCCGAAGGGTTGTAGTTAAAATTATCTCAGGATACGTTATGAAACTCAAAAATAGTCTCGCTATTCTCTTCATTTCCTTGCGGAGTATACTCCTCATGCCTGCTCAATTTTAACCTACAACGCAAGCCATTTATGAAATGTCCACAGCCCCTAAATATTTTTAATTTAATCCATTATGCTAAAACTCGCACGGTCATATTGAAATCCTTCCAAATCATAAACTTGATAAATACAATCGAACAAAGATCGAATATCTTCGCTTTCATCCATACAACGAATCGCCATAAAGATAGGGCTTTTTGCAGAGCTGTCCAACATGGGGATATAGATTAGATTTGGCAATTGAATGGTTTTTGCACTTTCAGGTACAACACATACGCCTTCTCCTGCTGCAACTAGACCCAAAGCCAATTGAATCTCACGGACCTCCTTGAGATTTTTAGGATCTAGACCATGTTCAGAGAAAAGATGACGAACCTGTGTTGAAAAGTTGGGCTTCGGATGGCTTGGGTATAAAAATAAATTCTCATCTTCAATATCTGCAAAATAAGTTCCTTTTGAATCAGCCAAAGGATGGCTAATATGAACAGCCAACATTAATGGTTCTTCTCGTAATAAAACTCGTCGAACTGCGGGATCAGAAATCCTAAGACGCCCAAATCCAACATCAATACGCCCCTCTTTTAGCGCTTGAATTTGATCTTTGGTACTCATTTCAACCAATTCAATTTTTAAATGAGGTTGCTGTTGTCGAAACATATAAACAATTTTAGGGAGCAAACCGTACAAAAGTGAACCAACAAAACCCATGGTGACTGTTTTTTCGATCAAACCAATCCGTTTGGTCATCGACTTAACTTCTTCTGCATTAGACAAAAGTTTAACGGCGTGTTGATAAAAAAATTGCCCCGCTTCAGTGGTTTTTAATGGACGGCTTCCTCGTTCAAAAAGTGAGATACCCAATTCACTTTCAAGATTTTGAATCTGTCTGCTCAACGGAGGTTGAGCAATATAAAGCTTTTCAGCCGCTTTGGTAAAACTCTGTTCTTCTACAACAGCAACAAAATAGCGTAAATGCCTGAGTTCCATCTCAAACTCCATACCTTTAAGATATAAAAAAATGCAAATTTGATCTTAGACAGCGATCATTCATTCTTTTAAGGTATATCAAAAGCAAGATGCAAAGCAAGACTGAAAATTTAAGTGATTCAAAGCCAACCCAAGAATGACATTCTGTTAGCCAAATGAATTTTCAAACCAGTTTAAGCTAGAAGTCTTGTTGCCAACAACATGGAAAGTGGGCAGCAAAGTTGCGAGCAAATTTTATTCAGCATGCGATGCCAAACCACTCATACTTAAGGAGCTTAGTATGAATCGTCAAGAAATCGATGCTTTAGTCAAGCAAATGAATATTGATACAGCAACAGCTAATGTTAATCCTCGTATTCAACAAATTGTGGTTCGCTTAGTCGCTGATCTTTTTCAAGCCATCGATGATCTCGATATTTCCCAGACTGAACTATGGAAAGGACTGGAATATTTTACTGATGCAGGTCAAGCCAATGAACTTGGACTCTTGGCGGCAGGTTTAGGACTTGAGCATTTCTTAGATCTACGTGCTGATGAAGCTGATGCCAAAGCAGGCATTACAGGTGGAACACCACGTACCATCGAAGGTCCACTTTATGTTGCTGGCGCACCAGAATCAGTCGGTTTCGCCCGTATGGATGATGGTTCTGAAATTGATCTGATTGATACCTTATTGATTGAAGGTACAGTTACAGATCATCACGGCAATCTCATTCCCAATGCTAAAGTAGAAATTTGGCATGCCAATCGCTTAGGTTCGTATTCTTTTTTTGACAAATCTCAAGCTGATTTTAACTTACGTCGCACCATTTTGACCGATGCCAATGGCAAATACGTCGCTCAAACGACAATGCCTGTAGGTTATGGATGCCCACCTCAAGGGACAACTCAGGCACTTTTAAATCAATTGGGTCGTCATGGCAATCGTCCATCACATGTGCATTATTTTGTCTCAGCACCAGGTTATCGAAAACTGACCACCCAATTCAATATTGAAGGTGATCAATACCTTTGGGATGACTTTGCTTTCGCTACACGTGAAGGTCTGGTGGCTACTGCTGTAGACATCACCGATGAAGCAGAGATTGCCCGTTATGGTTTAAACAAAGCCTTTAAAAAGGTTGAATTCAATATTCAACTGATTCAGACCCAAGACCAAGCCCCATCGACTGAAGTCATTCGTCGACGCGCAAGCGCTTAATCATACGCATAGAACCGAGTGCTTTTAATCACAACATTTCAGTTCGTAATCTTATTTGGAAAGCCGGAGAAATAACATGCCACGTATTCCAGTGATAAACACCAGCCATCTTGACCGTATTGATGAGCTTTTGGTTGATAACTTTGAAACAGGTGAATTTAAACTTCATCGCTCAGTATTTACAGATCAAAGTCTATTTGATCTTGAAATGAAATATATTTTTGAAGGTAATTGGGTGTATTTGGCACATGAAAGTCAAATCCCCAACAATAATGATTACTACACCACCCATATTGGTCGCCAACCTATCATCATTGCACGAAATCGCAATGGTGAATTAAATGCAATGATCAATGCATGTTCACATCGTGGCGCTCAGTTGTGCCGTCATAAGCGTGGCAATAAGGCAACCTATACTTGCCCTTTTCACGGTTGGACATTTAATAACTCAGGTAAATTACTCAAAGTGAAAGATCCAAGTGAAGCAGGTTATTCAGACTGCTTTAACCAAGAAGGGTCTCATGATCTAAAAAAAGTTGCGCGCTTTGAAAGTTATAAAGGTTTTCTTTTCGGAAGTTTAAACCCTGATGTGCCTAGCCTGGTTTCATTCCTTGGTGAAACAACCAAAATCATTGACATGATTGTAGATCAGTCTGATCAAGGTTTAGAGGTCTTACGTGGCGCATCGACTTATACATATGATGGTAACTGGAAACTTACCGCTGAAAATGGTGCAGATGGTTATCATGTCTCTGCAGTACATTGGAACTATGCCGCAACGACTCAACAACGAAAAGAAAAGCAACAGGAAAACGATAATGTCCGTGCCATGAGTGCAGGTGCATGGGGTAAACAAGGTGGTGGCTCTTATGGTTTTGAGCATGGTCACATGCTGTTATGGACCCAATGGGCAAATCCTGAAGATCGTCCGAACTATCCAAAAGCCGCAGAATATACTGAAAAATTTGGCGCCCCCATGTCGAAATGGATGATCGAACGCTCTCGTAATTTATGTCTTTACCCGAATGTTTATTTTATGGATCAATTCGGATCACAAATACGTGTACTTCGCCCGATTTCAGTCAATAAAACTGAAGTCACGATTTACTGTATTGCCCCTGTAGGTGAAGCGCCAGAGGCACGTGCCCGTCGTATCCGCCAATATGAAGATTTCTTTAATGCATCGGGTATGGCGACTCCTGACGACCTCGAAGAGTTCCGTGCCTGCCAAGCAGGTTATGCGGGTATTGAACTGGAATGGAATGATATGTGTCGAGGCTCAAAGCATTGGATCCAAGGTCCAGACGATGCTGCCAATGAAATCGGTTTAAAACCAAAACTCAGTGGCATTAAAACAGAAGACGAAGGTTTATATCTTGCACAGCATCAATACTGGTTAGAGGTGATGAAACATGCCATCCAATCAGAAAAACAACTTGCTCAAAAAGAAGTGAACACGCAAGGAGAAGTCGCATGAATGCAACAGCACCTATTGAACAAGTGTCTTTAGAAAATATTGCTCAATTTCTCTACCGTGAAGCCCGCTTTTTAGATGATGAACAATGGGATCAATGGTTGGCATGTTATGCACCCACTGCATCTTTTTGGATGCCTGCTTGGGATGATGATGATCGCCTCACTGAAGACCCGCAATCAGAAATTTCATTGATTTACTATCCAGATCGTCAAGGGTTGGAAGACCGTGTTTTCCGTATCAAAACCGAACGTTCTTCAGCAACAATGCCCGATACACGTACCAGTCACAACATCAATAATATTGAAGTGGTTGCTACCGATGGACTTAAAGTCACGGTTCGTTTTAATTGGAACACATTAAGTTTCCGGTACAAAACCAGTTATAGCTACTTTGGAATGTCACGCTACGAAATCGACTTTTCAGGTCCTCAACCCCAGATTTTAAATAAATATGTGGTGTTGAAAAATGACTACATCAATCAAGTGATTGATATATATCACCTCTAATTGTGTTGACACCATAAGCTGATATTCGCTCTAGCTCAAGCATATTTGGGCTAACAGCAATCGAATGTTTAAAGATTTTTATAGGACCACCAGCCATGTCAAACCATAATGTTGCACTTCAATTTGAAGATGGCGTAACTCGTTTTATATCTGTTGCACAAGGTGAAACTTTATCTGACGCAGCGTACCGTCAAAAAATTAATATTCCTTTAGACTGTCGTGATGGTGCATGTGGAACCTGTCGTGCTTTTTGTGAATCAGGTACTTTTGATATGCCTGAAGAAAGCTATATTGAAGATGCGTTAACAACTGAAGAAGCCGAGCAAGGCTATATTTTAGCTTGTCAATGTAGACCCAATTCGGATGCTGTTTTTCAAATTCAAGCCTCTTCTGAAGTATGCAAAACTGAAATTCATGCCTTTCAAGGTACGCTGTCACGACTAGAAAACCTGTCCGATTCAACCATTACATTTGATATTCAATTGGATGAAGGTCAGCCTGATATTCATTTCCTTGCAGGACAATATGTCAACGTTGCCATCCCAGGAACCAATGAAACACGCTCCTACTCTTTTAGTTCTAAACCGGGAGAGCGTTTAACAGGCTTTGTAGTTCGTAATGTTCCTAATGGAAAAATGAGTGATTTTTTAAGTATCAATGCCAAAGCTGGCGATAAAATGACGTTTACAGGTCCATTTGGAAGTTTTTATCTTCGCAATGTGGTTCGTCCAGTACTTATGCTCGCTGGCGGTACAGGGATTGCACCCTTTATGTCCATGTTGCAGGTACTAGAAGAAAAAGGTTCAACTCAGCCTGTACGTTTGGTTTTTGGTGTCACCAATGACTTTGATCTTGTGGCATTAGATAAGCTCAATGAACTCCAAGACAAATTGCCGTGGTTTGAATTTCGAACAGTCGTTGCCCATCCAGAATCGACACATGAACGCAAAGGTTATGTGACGGGTCATATTGAAAATGACTGGTTAAATCAAGGGGATGTCGACGTTTATCTCTGTGGTCCTGTACCTATGGTTGAAGCTGTTCGTAAATGGTTAGATCAAGAAGGTATTCAACCTAAAAATTTCTTATTTGAAAAATTCTCAGCCAATTAAATTTGTCTGATTTTGGAGCTGAGTAAATGTCAAATAGACAAAGATTTGAAAATAAAGTGGTAATTGTTACCGGTGCCGCTCAAGGTATTGGACGTGGTGTAGCATTACAAATGGCTGCCGAAGGTGCACAAGTAGTCATGGTAGATCGTTCGGCTTATGTCGAAGAAGTACTGGCAGAAATCATACAGCTTGGAGGTAAAGGCGTCACCATTCATGCAGATTTAGAAACTTTTGTAGGTGCTGAATCCGTCGTCAGCAAAGCGATTACATGCTACGGACGAGTCGATATTTTGGTCAATAATGTCGGTGGTGCAATCTGGATGAAACCTTTTCAGGAATTTTCTGAAGCGGAAATTATCAAAGAAGTGAATCGTTCATTGTTTCCGACTTTATGGTGTTGTCGTGCAGTTTTACCTGAGATGATCAAAAATCAACATGGCACGATCGTCAATGTTTCTTCGATCGCCACTTGTGGTATCAATCGTGTACCCTATTCTGCATCCAAAGGTGGCGTCAATGGTTTAACAACTGGACTCGCTTTTGAACATGCTAAAGATGGAATACGCGTCAATGCTGTGGCGACTGGAGGAACAGAAGCACCACCTCGTAAAGTACCGCGCAATAGCGCAACATTGACTGAAAATGAACAAAAATGGATGCAGGATGTCGTTGAGCAAACCATAGATCGGACGTTTATGGGACGATATGGTACGATCCAAGAACAGGTTAATGCCATTTTATTTTTGGCATCAGATGAATCTTCATATATGACAGGTACGATTGTTCCTGTCGGTGGTGGTGATCAGGGATAAACTGATCACCCATTTTATGCAACAGGAACATTGAATTCATCGCATGGAGGCTTTGCCCAATGGCAACCCTGTTAAAAACACTTAAGCAAGATTGGTCAATTTCCGCAACAGTCGCGGGGTTCTTAGCTGTACTGATTTCTTATGCGGGACCCATGATTATCTTTTTTCAAGCCGCCCAACAAGCCAACGTTTCTTCTTCCATGATGGCATCATGGATTTGGGGAAGTTCGATTGGCGCGGCGATTGCGGGTATTATTTTATCCATTAAGTTTAAAACCCCAATTATTACAGCATGGTCTGCGCCCGGAACAGCATTGCTTGTGGCATTGTTCCCGCATATTTCATTAAATGAAGTCGTTGCAGCTTATATCACATCGGCAGTGATTATTTTTTTAATCGGCACCACTGGCTCCTTTGATAAACTTTTAAAATGGATTCCTCAAGGACTGGCTGCCGGTATGATGGCAGGCATTCTTTTTCAGTTTGGTCTGGGACTTTTTAAAGCCACGGATCACATGCCTTATCTTGTCTTTGGTATGCTGATTTGTTTTTTATTGGCAAAACGGTATTCTCCCCGTTATGCCATTATCTGGGTACTGATTGCAGGTGTTGTTCTGAGTTTCAGTCTAGGACAAATCCAACCTGTTGCAATGGATTTTTCTCTTGCGATTCCACATATGATTTACCCTGAATGGACATGGTCTTCTACACTAAACCTTGCGATTCCACTCACCATTGTCAGCTTAACTGGGCAGTTTTTACCCGGTATGGCTATTTTAAAACTGAGTGGTTATCAAACTCCTGCAAAACCTATTTTAACTGTCGCAAGCATCACCTCGATTGTAGTTGCATTCACAGGTGGAATCACCATTGTACTTGCTGCAATTACGGCTGCACTATGTACAGGTAAAGATGCTCATGAGCTTAAAGAAAAACGTTATATTGCAGGTATTGCCAATGGTATTTTTTATATTCTGGGCGGTTTATTTGCAGGTAGCTTAGTTATGCTTTTTAGTATTTTACCAAAAGAACTGATTGCAGCACTTGCGGGCTTGGCATTGTTAGGGGCAATTGCAACCAATATGAGTGTTGCTATGAAAGATGATTCTCAGCGAGATGCCGCCTTAATTACATTTCTCGCAACGGTTTCTGGAATGCACTTTTTAGGGTTTAGTTCGGTTTTTTGGGGTATTTGTATTGGAATGATCAGTCATTTACTGTTAACCCCAAAGCAGTCAAAAGTTCAGACTCCAATGCCAGTTCAGGACTCTACACCGAGTCAATAAAGTAAAAATTCATTTGTATTATTCTAAAACCTCATTGATTAAATGGGGTTTTTATATTATTTTTTAAATAAAATATTGTTGTGGACTCTATGTATTGAGTTATTCATTGTTTTTTTAATTTTATCGCAATATTTTAAAAAATTTCAAAAAAAACCTAACATTAAAAAATTAACACACTGCTAAAGTCTTTTTATTAAATTTCTTTCTATATTCAATAAAATCTTCTTTTAAACCTATTTGTACTTCTTTTCCATTTAAATAATTTCCGTATTTTATTTGATCTGATTTAATTTTAGCATCATCATCTAAAAAAATAGAGGCAAATTCTTGTTGTGAACTCCTCAACATTATTCCTTTTTTAAAATAAACTATACTCTCATATCCTCCAAAATTAGATTCATTATCTAACCTTGAAACAATTACACATTGCGTAACATTAATTTTATAAATATGTGCATACATAGTTAATACCATACCATTATCATAATTTGCAGGAATATTTAATGATTGTACTACTTTATACTTTTTACTAATTTCTTCACCAGTAAGTAAATTTTCTTTTGCCTTGACATTTATAGTTATAAAGAACACTAAGGCTATGCAAATTCTTAGAATCATAATAAAGTCATCCTTTTAAAAAGTTATTTTTTATAATTACTTACCCCTAATTGCAAAAGCTGAGGCTTTAAAATACGCCAAGCCTTACCATTCGGATATAATTCAAAATAAGGATCGCCCTTTTTCCCATGTCTCTCCCCATTACAAATCATAATTCGATGCTATTTGAGCTACCATAGTTAAAATTTCTATATTTTTTTAGCATCAGACTTGGAACCCAAATGCAATTGACCATCTTCCGAATGGGAATAGGTCAACAGAAAAATTTTAATTAATTAGAACACTTTCTTAAAGTATTTTTACTAATATTACTTATGTACCTACTAAATTCTTTTTTCAACTCAATCAGTGAGTTTTCACTTTCAGGGTTTTCATAATTTACCTTATTTAATTTAATAGAACCCTCACCATTTAAAAATATATAGTTGTAATTTACATAGTATCCATATAAAACTTTTGAGTTATAAAAATATAAGATGGTTTCTGTACCATATACTCCAGAATCACCATCAATTTTTGAAACAAGAACACATTTATTATTATTAGTTTTATATATACTTACCTTATCATCCAATATAGGACCTCCATTTTCAACCTCATAATCAGCAATAAAACTTTGTAATAATTTATACCTATTACCAATCTCGTAACCAGTATATTTAATATCATTTTTAGCCTGTACAGTGCAAACGCTAAATATAAAAATGATTGTTAATAAAAATCTCACCAATTACTCTCCTCCAAAACATATTACTCTTAAGGAATTAGATTAAAAACAAATATATGCATTCGAATTTTAAAACAACAATTCAACCATTCTTGAATAAAAAATTTTTATAAAATTTCAGATAATCTAATATAACCTTTTGTTAACTTATACTTTCCTTTAAAAATTATACTTAAATAATATAGCCCATTAATTTTAACAACATTATAAATATCAAATTTATCACCCTCAACTAAATATTTTTTTGTTAAAATAAAAGACTGATTAAGTAAAAAGACTTTCTTTTTATTTATCTGTGCATTCTTAATTATTTTTTTTGAATCATCTTGTAAAGAATAAACAGGCACATTATCTGCATAAATTTTACTCAAATTCAAACCATTGCCGAGTGTTTCCAACTCTTCCAATAAAGAATATTTCCCATTTCTCAATGCATATATACGTGTATATGTTATAGCTCCAACTTTAAAATTTTCTATAATTTGCTTCTTTTTATAATCTACAATAGGGTCATTTAAAGGGCTTAAATAAAATTTTTCTGCCTTATTTCTTGATATATCAAATATTTGATATAATCCACTAGGGTTACAATCATTTGTATAATTTACAAATAAATATTTTCTATCATCATTTGTTAATTTTTCAATAGAAAAAGCATCTTTATTAAAACAATAATTATTATCTGTAAATAGAAAAATACTCTCTCCCCCATGTTTAAAATAAATTTTATGATTTCCAATAAACAACTCATCATTAGCAGACACTAACATTGAATAAGATAAAAATATTATAAAAATAATTATTTTACTTAAACCCATTTCTCTTCTCAACCTCTCTTAATATTTTAAAAAACAATTTTTTCCTTTCTGCCAGACCATTAATACCGCCATTAATTCTTCTACTTACTTTATCCACTACAACTAAATGATGTGAATCAGTATATGTAGCATCTAAATCAGTATAGCCATTACGGACTAAAGTATCTGCGTTTTTAAACTCATTAAAAGCCCATACTGCACTTTCTACAGCATGAGAAAGGTCATTGCACAATAAATCTGAATTAGTAACCACATCAAGCCCAGAATAATTTTTGTACTTAATATAAGCACTTTTCCATGTAAGTTGAATTAATCCCCTACCTTTATATTTAGGTCCATCACCTGGTGTCGTATTTCCTTCTGATATGATTTGTTTACGGCGTCTACATGCTCGGCTTTTTTGAACTTCGCATACTGATTGAGGAAAATTCGAAATGTCATAGTCTTTTCCACTTGCGTATTCAATCAATGTATTGAAGTGATCACATTCGTGGTAGATTTGAGCAAGAAAATGACAAAGAATTAGCTTTTCTGTCATATTATATTTTAGTAATACTTTATTTAAAACGGGTAAAAATTGTTCTGGTGTTGTGTCCTTTGTGGGTCTGCCATTCATTTCATTACGCCAAAATAACTTTTTTGCTCCATATACTTCTTTAAAAAAACTCAATGAAATAATTTCTCCAGAAATACTGTCCTCTATACGTCTAGAAATATTTGGTTCATTTAATGCAGTTCTTCCATTTAGAACATCTACATTTAACTGTAAATCAATAAACTCTTCTTTTACTCTTCTAACCATAAAATCTACTGAATCTAAAGGATTTCCATCTGGTTTAAAAATAGTTAATTTAATTTTTTGACCAACCCAATTACTTAATTTCAATTGTCCTTTTTTAATTTTTAGATTCTTTTTTTGATTATTATCAAAAATCATCTCTACATCTACATCATCAACTGCATAGTGTTGACCTGATTTATCCAGTACCTTTATTAATGTTGTCCCTTTAAAACTACTATACTTTTCGTTTAGCCTAATTAGTATTGGTTGCTTTGTTCCATTTCCAGAATTTCCAGAAAATTTAAGTTCAAATTGATCTCTAGAGTTAAGCACTAAAATTTCAATATCTCTATTCGATGATGACAAAACTTCTACAATACCCTGATTATTTGTATATTTGTCAGGAGAGTTATTTTTTCCTTGTGGTCTGGATTGAATTGGAAAATTAACCATAATTCTTCCATTACTATCTACTACTTTAAACAAAGTACTCACTATTCCTTTACTTAAAGAATTATTTACTTTTTTATAATCATCAATAGTCTTAGGTAATAAAACGACAACTGGATTGTTTTCTGAGCTTTCTATGGATGAATTTATAGTTTTAAAAATTATATACCTTTGCTGATTTGGTGGTTTAGCAAGAATTTCAATTGTTCTATTACGGGATGCCTGAAATACAAAAAAACCTTTGTTATCTGTTTTTCTAGTGTTGTCTTTAGATGAACCTAAATATCTTGATTTGACATCTAAATTTATTATATATTTTCCAGAGCTATCGAAAAATTTTGCAACAATAGTTGTTAGTTCAGACATTATTAAAAATCCTCTTCAGTATAGACATCATTATCACTAGATTCAAATAAAGCTTCTTCTAATAATTCATCTTTATTTTTTCCATCTAAACGTTTTTGCATGAAAGAAACATTTGAAGAATCAAAACCTAATGCAATAAATTCAGCTTCATGCAATGTATAAAAACGTAAAGAACTAATGGCTTTTTTTTCATTTAATTTATCGGTTTCAAATTTTATTAAATTTTTATTTTGATCTAAAACAAAAATTTCCTTTTTATTGCCAATATCATCATTCCAACTATAATCAATTCTATTGCTATATAATGTTTTTGGCATAGGCAAACTTATTTTAGTACTAAGTACATGCACCCCTCCCTCAAACTTTTGTTGCCCAGACTTTACCTCAAACATTCGATCTGTTTCACATAAAATACCAGCACCGTTCAAAGTAATCCGCGAAGATTTGCCTGTAATCTGAACTTCTTTCGAGCTATTGATTTCAACACGGTTTTCTGTCGAAGATATTGTGATCCCAAGTTTGGCAAATATATCTAGGGCATTTGCCTGCGCATGAATATTAAATTTCCCCTGTGCTGCGATAATGTTGATGCCATTCATCACTGAAAATAAACTTATTTTATTTTTGGCATGCACAATCCAGTTCTTTTGCGTACTAAAGTTAATGCTGTCACCAGCAATTTGATTGATTTGAGCATCCGCAGATAAATGGATATTTTCAGGTGTGCTTAAAGCAATTCCATCTTGGGAACTGAGTAAAAGCACCGCTTGATTAAATTTGGCAATTTCTTGTTGGAGCTGTTGAGCAAATATTTTAAGTTGCTCAACTGATTCTATTTCATCGGTCTTTTGGTTCTTGGCGATATCATTGAGTGCTTTACTTTTGTTTTGACTGCCTTCAAGTTGTTTCTTGGCAGGCGTTGCATCAAGATGATCGCCTTTGGCTTGGTCTTGAGTATAAGTGCTCAGCAATAAGCCTTTCCCTGCACGTACTGCACCCCATTGGTCTGTTCTTAATTCAAAACCTTCTCCGCGCCCTTCACTGGTCTCGGTTTCTTTTGGATGGCTTAAATTCCCAAGATTCAGTTGGCTTGTCGCATGACTGCTGTGTAACTGAGTACTGATCTGGTTGGTAGTATCGTCAAAGCGCAGTTGATTAAACCCATCAGATTTATATTCCTTAGTTTTGATCCCTGAAAGTTTTTTAGTATCAGGGAGCTTTCCTTGGTCATCAAACTTGGTCGGATAGCGATACCCTTCATGAATTCGTCCCACTACAAAGGGTCTATCAATGTCACCATCACTGAACGAGATCATGACGATCTCTCCGACCCTCGGTAAGAATCGTACCCCATAGCCTTCGCCTGCCCATGGCGTTAATACATCCACCCAAGCCGAGTCAGTATCATTATCGTTCGCGCCTGCGCCACCATCATGTTGGTGGTCTTCGTGACGGGTAAACAAGAAATTTACCTTGATCTGACCTCGTTCATTGACATAGATTTCCTCCTCACTCGGTCCGACTACTCTCGCTCGCATTGGATATGTAGTAGGTCGATGTTTCAGCGGATTATATTCAGGGACAACGGCTATATTGCGTCGTTGTAACAGCAACTGATTGGCTTGGCGTTGTTCGCTGTTGTTTGCGGTGATATGGGTGAGTTGCCATTGGCTTTGTTTCAATAACATTTCAAATTTATGAGACAAATCTTTCGGTAAATTATTTTGGTGATAAAAGGTTTTGGATATAATCAGAAATTGCCGATCGGCAACATCTTTTAGATCTAGGTTTGGATGTTGGTTAAGCTCAAAGTAATAGCCAACCTGCGCATCTCTTACTGTCGATATAGCGATAAATTGTTTAGTTTGTAACGCGTAGTAATCGCTGAGGTTTTGGTTAAAGCGCTCAACCTGATTGTTACCCGATGGCGTTACTCCTTCTTCTCCATTCAAGTCTTGGGTCCATGCAGGGCTAAACTGCCATACTTGTTCTAAACCTAAACTGGCATTGTCATAGTTTTCACTCTGCTGATACTTACTTAAAACATTGCCTGCGCCTTCTTCTATATCTAACATATCAGCTTGCCATCGTTGAATATGTACAGACGTCGGTTGAAGTGAACGTAAACCTGTCAATGCTGTGATGGTGTCTTGCTGTTCGACAGCCGAACTTCGATGAAAACGGATAATGCGACGTTCTAAACTTTTATATTGAGTATTGTCATCAATTAAACGAAGCTTTTGAGGTTGGATTTGTTCATTAAAATAAGACACTTTAAGCTGTGTCTCATCAATTAAACTGGTCACGCCTTCCGATGCTAGAAGCCTTTGAATAATATCTATATCTCGTTCATTATTTTGCATAATGAATGGTCGAATATCATAGTCTTTGGTTAGACCACTTTTATCCAAAGTCAAACTTGAAGCAAACAGTGGAGATCTTTCTCGCCATTCATTAAATATGACTTCTACTGCCTGTAAAGCAGACATATTCATAAATACTCGCGAGTTTCTTCGATACTTCCAAAGCGCAGTTGGGTCTTCTACAGAAAGACGATAAATTGTCAACGCACCATCCGAGGAACCCAGCTCAGCTTTAGTCACAATTCCTGAAATGCGATGCAACTCAGATCGGTCATTGACCATATCAACGGCTACACGACACCCAATAAAGCTTTTTAAGGCGATATTGTTTCGTGTAGATAAACAAATAAGTTGTAAATTCAAGCCATCATTGATGGTATGTGTCCCATCGATACGTTGCAAGAATACATGGGCAGCCAAATTGGGATTGCTAAATTGAATATGTAAAGCCCGTTTTTGAGCAGAAAGTCCCATTTTTTCCAAAACAAAATTAATATTATTAAACATGATCTATTGTGTATTTTTTCTAAATTCACCATCACCATATAATAAAATATCATGATTTGTCTACCACAAAATATTTTTCACATGAAAGCTAATTAATTGATTTATTGATAATTTTCACAGTATTTTATAAATTACAGGACATATTATGAAATTAAATTTATTGCATGATTGCCTATCAATTCTGTGAGTTATTATATAATTTATAGTTATTTTTATATAAACATGACAAATAAAAACTCAATTCACTATTCCCGTTAAAATTCTCATTTTATTCGATCAGTTTAAATATGTTTTTAACCAAGGAAATTTAAAAATTATAAAACTTGTAAGTACACTAAACATGTCTGATTATTAATGTTATATATTTATTTTTATAACATGCTATTAATCTATAAATTCTCATATTACGCAAATAAAAACAATAGCATTCATGCATAATTTTATAGATTGACATGTAGTAAGCTGTGTATTTTTTGTTCCAATGTCGCTTTTCATTCATGATTTAAATCTAAAATCATCAAAAGAATTTGGAATTTAAAAAGTCTAATTTTCTCATTTTTAAACATAAATTATTGCAGCACAAAAATAAGGATGTTTTATGACTGAAACACATACCTACGCGCCTCACGAAAAACGTAATCGTGTCATGGCTATTGTCGGCGCTGCATCTGGTAACTTAGTGGAATGGTTTGACTTTTATATTTATGCCGCTTTTGCCACCTATTTTACCCATGCATTAACTGCACCCGATATGAATGACTCCACTAAAGCAATTTATGTGTGGGGTGTTTTTGCTGCCAGCTTTTTTATGCGCCCAATCGGCAGTTGGTTATTTGGATGGATTGGCGATACTTTTGGGCGTAAAAAGTCGATGATCATTTCCATTAGTTTAATGGCGGTCAGCTCATTTTTATTTGCAGCACTTCCAACCTATGAACAAGTCGGTATGGCTGCCCCATTTTTATTGTTAGCGGTCAGACTGTTGCAAGGGCTTTCAGTAGGTGGTGAATATGGGACAGTAGCCACTTATATGAGTGAGGTGGCTTTAAAAGGTCAACGTGGTTTTTACTCATCATTCCAGTATGTAACACTGTCTGGCGGACAGCTCTTGGCGAGTCTACTTGGCGTGATCATGTTGGCACTGATGTCAAAAGAACAGCTTATGGATGGTGGATGGCGTATTCCATTTATCATTGGCGGTGTAGTTGCGATTCTTTCGTTCTTTGCTCGTCGTCATTTGAAAGAAACACTTTCTGAAGATGATGGACGTAAAGAAGGTTCAGGAAGTCTAAAAGAGTTACTGACCAAGAATTGGAGCACTTTTTTACTGGTGGTTGGTTATACCTCGGCAGGCTCTTTGTGTTTTTATATCATCACGGTATATTCAAAAACCTATATCACCAGTTTAGGGTTCGCTGATAAAACAGTGGGTTATATGATGACCATTGCATTGTTTATCTTTATGTGCGCTCAACCATTGTTTGGAATGCTGGCAGACCGAATTGGTCGTCGATCGTCCATGATGCTGTTTAGTATCAGTTGTGCAATCTTTATTTATCCAGTCATGGTAATCGCTATGCCATATTTTAGTGGTTCAGCATTTATTGTGACCGCATTGTTGGTGTTCTTAATGATGTTACTGAGCTTTTATACCTCTATTAGTGGACTGGTAAAAGCTGAGATGTTCCCACCGCATATTCGTGCATTAGGCGTTGGTTTTGCTTATGCCGTCGGAAATGCAATTTTTGGCGGTTCAGCCCCCGCTGTCGCGCTTAAATTAAAAGATTTAGGACATGAAAACACGTTCTTCGTTTATGTGATTGTCATGCTGATAATTTGTTTATTCTGTAGTATGCAACTACCGAAACAACCCAAATATTTACATCACGATCACTAATCTCTTGCAATGATTTAAGGTCTGTTTATACAGACCTTAAAATTTTTCATGTAAAATATAGCATTAAATCATAAGACTATAGAATATCCTGAGGAAATAATGAAAAAACTCTCACTTATATTGGTATCTTTCGCGATTAGTCTGAGTGCCTATGCCAAAGCACAAAACTATATTTTGGTGGGTGGTGGTGGTGTAGATGACCTTTCATTAATGTTGAAAAATGTACAAGGTAAGACGATTCATGCCTACTGCGATCAGAAATGTGGCAAATGGTTTGATCCAGATGAAGAAATAGATGGACAAACACTTAAAAAGCAATACTTTGAAAAAAAAGTTCAAGCAGACATCAAATTAGAGAAAAATGCAGGACGTGTTGCTGGTCCAAGTGACGATGAATCATTTTATTTCATCAAACATATTAAATTATTAAAATAATCCCCCTCTACACTTTGCAATAACACCAGCGAATCTTGAATCTAGCTTTGTTTAAAAAACAAAGTATCGATATGGATGTCACCATGTTGAGCCGGGGTATATGAGCAAAGACAAAGCGCTGCTTTGATTGCAGCGCAAGAATGCGATTCGACAAAAAATTTGCTTAGCAAAGTAAAGCATTGCCTACACAAAACAATTTAAACTTTGGATGTAAAGTGCAGCATTGCGAGCTTTATATCATCAAACAATAGATTTATCGCATTGATTTTATTGGTCTAGAAATTAGGGTCTATTTTTTCAACAGATTGACTATATAAATTTCTGATCAACACCTTGACCATGAAACGCCATTTAAAACAATACGTCCTGTCGACCTGGCATATCTTCAACGGGGATTTTGTCGACAGTAAACTGATATTTCAAAATCTTTTTCATCGAATCTGTTTCAACCACAGCAATTGCATCAAGCACATCATCGTTTTCAGGTTCTTGTAAACGTGCTGCCTCACACCATTTAACTGCCATCGTATAGTCAAAGTAGTGCGGACGATTGGCTTGATCTGCGTAAAGCCTTGCTAATGCACTCATTGCCTTGATATGCCGATTCCAACCATGCGAAACCAATTGCGGAATAATAACATCACCCAGCTCAGGGTAATAACTGTAGTGATATAAGCGATCCGCATATAGGTCTATGATGTCATCTTCAAGTTCTTGATACTCATAAGTACCATCTGTGCGTGATTTTTCAAGTCCTATTCGTGCTTGTTCAAAATAATCCAAACTTTGTTTTAATAATGGAAATGGGTTGCTTTCATCATCTTTAATGCCCCGATTAAGGTAATTTACCCCCATATTATACATGGCGATATAATGCCCTTGTTCAGCAGCTTTGTTGGAATACTTCTTTGCAATATCTACATCATATAAACTCGAATCTTCTCTTGAATGAATATAACCACTGGTAAAACTTGGGTTGACATAACCAAGTTCTGATGCGGCGTGTAACATATCAATCACATCAGGATAGCTTTCAAGTTCATCAAAACTTTTATAAACACGATAGAAGCAACAGTATTCACCTTCAGGAAAAGCTTTAGGTTTTTCTAAACTTTTAGCGAACTCAAACCAAGACTGAGCCACCAATGGATTTTTTTCTACACCAGACCAACCATGCTGAGTAAGTAATCCATAAAGAACCGCTGCGCTGGCTAGGGTTTTACGATTGGAAATAGCAATATGACCTAAAAAATCATGATCTTTTGCATATTTGAACCAATAATAAATAGCACGTTGCAAATCATATTCATCAAATACGTCATGCCCAATCGTATGCAAATAACAATCTAGAATTTTTGCATCAGACTCATTCAACAAAGTATAAAAATACGCCAGACGCAAATAAATCTTAGCGCGATTTTTTTCACTCAAAGGACGTTTTAATAAGTCTAAAGCGATTTGAATATGTTTTTTAATCTCGCCCGTTTGATCATCGGAATAGCTATCCTCTACCGAGTCGTACCACATCACAAAGTGAAGTTCATTTTTTTCAATTTCAGTAAAATGATCACACCAATCAGATTGTATAAACTCGATGATTGCCTGATAGTTATAGCCCCAACGTGGCAATAAATACCAGCAATAGTCAATTGCAGCAACAAGACCATACTGAGACTGATCAAGAAAAACTTTCAACCAAAATGCCGCTTCATTTTGCGGTAAATCCAATTCAGGTTTTAAATCCAGATACGGTTTAAGCATGTCTGGAATTTGTTGAGGCAATGTCAAAGCTAAATCTGTTGATAATCCACTTAACTTGGCAATTTTCTGTAATTTGGGTTTAATGACATGTTTTAAATTTTGAGGTTGCTTTTGTTTAAATAACCACTTATCAAACCACTTTGGTTCATCCAGCTTTGCTGCTGCATTGAGTAAGTGAATCACAACAGTCCAAGCATTTGGAGAAAAAGCGATTGCTTGCATTGCAGTTATATAAATCTGCTTTTGTGCTTCACGAGCACAATCCCACATATCTTCTGAAACTTGATTTGCCCAAGTTCCCCCACGATATTCAGAAGCCCAAAATGCCCAATAACGTACCTTGATCACATAAGGAAAAAAACTCTCAGGGTATGTTTTTGACCACTCTTCAAGGTGCTGAAGTGCCTGAGGTCCTTGATTTAAAAACATCTCAGAAAACATTTGATAAGGGTAAGCAAACCAATCACTTTCCCATTGAAAAGCACTTTTCTCAGTACGGCTATTCCATAGTTGGGTAAAAAATTGCTCTAAGGCTTCATATTGTCTATTTTCGAGTAGACCCAGTGGATATTGCCCCTCTTTTCTTAAAGTTTCATGGACATACTCAGCTTTAATCATGATGAAGCTCTCATACTGTAATCTGGGGATGTTCGAGCGGAATCAAACATAATGGGCTGGATTTTTAAGTCTGCAAGTTCTGGTAAAAGTGTTAAATTCCAGTCCAAAGATTTCCAATTGCATGAACGTTTTTCAAGGTATTGCTGGATTTCATGGCGTGCAGATTTATCATAATTGTTATAGTCCAAATGGCGCACAATCAAGTCAATTTCACGACCTTGTGCATAATATTGCCCCATTTCCTGCCAGCTTGTACAACACTCTTGGATAATTTGAGCCGAAGCCAAAATGTATTGCCAAGCTTCATCTTCACCGACATATTCAAATTGATGCAATAAGCGCATCATGATAATTTTTTGGATGTGGGCATAGACCAAAACATCACGATAATAAGGTCGAACCTCTTGATTCAAATCATACCAACCATATAAGTCGCCAACATAAAAATACTCTTTTAAAAAGAATTCAATTTTTTGCAAACGTTCAATTTGACTATTCTGTTCTAGTTTCAAAAGTTGGTCTAAATGTGTTCTAAATTTTGCTTCATTATTTTTAAAATCATCAAGCATTAGTGTATCCACATCATCACAAGAAATTTTATTGCGTACATAAATCAAATCACCTGTTGCCAAAGCCCATTTTTTTCTTTGATCTGCATTACTTTTTAAAAATGGCATTGCGGGGATTGCAAAAACAAACATTAAAATTTTAAATATCCAGCCAATCCAAGGAATTTGACTGAGCATACCTAACACTAAAAAAATGAGATAAAAAGGCAATAAGATCAAATGTAAAATAAGTGGAAGTGTTTTTTTCTTTTCAAATTTTAGTGGAATATTTAGTTTTCTTTGATCAAAATCTGTTTGATTAAATTGCATGACTTGTTGTATTAAAATATTTTGCGGGTTTTGAATGTATTCCTCTTTATTTGTTGCCAACATCATCCATTGTAAAACTGAGCTTTGTTGTGTACATAGATCCATTAAATCTGGATTTTGCATCACAATTCCTTCAACAACCAATGGATCGCTTAATTCATAAAAGTAAAAATATGGCAGTTGTTCAATGTGCAGTAAGCTATTTTTCTGTTGTTCAACTGAATCATCAATTTGCTGTGAGTCTAAAAGTTCAGGACGATATATAATTCCAAGATTCGAACAATCTGAATTGTGATTATTTTTTGGTTGAATATGATTTAAAAATAATAAAACATCATCCACATATTTTTTAACTGGAACTTGGTTTTGTTTCCCCTTAATTTGCTCAATGCACCACGCTTCACCATCCCATTCTAAACTAATGGTGACATGTGGCTTATTAGAAGCATCTCTTAGGCTAAAATAACGAAATAGACCAAATTCTTTCTGTGTCACATAATGCTCACCATAGCCATCTTTAAGCTCAGTCAGGTTAGCGAACTGTCCTAGGCAATGTTGCATATAACGTGACTCAAAAGCCATCTCTTTACGCAGCAACATCCCTGTGGCGGTGATTTCAATAAAACGTCCCGTATCTACCGCTAAAACCTCGCTAATCGCGTGTTCAGAACTGTCCCATTGCCCTTTTTCCAAACGCTTTTTCATTGCTTCATGATCTTTATGCCAAGCGTCTAACACTTGGTCATAAGTCATTTTCATGAATTTGCCTTTTAGATTTGTTTTGAGTCTGGAATTAAAAAATTCTAATAGTGGTTTTTCTAGTGCCAAAATCTGTTCATGCAAAGGATCAATGTACAGCATATGGCTATCTGGTTGTTGTTCGAGTTTTTTCAAAAACCATGCAGGAATCGGCTGAGGTAACTGGCAGATTTTCCAAGCAGCAACTG
Organism: Acinetobacter sp. Ag2; assembly: GCF_001005515.1. Classification (NCBI taxonomy): domain Bacteria; kingdom Pseudomonadati; phylum Pseudomonadota; class Gammaproteobacteria; order Moraxellales; family Moraxellaceae; genus Acinetobacter; species Acinetobacter sp. Ag2. Next base: position 21,109 of record NZ_LBNA01000052.1, read on the forward strand.
AATTGACATGAAAGACAGGATTAAAATGTTTAATCACATATTCAAAGAATTTTTTTTCAAACCATTGGGTAATTTCTGGGTCATCTTTACGGCGTTGGCTACGTTCTACTATTGTTTTTTTAACTTCAGGTGCATTGACAATATCTCGTGTTTCCATGCTATTCCATTTAAAGTATTTCTACTATATTACAGTCTGATTTTTATAAAAATATTCCAAATATCGAAATATTTAATGTGAATAGTTTATAACAAAATACTCCTTAGGAAATAGAATTCCCTAAAATTTAAATGTATTTATGTTAGTATTTTAAAAATTTTCAAATGCTTATATGATGAAAAAAATTGTGATTTTCTCAGGCGCAGGAATGAGTGCGGAAAGTGGTATTGATACTTTTCGTGATCGTGGTGGATTATGGGAAAACTACAATATCCAAGAAGTCGCTACCCCTGAAGCATGGCAACGTAATCCTGAATTGGTTCAGCGTTTCTATAATGAACGTCGTAAAAACATACTTGAAGCCAAGCCCAATCTCGCCCACAGGATCATTGCTGAGCTTGAACAATACTTTGAGGTACATGTCATTACTCAAAATATAGATGACCTTCATGAACGTGCAGGAAGTCAACAGGTGATCCATCTGCATGGCAACATTCGACTCGCCAAAAGCTCAAAACCACATGCGGAATACAGCAATGAATTTTATCCCATTCAAGGTTGGAAGTTGGATTTAGAAAAAGATCAATGCCCTGAAGGCTATCCACTCCGCCCACACGTCGTTTGGTTTGGTGAAGCTGTGCCTGCTTATGAACAGGCAATCCAGACTGTTCAAGATACAGATATCTTTATTGTAATTGGTTCAGCCTTGGCTGTTTATCCTGTCGCAGATTTGATTTATGAAATTCCACAATATTGTGAAGCATATTATATTGACCCTCAAGCCAGCCATTCGCGTGTACCAGTACAATATGAATGTCTAAAAATGAACGCAACGGATGGAATGCAGCAACTTTTTGAAAAATTCACAAAGCATTAAAAAACCAGTGTAATTACACTGGTTTTAAAGACTCCATCATACACTTTGATGAATCATTTATTTTCATCATTTGGGTGAGCCTGCTCTTTCTTCTCATCCTTAATTGGCTTAGTTGCTAATGAATCATTGAATAACTTATTCAATAAAGGCTTCGTCACTCGATAAATAATACATCCAACCATGATCAGTAAATAAAGTGGCCAAATGGTCACTAAAATAACCAACAAGTCCAAAATAAATTGCCAACCGTATTGAACACCTTCCCAAGCGCGTTTCCAAAAACCATCACCATTTAAACGTGCTACTGCATCTACATCGACATCTAAGCTTTCACGAACCATTGCTGGTTGTTTGATGGTGATACTAATGGTGCTGAAACGAACACGGTCTTGCACTTCAAGTTGTGTTAAACGAGAGATTTCATTCAGTTGAGACTGTTTAGTATCACTTGGTACAGTCTGAGTTTGTGCCATTTTTTCTTCCAATAGCTTTAACTCAAAACGTTTTGCTGAATACTGTTGCTGGTTCAAAAAGTACATTAAAGGCAACAATTGATTTACATACACAGCAGCTTTGTCACTAGGCACTCGTACAATAATTTCTGCATGCGGATCAACTTTTTCAAAAACGCGAATTTTACCATCACCAATTTTTTGCGTTTGTTTATCTAATACATCAAAGCTGATATTTTTCTGCTCAATGAAACCACCTGCCTGAAAAGTAAGCTTGTCGATTTCTAAAGCAGTTTTCACCACATCCTTAGCCGTAAAATTAACTTGTGCTTCACGCACCATACGTCGTGCTTTTTCTGCTTGACTGACATCGGTGCTTAAAATGGTTTCAGGCTTTTGTTCAGTTACAGGTGTGGTATCAACAGTATTTTCAGCAGCTTGTTCATTACTTTTTTCAGAAGCATCCGCGGCTTGTACAGCATCTTGCGCAACCACTTGTGAATCTTGTGCAGATGCACTTTCAGCAGCTTCTTCTGCTTTTTTTGCACATCCAGAAATTAGAACAAGACTAAGCGCGAGTATTAAATGTTTATTATTCATAAATTATTGACTTTAGTTAATGATTTTTAAGTTTTTGAGATTATAAAGACATTTTCCGATTTTTACCATGCATAAAAATACAGCATCGAAATGCTGTATTAAGAACTGATCTATTTTATTTATTTGATGCTTGTTTAACCTGTATGCCCTATTTCATCATAAGACTGTACTGCAATTTCAGAAATCATATTTTCAAATGAGAAAATTTCATCTAACTGTTGCTGTGTTAATAAGCCTTGTTCTAATACGACGTCTTGAATGGTTTTATTTTCAGCTATGCACTGTTTCCCGATTTCATCACATTTTGCATGCCCTAAAATAGGATCAAGTAGAGTAATGATACCCACACTACGCATTACAGCGTCATAGCAGGTTTTTTCATTGGCAATAATGCCCTGAATACATTTCTCATCCAAGGTTTGAATCCCATGAATCAATAACTCAATGGATTCATTCATCGAGAGCGCAATCACAGGCTCCATTACATTCAACTGTAATTGCCCTGCTTCAGCAGCAAAAGTAATCGCCAAATCATTGCCAATTACTTTAAAAGCAATTTGATTGACCACTTCAGGAATAACAGGATTAACTTTTGCAGGCATGATTGATGAACCTGCTTGCAATTCGGGTAAGCGTATTTCCCATAATCCTGTACGTGGTCCAGAACTCAGCAAGCGTAGATCATTACAAATTTTAGAAAGTTTGACAGCCAAACGCTTCAATGCACTGGAAAGAATGATAAAAACACCACAATCACTGGTCGCTTCGACATAATCTTCAGCGCCAATCAACTTTAGACCTGTTAAAGCGGTTAAATTATGATTTACTTGTGCTGCATAACCATGCGGTGTATTTACACCTGTCCCTATCGCAGTCGCACCTAAATTAATTTCCAATAAAAGTTCTCGTGTTTTTTTAATTAAACGTACATCTTCTTTTAATAGGGTGGCAAAGGCATGAAATTCTTGACCCAATGTCATCGGCACGGCATCTTGTAATTGAGTTCGCCCCATTTTCAGTACAAATTGAAATTCTGATGCTTTTAAAATGAGCGAACTGATCAAATTGTTCATTTTTTCAAATAACAGATCGAATGAATAATATGTCGCTAGACGTAACGCTGTCGGATAAACATCGTTGGTGGATTGTGATTTGTTGACATGATCATTGGGATGAATAATATCATATCGACCTTTTGCATAACCAAGTGACTCTAAAGCAATATTTGCAATCACTTCATTGGTATTCATGTTGATCGATGTACCCGCACCGCCTTGGTAAACATCCGATGGAAATGAATCTTTCCAGTCTTGAGGATTTTCAATCAACTTATCACAAGCTTGTTGAATGGCTAAACTCATCTCTTCCGATATTTTATTAAATTGAAAGTTGGTTTGTGCCGAAGCTTTTTTAACTTGAGCTAATGCGCGGATAAAAAAGCTTTGTTCACCGACAGTATGTTTAGAAATATTAAAATTTTCTAAAGCTCTCACGGTATGGATGCCGTAGTAACTATTTATAGGTACTTCTTTGCTTCCCAATAAATCTTTTTCTATTCTTGTAATTTCTGCAGCAAGTTGGACTGTTTCCATGGGATATTCTCGTTATTTATGCACTATAGCCGTGCATTTCCTATCATATTCTCTCTATAAAAATTTTGTATTAGCAAAATATGTCATTTCTATCCGAAATTTTTCGATATGATAGAGGTATTGTTGCTCATGTAACTTTATGTAACCACATTCACTTATACTTCTTCAATGTGAAAATGCACAGCGTTTTATTTAAATTTGCTTTATAAATGCTGATTTTCGCTTTTGTATCCAAACGTACAATTGGATACAAAAAACTTGCATAATCACCTTATAAAAATTACAGCGATATTTTTTATTTATGTGAAAGAATCCGCTCGTGAAACTCATGTGAAAAAAATAAAACTTGGAGATTTGCTCCACAAGGAATGAATTAGATATGGACTCAATCAACCCCACAGTTGTGACCTTTATTTTCTATATTATTGCAATGGTCTGTATCGGCTTATATGCCTATAGAAAGACCACTGATTTCTCAGACTATATCTTGGGTGGTCGAAGTTTAGGTAGTTTTGTCACCGCGCTTTCGGCAGGTGCATCTGATATGAGTGGTTGGTTGCTCATGGGGCTGCCAGGCGCAATCTATCTCACGGGTCTATCAGAGTCATGGATTGCAATCGGCTTAATCATCGGTGCATGGTTAAACTGGTATTTGGTCGCAGGTCGTTTACGTGTTCACACTGAGGTACAGAATAATGCCCTGACATTGCCAGATTATTTCACCAGTCGTTTCGGCGATAAGAAAAAAGTCCTACGCATTATTTCTGCATTAGTCATTTTGATTTTCTTTGGTATTTATTGCGCGTCAGGCATGGTCGCAGGTGCACGTTTATTCGAAAGTATTTTTGCAATGAACTATACTACCGCACTTTGGGTCAGCGCGATTGCAACCATCAGTTATGTCTGCATCGGTGGATTCCTTGCTATCTCTTGGACAGATACTTTTCAAGCAGGTCTAATGATTTTCGCATTGTTGCTAGCGCCAATCATGACTTTCTTGGCTGTAGGTGATTTACAACATGTGACGCAATTAATTGAAACTGCTCGTCCACATGCTGCAAATATGTTCCAAGGGGTAAGTTTTATTGCCATTATTTCATCAATGGCTTGGGGCTTAGGCTATTTTGGTCAACCGCATATTCTGGTCCGCTTCATGGCTGCAGATTCAGTCAAATCAATCCCAAATGCACGCCGTATCGGTATGGCATGGATGATTCTTTGTTTAGCTGGTGCCGTGGCAGTAGGTTATGTCGGTATTGCTTATTTTCAAGCACATCCAGATATACCTTCAGCAGCAATTGTGGCAAAAAATCCTGAAACAGTATTTATGGAACTCACCAAAATATTATTCAACCCGTGGATTGCAGGTGTTGTTTTGGCGGCAATTCTTGCTGCTGTGATGAGTACCCTAAGCTGCCAACTTTTGGTCTGTTCAAGTACATTAACCGAAGATTTATATAAGTCTTTTATTCGTAAAAAAGCGTCACAAACTGAACTGGTTTGGGTCGGTCGTTTGATGGTGCTTGCGATTTCTGTGCTTGCCATTATTTTAGCCTTTAACCCAGAAAGTAAAGTACTTGGTTTAGTTGCTTATGCGTGGGCAGGTTTTGGCGCGGCATTTGGACCATTGATTTTACTTTCAGTGTTCTGGAAACGCATGACTTTAAATGGTGCTTTGGTCGGAATCATTGTCGGTGCTGTGACTGTAATTGTTTGGAAAAACACCATGGCCGCGACTGGGCTTTATGAAATCATTCCTGGTTTTATCTTCTCTCTGATCAGTATCATTGTGGTAAGTTTATTGGGTAAAGTGCCTGAAAAAGAAGTCACTGATCGTTTTGATGATGCTGAACAAATATATGACCGTGAAATGAAAAATTTATAAGCGTAGATCATGAAACGATAAAGGGGCTGATGCCCCTTTATTATTTTTTCGCTTTTACTTTGGATTTAAAATTAAGATGTAATTGTGAACTGTCTTTAATTACTTCCATGACTGGGTAGCTTCGTGTTTCCTTGACACCAGGCAACTGCCACAATACTTGTCCCGAAATATGCCGAAAAGCTTCCATGTTGGCACAGCGAATTTTCACCAAAAAATCAAAGCCTCCACTAATCATATGACAAGCCATAATTTCAGGATATTGAACCACAGCCTCTGAAAAGGCATCCAAGACATTCGGGGTCGTTTTGTCTAATAAAATCTCAACAAATACCACAAAATTTGCTCCCAGCATCTTGGGGTTAAGCTTAGCCTCATAACCAAGAATATACCCTTCCGCTGTGAGTTTCTGTACACGGGCTAAGGCTGCTGTAGGAGACAAATTAACTTCTTCAGCGAGTTTAATATTGGAAATTTTTCCATCTTTTTGCAAAATTTCTAAAATCCGAATATCTATACGATCTAGCGTTAAATATGCACTTTCCATAGAATAATTCTCTAAATATTCTTAAAATTATAGTGAGTTATTCACCAAATATTCTGCAATCATAAATTATATAAACCACACAGCTCAACAAAAATATTTGCGAGTCACAGGACGTTGACAATGAATATGAATTCACCCCAAATTTTAGACCCTAAACTCGCACCAAGTTTAGATTACATCACTGAATTCAAAGAAAAAACAGACTTTGAAGATGCAATCAATTCAGCATGGCGACGTGCTGAACCAGAGTGTGTTGAAAATCTAATTGAACACAGTCAACTGTCTGAAGAAATGAGTCAAAAGATCTATGACACCGCATTTAATTTGGCGCATAGTCTAAGAGATCGTAAAAGCTCATCAGGTAAAGCTGGTATTGTACAAGGCTTACTTCAAGAGTTTTCTTTATCGTCTCAAGAAGGAATCGCCTTGATGTGTCTGGCTGAGGCTTTGCTGCGTATTCCTGATAGTGCCACACGAGATTTATTAATTCGCGATAAAATTAATCAAGGCAACTGGAAAGATCACTTAGGGCAAAGTAATCTGATGTTTGTCAATGCCGCAGCTTGGGGATTAATGCTGACAGGCAAATTAATGGAAACACCAAAACAGTCTAGCCTTTCAGGCGTACTTACCTCTCTTCTGGCACATACAGGTAAAGGTATTATCCGTAAGGCTGTTGATGTTGCCATGCGTATGATGGGTGAACAGTTTGTAACTGGAGAAACCATTGAAGAAGCATTGGATAATGCCAAAGTACTTGAAGATAAAGGCTTTCGTTATTCTTACGATATGTTGGGTGAGGCTGCACTCACTGAACATGACGCGGATCGCTATTTTGATGATTATACTCAAGCAATTCATGCGATTGGTAAAGCGTCGGAAGGCAAGGATGTCTATGCAGGTCCTGGTATTTCCATCAAACTTTCTGCACTACATCCACGTTATCAACGCTCGCAAACTGAACGTGTTCATCACGAACTTTATCCACGTATTTTAAATTTAGCGCTTTTGGCAAAAAATTATGATATTGGTCTAAATATTGATGCAGAAGAAGCAGATCGTTTAGAACTTTCTTTGGAATTGCTCGAACGTTTATGTTTTGAGCCACAACTTGCTGATTGGAAAGGTATCGGCTTTGTAATACAAGCCTATCAGAAACGCTGTTTCTATGTGGTTGATTATATAATAGACCTCGCTCAACGTAGTCATAAACGCTTAATGATCCGTTTGGTTAAAGGTGCTTATTGGGACAGTGAGATCAAAAAAGCACAAATTGATGGTTTTTCTGACTATCCAGTCTTTACCCGTAAAGTTCATACCGATTTATCTTATATTGCTTGTGCAAAAAAATTACTTGCAGCACCAGAGCAAATTTACCCTCAATTTGCGACGCACAATGCGCAAACGCTTGCCACGATTTATCAACTGGCAGATCCACAAAAATATTATCTGGGTCAATATGAATTCCAATGCTTACATGGCATGGGCGAACCTTTATACGAACAAGTAGTGGGAGATATTTCGGCGAAGAAATTAGGTATTCCTTGCCGTATTTATGCACCTGTCGGTAATCATGAAACCTTGTTGGCTTATCTTGTACGTCGTCTTTTAGAAAATGGCGCCAATACTTCTTTTGTCAATCGTATTGCGGACAAAAATATTCCCATTGAAGATTTGATTGAAAATCCAGCTCAGGAAATTATTGAAACTGCGCAAAAAGAGCATCAAATTGGTTTAAAACATCCTGCAATTCCACTACCGCATCAGTTATATCAGGGAATTCGTCAAAACTCACAAGGTTTTGATCTTGCCGATGACAGCCAATTAAAAGCTCTAAATCAAACCGTTCAACATTTTTTAAAGTATCAATGGAACAGTTATAGTTTAATTGATCAGTCTAATGTATCGGATTTTGATGCAGCAAATTCACAAAAAATTCTCAACCCATCAGATCATACCGATATTGTCGGTCATGTCATTGAAGCGGAATCTGCACAGGTAGATTTAGCATTGGACAATGCACATCATGCATTTGAAGCATGGAAAAATACCTCTAAGGATTTTCGTGCCAGCCTACTACTGAAAGCGGCTGACCTAATGGAAACACGTTTGCAAGAGCTGATGGTATTACTCTGCCGCGAAAGTGGCAAAACCTACAGTAATGCCATTGCAGAAGTACGTGAAGCTGTTGATTTCCTACGTTACTATGCCGCACAGATGCAAAGTATAGATCAACATCTTACGCCGCTTGGGACAATTTTATGTATCAGCCCATGGAATTTCCCTCTTGCTATTTTTACTGGACAAATCTCGGCAGCCTTAGTTGCAGGCAATACGGTGATTGCCAAACCTGCAGAACAAACCCCTTTGATCGCAGCACAAGCAATTCAAATCCTTTGGGAAGCAGGTATTCCACGATCTGTCGTGCAGCTACTTCCTGGACGTGGAGAAACAGTCGGTGCAAAACTCAGTCAAGATGAACGTATTCAAGGTATTATGTTCACGGGTTCCACCGAAGTGGCTAAAATTTTGCAAAAAACAGTTGCACAACGTTTAAGTCCAACAGGTCAACCCATTCCACTGATTGCTGAAACAGGTGGTCAAAATGCCATGATCGTGGATTCGTCAGCATTGACTGAACAAGTCGTGATTGATGCAGTTAACTCAGCTTTTGATAGTGCGGGTCAACGTTGTTCGGCACTGCGAGTATTGTGTGTACAGGAAGACAATGCAGCAACTTTAATCAAAATGTTGAAAGGCGCCATGCAGCAATTAAATATCGGTCAACCGATTTTACTCAAGACTGATATTGGACCTGTAATTGACCTTGAAGCACAGCAAAATATTGCCAATCATATTGAAATGATGCGTAACAAAGGTCATAAAATACATCAATTGGCTTATGACACACCAAGTTCAGACTTAAATTTAGGGACTTTTATTGTTCCGACTCTGATTGAGCTACCAAATCTTGATGATTTAAAACGTGAAGTCTTTGGTCCAGTATTGCATGTGATTACCTACAAATATGGAGAGTTAAAACAACTTTTGGCTCAAATTAATGCCAAAGGCTATGGTTTGACTATGGGTCTACATACCCGTATTGATGAAACGATTCAAACCACCATTGAACATGCTGAAGTGGGTAATTTATATATCAATCGAAACATTGTGGGTGCTGTTGTTGGGGTTCAACCGTTTGGTGGTGAAGGACTTTCAGGTACAGGTCCTAAAGCTGGCGGTCCTATTTACTTATATAAACTCATGCAACAAGCAGAGTTAGCTGCTGTTGCCTTTGGGACAGTTAAAAATATTTCTGAGCAGTTAAATTTGACACCTTCCGAAGTGCAACAGCAATTCCAGCTATGGGCAAAGCAACAGTATCCGCAGATTAAACTGCACGCATATATTTCACCTCTGGCTTTATACGCACTGCCTGGACCAACAGGAGAATCAAATCAATATCATATTGTTGCGCGCCATCGCATTGCCGTAATTGCCGAACAAGAAAATGCGTTATTGAATCAATTCAATGCTGTAATGACTTTAAATAGTCAAGTGGGCATTTTAGCGACAAATGCTTTAGCATTAAAAATGATTCAATCCATGCCAAAGAACTTACAGCAACAATTTTTTATGATCAATGACTTATCCAATGATGAATTTGATGCAGTACTCCATCAAGGTTCTACACAAAATTTGAAAGTCTTACAAACCACAATTGCACAACGTCAAGGTGCTATTGTTGGCGTCACACATCATCATGCCAACGATAAGATTCCACTTGCAGCATTACTCATTGAGCGAGCCATCAGTATTAATACTGCTGCGGCTGGTGGGAATGCAAGTTTGATGACCCTAGACCAAGCTTAAACTAAGCGTAAGTTTAAATGAGTTGTATCATTTTCCATACCAAGTCAAAGTCATTTGACTTGGTTTTTTCAGCTGAAACCTTGCGATTAAACGTGAATTTTTTTCAAAATAAAATTGCACCACCTATAGGCAAACCGCCTGATTATCCATCTAAGTGATTTGATTACAATCATTCATAGCCAATGAACTTTATGCTTATACACAAATTATTAACAGCTTAGAGATCCATTTATTTTTACATTTTTGGATCATCGAGAGTCTGTTTATCGTGAGCCGACAAGAATGTCACCATGTTATGCGGGGCATCACCTACGCAGATCTATTTCGACATTTCATAAAAAGCGTGGCAATAAATACTTTATGCCATTCAGCAACAAATTCATCGTATTGATTTTATTGGTCAAAAAAATAATATTTTAACTTCATCAACTTACAAATATTTTATTTCACATGAACTTTCCGCTCATCTTCCAAATAAGTTCTAGCTAACAATTCTTTTTTTACTTCCATATAATCATCTTGTTTTTTTGGCACTAAACTTTCAATAAACCAAAGCCCGTCTGCTGCATAGCGTAAGATTTTCAATTCAATTGAATGGTCTGTATCAGCATGTTGTAATAATCTTTGTGCCAACCAACAATCCCACTTATCGCTAAAGGATTTATCTGTCATTACTGTCATGCTTAAAGCACTCCACAACGTATCTACACCAAATTCTGAACTTAAAGTGACATCAATATAAGCACGCGTAAATCGACCATATTGAATAGCATCCTTTTTCATCACCACACTGATTCGTTCGTCAAGTTGTTGAATTAAAGCTTCAAGCATTGCTTCAATAAGGATCTGTTTGTTGGCAAAATGATGAAACACACCACCTTTTGTAATACCAGACCGAGTTGCAACCGCCTGAATTGAAATCCCATTTACACCTCTTTCTGCCGCCAAATACATCGCATTTTCGATAATACTTTTTTTAACGCGCTCAGGATCTTTTTTACGCTGATAAGGATTTGTTATAGTTTTACCAATATTCACACTATCCTACCCACTGCTCGCTTAGTGCCCTGCAGAAGTTGAAAACAAGTTAATCACCAATACACCTGAAATAATTAACCCAATACCGATAATTGCAGCAATATCCAAACTCTGTTTGAAAATAAAATAACCGACCAAAGCGGTAAGAATGATTCCAACACCTGCCCATATTGCATAAGCAATACCTAAAGGTATGGTTTTAATCACTTGTGAAAGTAAATAAAAGGAAATGACGTAAAACAGGACCACCAATAAGCTTGGGGCAAGTTTGGTAAAACCTTGGGATTTGACCAAAAAAGTAGAACCTGTAACTTCTGCAATAATTGCAATCGCCAACAAAATATAAGCAAACAGGATTGAGTTCATCTTTTGAACCAAAAAAGATACCGAATGGTTGGTATGCTATATAATTTTAATGAAAAGTTCAAATATCAAGCCATGAAAAAATGTTGAAGTTTTGTGCTATGCTATTTCTCTATCTCTTTGTTTAATTATATTTTTTATAAAAAAAGGTGGAATATCCATTTTTTCCACCTTTTCTTTTTTCACTTTTTCAACTTAGATCGGATTGATAAAATAAAAAAATGAAATGATAAAAATCAAAACCGTTATCGCTAAAATTAGATAAGTATTTAAGGTATTGAAACTTTTCATAAAATTAAGAATTTCCATTTTTCTTCGTCACAAAATAAAACACTTTGTTATTCTAATATATTTTGTCACAATTTGTAAGATCATTAAGTATGATTAAAACTCAAAATACATATTTTCTTCATATTTCTGTGAACTTGCACAATTTTTATTTGAGAAATAAAGGTTTAAGTCATCTTTTTCGAATGATAAACTTCATCATATAATTGTTTTTATTCAATAATCATTACTTATTTTCATTTTATTCTATACTGATTAAAATTTTTATACAAAAAGTGGATATTATGCAGATATTTTAACTTTAATTAGTAATACTTAATAGCAAATAGGTCAACCACTTTACCCTTTGGTAAAAAATTAAATAAATTAAATACTTAATCATATTATATATTTCAACAATATATCTTGGAGGGGTTTATTGACTAATACGATAAGCAATTTTTCATAATGATCTGTGATGATAAAACCACAACAATGATTTTAATCGTATAAAAATTAAGATATTGCTGCTTAAATCTATTGTTTTAAACTATAAATGAGTTTTTTTCATGAATATTACACTCTTCCCTGAGTGATCGATCTCTAAAACCCTTTATTTGACTTCGAAGTGATGCTTTTCAGTGACTAATTTAATTTTTATATCTTTGTAGTAACGAATCATTGGATCATTGACATCTTTTTTCAGTGCATCAGCAAATTTATCTTCATTCATCAACTTCGCATAAGTCTTATATCCAATCTTTAAAGTTTCCGCTTGCTTTCCGGACTGTTGAAATTCTTCAATACGCTTATTAATCTGCTTAACACTAATTTCCATCTTTAATTCCCCGCGAACGCTTTAATTTTTTATAACACTGTTTTATGACAGTTCCATTTAAAAAGGGAATTTTTTTAAGTTTATTTCTGTAAATGCGTATTATTCTTTAAAAAATCTAAGGTTTTTACAAAAGTCTGTTGGCTGGCTTGTTTTCCTAAAAAGAATTGATATTCATGAACCAACCATTCTTTTGATTCAGGATAAAACACAGCATTTACAGGAATTTTCTTTTCTTGCAACGCATTCACAAATGGGATGGACTGTGTTTCTGTCAAGAAATCTTTATTGCCACCACTGATAAAAACAGGTGGATAATGGGCTGTCAAATAATGAATTGGTGATAATGCCTTTAAATAGTCAGCATTATTTTTTTGATTTCCGGTATACGCTTCAACAAGCGTATTGACACCCCATTCGATCAATTTAATTTCTTCTGGTGCTGTATCCACAAATGCATTCATGTCATAAATTCCACAATGCAAAATTAAACCCTTTACTTGGGATGGTTGAATGAGTGGGATAAATGAAGATTGCTTTGCATAATCAACATTTGTGAGTAAGGCTGCATAATGGCTGACTAAGTTCGCACCAGCAGAATCCCCTGCTAAAAATAATTGGTTTGCATCAATTGCATATTGTTTGGCATTTAGCTGAATAAATTGTAAGGCTTGATTAATTTGATTGAGTTGAGTGGGATAAATGGCTTCAGGTGCAAACTGATACTCTACTGACACCACATTATAGCCTTGAGCTGCGAGTAATTTAAAATAACCTCTTGCATTGTCTTTAGCACCAGAGATCCAACCACCACCATGTATCCAAACAATGGTTGGTCGTGGTGTTGACTGTTTAATGTTCTCAGGCTGATAGAGATCAAAATTTAATCTTGGCGTTGTTTGATAAGCAATATTATGATGTACAACTACCTGTTCAGGTGCATGTTTATCCATCAACAATTGTTGAAAATGTGTTGATGTATCAAATACTCGCGCGATGACTTTGCTGCTTTTCTGTACATTTTGACAAGCAGAAAGTGTGAATAAAGATATTGCACAGATAAGAATATTAAATCTAAGCATATTAAACTCAAAACGATCACTCACCATAGCGTTGATGAGTTTAAATATATTGATGGCAATATAACCTAGATTTAAACGCTTTTCTTGCTGTTTTAATATATGTCGAAATCAACAAAACTTACTGTTAAATTTTAGCAATTTGTTGATGCAAACTTTGCAAAAACAAGTCTGCCTCTGCTTTGCTTTGACATTTTTTATGATACGTTCCATTCGCCTTTTGACTATGGGGTGTATATTTAATATCAATCGAAAAATCTTGTGTAATCATATTCTTCGAAACATGCACTGCAATAATATGTAGAGAGTTTAGATAAAAACCATCTTCTATTTTAACCAACATTTTACAGCCTCAGATTTTCATACAATCATAAAAAGGTGAAAAAGCTCATAATGTGATGAGCCGACTATTTAAATAAATTAAAGTTAAGTGTATCTCAGTTTAGCTAGATTTTAAAATTTTGATTCTGTTTTTATGTAACATAATTTAGACAAGGATTAATCAGATTTAAAACATAAAAGTAACTTTCAATAAAACTGCTCTAAATTGTCCGACATTTTTTCAGCCATCCTCGGTGATTGGTGCTAGATTGAATAAATCGTGATATTTATCACATTACATAATAAAAGTTATTTGTTTTGATCTCTTTTATGGAGGTTGTGAATATGAATTATTTAATTATTTTGAATTCTTCTCATCAACATCATTTTGAGGAAGTTCATAAACTGATCTGTGACTATGATGCTTCGATTCGAGTTAACCCTTCAACTTGGCTCATACATACCCATTATGATGCAACAATCATTCGTCAACACTTAACCAGCATTATCAGTATCCATGATTCGCTTTTAGTATTCAAAATAGATCAAGAACACTCTTTTACCAATGATTTGGACTTAAATGATTGGTTGGAAGATATTCATAATGAGAGTGCCATTAGTCTTTAATGATGAATGACCAATGTGGTTCTTCATTTAAACTAAGCTATCCCCCTGAGATCAAAGGGATAGCAATATTTTTAATGGTAAATTAAACACTCAACATACTGTTTAGTGTCTCACTGACATTTTTTGATTTCACTTGAGATTTTAACGCCTCTAGTGATGCTTTCACTTCACTGCGTTGTGGTTCAGCCAAAGTATACCAGCGTGTCAATACTTGTAATAAACGAGAACCGACGATTGGGTTTTTCTCATCTAAGTATTTCGCCAATTCAACAAAATGTTGAACACCAAAACTCCATGTATTTACAGGATTAGCATTTAAACCACCGCTCACTGAACGTATACGGTTTGGTGTACCCAAATCATAGTCTACATGTGAAGTTAAATATTTGATTGTTTCAGCAGTTGCTTTTGGATGCGCAGCTTGAATCATAAACCATTGATCCAATGACAAATCCTCATCTTTAAAACGTGTATAAAAGTCTTGTAAAGCTGCTTTGGCTTGAGGAGCATCATTCCAAACTAAAACCTTCAATGCACCCAAACGTTCCGACATATTCATTGAGTTTTCATATTGAGCAAAAGCCAAATCAAAAACCTCACGATCGCCTTGTCGTGCCATTAAACTCAACATAATATTTTTCAAAGCACGGACACCCATCGCTTGTGAAAATTCATGTTGTGAATCGGGATCAAGTGACAAATAAGTGTCTTTGGCAAAACGACCCAATACTTTCGCCAATTGATTTAAAAGTGCTTCACGCGCTTCATTGACAATCAATGGATTATAATCTTGATCAATGCGACTTCCTAAGTAACCTTCTGTAGGTACATCAAACAAACGAGATGCCAGTAACGGATCTTTTTCAATTACATTCGGCAAAGTTTGTTGTATTGCATCTACATAAATTTGGGCATCGTGACCATTGAGCAAAATACGTTCAAGTAAAGTTTGTGTCGCTTGCCATTGATTAAAACCATTGGTTTCGTATTGCAGTAAGAATGCCAGCTCTGCATCTGAATAATTAAATTCGAGATTTACTGGTGCAGAGAAATTACGCAACAAAGAAGCAATTGGCTTTTCAGTTATTCCTGTAAACTCAATGCTCGCTTCTGCTTGATCAAACAAATACACACCATCTTTCACATCATTTTCAAATAGAGCATCTGATTTCAGGGTATATTGCGCTCCTGTCTGCGCATTAAATAATGCCAAAGCAACAGGAATAGGCACCGCTTTTAAATTTGGATATTTAGCGTGGGGTTTTAAACTTTGTTTAAAACTTAAACGGTAAGTTTGAGCAACGGCATCATACTCACCTTTGGCTTCAAGTTTTGGTGTTCCTGGTTGATTATACCAAATGAGGAATGCTGATAAATCTACCCCTGAACCTGCTGTCAATGCAGCAACCCAATCTTCAACTGTCACCGCTTGCCCGTCATGACGGCGGAAGTACTCATCTGTACCTTTGCGGAATTTTTCTTTACCCAATAAAGTGGACATCATACGATTGATTTCAGCACCTTTCTCATACACTGTTGCTGTGTAAAAATTGTTGATCTCTACAAAATGATCTGGTCGTGGTGGATGAGACAATGGACCCGCATCTTCTGGAAATTGATGCGCTTTTAGAACAGCAACATCATCAATTCGTTGTACCGCGGCAGATTGAAGATCTTCAGAGAAAGACTGATCACGGAAAACCGTTAAACCTTCTTTGAGACACAATTGGAACCAATCACGACAAGTAATACGGTTACCTGTCCAGTTATGGAAATATTCATGCGCAATCACAGATTGCACACGCATAATCGCTGCATCTGTCGTATATTCTTCATCCGCAAGCACACATGAAGTATTGAAAATATTCAGACCTTTATTCTCCATTGCCCCCATATTGAATTGACTGGTGGCAACAATCATATAATTGTCTAAATCATAAGCTCGCCCATAATGTTCCTCATCCCAACGCATAGAATGCTTGAGTGCTTCCATTGCAATATGGCATTTTGGAATGTCCTTCTCTTCTGCATAGATTTCTAAAGCAACATCCCGACCTTCTGAAGTCGTATAACGATCTTTTAATACTGCGAGATCACCGATCACACAAGCAAATAAGTAAGCGGGTTTTTTAGTAGGATCTTGCCAAATTGTATAATGACGATCTTCACCAGTTTCACCTGCTTCAATCAAATTACCATTTGCCAAAAGTACTGGATATTTTTTGTCAGCCTCTACACGTGTGGTAAAAACAGACAATACATCTGGACGGTCTGGATAGAAGGTAATTTTTCGGAATCCCTCTGGCTCATTTTGGGTCACAAATAAATCAGTACCAGCGAGATACAGTCCTTCTAGCTGTGTATTGGTTTCAGGATGAATAATGACAACCGTTTCAACAATTGCCTGTTCTGGCGCATTGCTGATAACGAGCTGTTCTGAATCCAACTTATACTCACTTTCTGTAAGTGGCTTACCATTAATTTTAATTGATTTTAATTCTAAATCACGCCCCAGCAAGACTAAATCGCCGACTGCTTGGCGTTTCATTACTAATTTTGAACTTACATCAGTATGGTCATCATAAACTTGAATATCCAGATGAATAGAATCTACAACATAGGATGGTTTCTGATAATCTTTTAAGTATATGGTTTGATCTGCTTCAACGATGGGGTTTGCCGCAATATTCATATGATGTCCTAATCCTATTGTTGAGTTTAGACGTAGTGTTGTGAATTTGATCATGCTTCAAATTTCACAATTTGTCTGTATTGTTTATTCATTTATATATGGGTGTAGTTGAAATTAATTTCAATCGTTTCAAAGCAAATGAATGCAAAAAACGTGCGAGATGCCCTTTATTTATACAAAAATAGCATTCTTGGATAGCATTGTTCGCTAGGCGCATTTAAAAATGATTTCTATATGGGGAAAACTAAATACTTATTTTAGACCAAGCAAAGAAGTCTCTTATCTGAGCACATCGATTGGTGTACCAATACAGTGAATTCGATTGAACCCAATCATGGTTTTTAGTTTTTGAGTTAAAATCACGATTCGATAGTAGATATAAAAATTGGATAATGGACATATACACTTGTTATCAGAAGCTATAACCCAGTTTAGGCAAGAACCCTGTTTAGACAAGAGCAATCGCTGGAAAATTAATGAACAATAAGCAATATCAACATATAGGAAAAATATTAAAATGCTTAGGCTATTTATGATCACTTTATATCTCTTGAATATATCTGCATCTGCACAAGCGACAGCATCATACTTTTGCTTTAAAACAGAGCATCAGAAAAATATTTTGCTGGTTTCTGCTGAGGAGTTTCCTGAGATCAAAACGATTCAATATTATCCATATTTAAAAAAGATTAATTTGAAGTTTTCTCATTATGATGCAATAGATACAGCAACAGGCAGACCAAGCGAATTTCACTATTTTTATAAAGAAGTCATCAATAATCAATTGTCAGGAACTTATGAAGTGATTTATCAAGGTGCGATGTTCTATACAATCAACTATACCGCTAAAAATGATCGTCGCCCAACAAGATTTGAGAGAATTGATCATCTAGATCCAAACTCACAGCAAAGCTTAAATCGACAAGGTATTGATTGCTTTTAAACGATATTTTTACAAAGAAACACGCAGAATAATGCTTTCTTAATCTGATATTATGGATAATGGCTTTAAACGAAACAAAGATATGTCATTATGAAGTTGCGAACATTGTTCAGTGTGTGCTGTTTTACTTGGTTAGGACTTAGTACGTTTACCCATGCAAATCCTGAATTTTTAGCTCCAGATCAAGCTTTTCAATTTTCAGCAGAATCACTTTCAGAAAACAAAGCCCAATTGAATTGGACGATTGCACCTCATTATTATCTCTATCATGATCAATTCAAGGTCACTGTAAATAATAAAGCAGTACCATTTAGCTTACCAAAAGGACATATCAAAGATGATCCAACCTTTGGTAAAACTGAAGTTCACTATGAAAGTGTAAGCACCACTATTCAGGTTAAACCCAATACTCAATATGTAGTAATGTACCAAGGTTGCTCCGCTGATGGTTTATGTTATCCACTACAAAGAAAAAATATTGCTACAGATGCAGATGGCTTATTGCCTCAAAACAATACTGCATCTAAAAACATGCTGAGCAGCCGTACAAATAATTCCTTGTTGAGCCAATCTGAAACCGCTCCATCTCTAGATAAAAATATTAAAAATGATTCAGATCGTGCAAAAATCCCAACATCGAATGCAGATAATGCAGAAAAAAATTCAACTATAGCAACGACAACGAATGTACAAAAAAATATTAATCAAGATCAATCCACTGAGGCTAGTGTAGATCCTAACAAGATACTGAGTTCAAGCGCTGTCATTACAAACAAATCCAATTCCTCCCCCCTAAATGCCAATTCTTCAACAAATGACCATACAACGTCATTACAGTGGAATGATGATCAATCATTTTTTAAACTTTTATCAAAAGATTCATTGTTTCTGAATTTATTGGTATTTTTTGGTTTAGGAATTTTGCTTGCTTTTTTACCTTGCTCACTGCCCCTCATCCCGATTCTTTCAGGCATCATTATTCAACGGGCTAAAGGCTATAAAGCGGTAGTAATTGCCCTCTCCTTTGTGGTGAGTATGGCGGTCATTTACGCCATTATGGGAATTGTAGTTGCTGAGATCGGTTATAGTTTTCAACGCTGGTTCCAAAGCCCTTGGATTGTTTCATTATTTGCTGTGTTATTTGTCATATTGGCATTGAATTTATTTGGTTTATATCAGCTCAATTTACCGCAATTTATAACCAATAAACTCAGCAATCTACAAAACAATCAAAAAGCGGGCACCATTTTAGGTGCTGTTATGATGGGGGCTTTATCCGCACTGATTGTAGGTCCTTGCATGAGTGCTCCGCTGGCTGGTGCATTATTATTTGTTTCACAAACCCAAAATGCTGCTTTAGGTGGTCTCTATCTATTTATTCTAGGTCTAGGTATCGGCGTACCTTTATTTATTGCCAGTGTATTCGGTTCTAAATTATTACCAAAACCAGGAAAATGGATGGATCGAATCAAAGTCAGCTTTGGCTTTGTGATGCTCATGGTTGCGTTGTACTTTATTCGTCCAATGCTACCTTCTACGGTTTATGCTGCAATTTTCGCTCTATTGTGTATCGCGCTAGCAATCTACTTATTTATTGCCTTGCGAGATAGTGAAAAAGTTGTCAATAAAGCCATACTTGCAGTGATTGCCGTACTGAGTCTTTTTGCGGGACTTTGGAACATTCAACAAGGTTATGCTGCTTATCAAATTCAACATAGTCAATCCGAACATTTGGTCTGGAAGAAAGTCACTACCGCTGAACAACTTGAAAGTGCTTTGGTTCAAGCAAAACAGCAAAATAAACCGATTATTATAGATGTTTATGCAGATTGGTGTGTGGCATGCCAACCCATTGAAAAAGAGGTTTTCCCACGTGTCGACGTACAGGATGCATTAAAGAATTTCACACTGATTCAGTTAGATTTAACCGAATATAATGCCTCACAGGACATTATTTTAAAACAACGCGAAATATTAGGTCCACCAACGATGTTGTTCTTGAATCATCATGCAGAAGAAATTCGTGAATTGCGCTTCACTGGAACTTTCTCAGCACAACAATTGCTCAAACAAACAGCACAAGTGCAAGAAATCGTGAAAGCACAATGACCATGATAACCCTACAAGCCATTCATCTCGGTCCATTCATGCTACCTTGGACGCTGACGATCTTGATGGTCGCCATCTTAGTCAGCGTCATCGTAGGAAAGTTGACTTACCGTTACTTTGAGCTAGAAACTTCACAGTGGTCAACTTTTAAAGATTCGATTTGGACTGGGATTTGGCTTGGTGTGTTATGTGCACGTATAGGCTTTGTATTATTGAATTTAGAGGTTTACTTAGACCATCCTATTGAAATCATCAAAATTCAAGACAAAGGATTTAATCTTTATTTAGGCGTTATTGCAGCTTTTCTCTGGATCATATGGAAAAATCGCTTGCTGAAAAAAAGCTTTATCCTATTGCTACTCACAATATTTAGTTTATTGAGTGTTTCAGCTCATTACACCTATCGACAAATACAACTGCAATATCAACAATTTCCTGACGTTCAACTACTGAATTTACAACAGCAACCTATCAAACTCACAAAATATTTAGGAAAACCGACTGTGATTAATCTATGGGCAAGTTGGTGTCCACCATGTAGACGTGAAATGCCCGTATTAAGTAAAGCACAGAAAAAATATCCCAATGTGAAATTAATCTTTATTAATCAAAATGAAGATGCGGTAACTGTGCAAAACTATCTGCAACAACACTCACTGCAACTAGATGAAGTTTTATTGGATACAAATGGTTCAACTGCTCAAAAAATGGGAATGTTTGGTTTACCCAGCACTTTATTTTTCGATGCACAAGGCAAATTAATCGATACACATATGGGAGAAATTACCCATGCTGCCTTACATCAAAAAATTCAAAACTTAGTTTCGGATTAAATGATGTCAACATCACTGATTTTGTCATGATGAGTTTTTAACATAAGGAGTTTCTTAATGATAGATTTAAAAACACTCGGTATTTACTCATTGAGTTTGGTCTTAAGTGGCTCACTTTTTGCCGCAGATGCTGATTTTCTCAAAAATAAACTTGAAAAAGAAGGTTATAACTTCGTTAAAAAGATTGATGCCCCTGAAGGTATGGAAGGTTGGACAGGCTATAAAGACGAATATCCATCTACCTTATTTATAGCCAAAGATCAAAAACACTATATTGTGGGCGATCTTTTTGATGCATCTGGAAAAAATTTAACTGAACAAGCGATTAATACGCATGTTAAAGGTGCAGTCCTCGATGAGATTTGGAAAAGCTTAGAAAAATCTACTTGGATTCAAGATGGTGATACAAACGCTAAAAAAATTGTCTATGTGTTTAATGATCCTAACTGTCCCTACTGTCATACCTTTTGGCAACAAGCACGTCCATTTGTTGCATCTGGAAAAGTACAATTACGTCATATTATGGTTGGTGTGATTCGCCCAAGTAGTAAAGGGCAAGCAGCAACGATTTTAAATAGTGCAAATCCTGCTGAAATTTTTAAACAGTACAATCTAAGTAATGGTAAAAACAAATTGGTTGAAATGAAAAATCTACCAAAAGCACTATCTGAAAAATTGGATGCCAATACTAAACTGATGGATAAGTACGGTTTTTATGCCACACCAGCAATGGTTTGGAAAGATGCCTCAGGTGAAATCCAGAGCCAACAAGGCGCACCTAAAGATATTCAGAAATTATTCAATGAGTCCTTATAGAGGCTGTTAACAATTTGTCTATATTTGCGACCAGATATTTTTAGGCGATAGTAGCCTCGAAATACGACATTTAGTCATTCTAAATGATGAGAAACACTGCTTTGCAAGGAAATGACCAAGCAGCAAAAAACGCGAGTCTTCCACTGCAACTTACGCAGCAAACAAAGCATTACCTTGTTCTTGCTCTGGGTTATGGACACTCCTTATCACTCATTCACTTTGATCTTGCTGGCATGACATGGATGTTCTGCTAATATCATTGTTGGGCATTGCTTAAAATTTTCAGCGCATGATCTAAAGCTTATTAAGAACTTAAACTGTGTAATATATTCAACATGGCATGCTACATTACACTTTTATATTATATCCAAATGAATGCCTTCAACCGAATATACTTTAAGGTCTTTAATCCAAACAACTGATTTTAAAATAATTTCATAGATTTCAATTGGATTTTATTTTTGATAAATCATGCAACAACTCCATTAATTGTTGGATCTTTTCAGCACCATATTGTTCTTTAATATTTTTATAGGACTCTTCCATTTTTAAAGCTTGGCTTTCAAAATAATTTCGACCTGCTTGGGTAAGTTTGATTAAGCTCACTCGTTGGTCATGTAAATCCTTACTTTTGATAATTAAATTCTGCTCAGCCATACGATTGACGATGCCTGTTAAACTTGGTCTTAAAATACAGGTTAATTCTGCCAAGTGGTTGTTCTCAAGCTCATCGTATTGATAGAGCGTACAAATCACCCGCCATTGTTGCTCAGTTAAGCCCATCTCATTTAAAGCAGGGCGAAAATAGGTTTTGGTGGCTTCACGCGCCTGTACCAGTGCTAAAGTTAGCGAAGGTGATAATCGAATTGTTTTCATAGAAATCCTTTCATGAAACTCATGCTAATGGATAGGTAAATCGAGTTTTCATTCAATAGATCCAAATTGGTTTACTGTAATGATTTAAGTTAACTTTCTTTTTGTTACATCTAAATTTATATCAGATGTGAAATAAAATAAAAAATTAATTTTAATTAACAATAAGGTTTACTTTTTTTCATTCATCGCTTGAGTCTGGCATTTTTAATCGGCGGAATTACACAATATTGCTTTATTTTATTGAATACTTTACAGCCATAAATAAACTACTTTTCATCTTTATCAGATCGATTTACTTCGAATATTAGTTTTATTTTTTCCATAAAAAAACTCGCAATAAAGCGAGTTTAGGATACATCAATCGCGAAATTGACGATTAAAACAAGATGAATCAAAGACCAGGGAAAATCAACTATCATCATGTTTTAATGCCCTTATTATTCATGATTTCTAAAAAATTTCCTTGTCATTTTCAGCCAATTAAATGTCATTTCCTGACAAAATAAAATTTAAAGGATATTTTTGTTTATTTTTCAACCAAACAAAATTTTTCCAGTGCCACTCCTGAAATTTGCATGCTCTGCTTTTGTCGGTCCAAGAAATCATTGGCAATCATTAACATCATGTTTGCCGTATCCAATTGCAAATTTTCTTGAGAAATTTGTGCAATCCCTTGATATGCTTCTAAACGAGAACAAAAAGCTTTTCTCTGTTGATCCGCGTCTTGGTTTCCCATTATTTCATCATCTAGAATCTGTTTGGTTGCATTGACTTGAGCAGTATAATTTTGAATACGCTGGTTATATTCATCTTGTGTAAGTTTTTGCGTCTGGTCTTTAGCAAAAACTGATGTCATTAATCCAATACCCGTCATCACCAATAACTGCAAAATAAACTTATGCTTCATAAGCACGCCTTTTCATTTATATGACATCAGCTTTCCAAACATCCTCATAATCATCTGCATCAATCATAAAACGAAAGCCTTGCTCCAAAGCCAAATAAGGGATTGCATCTGGAAAAACGTCTTCTAATTCTTTTACACTAATGACATCAAAGAAGTCCTCACCTTCTTCTAACTCTCCCCCATAAATAAACCACGAAACATTTTCAGCATCGGGTTGTTTACGTAAACCCACAATCGGTTCTTTATTTAAAGTGTGTTTGGCAATTGCAACCAGATCTGTTTCATTGACTTTGATATAACGTGAATCAAACTCTTCACAGACCAATTTTTGTTCTTCTACAAAATCTTGCAACATATCTATTCTCAAACAACCTGATTTTGTGAGATTGTAAGCTGACAGTTTGACAATCACAACTAAATTCACATGCTGTTCAAACGATAGACAGCATTGCAAAAAATAAATAATTTGCTAAACTTGATTTTGTAACATATTCAAATTGGATCATTCGAGGTCAAACATAATGCAGCAATATTTACAGACAAAGTCTGGACTCGTTGACCTCAAAGCATATCCGAGATCTCGAACTACTCAACAGGACATGATCATCAAAGATGAAATATCCGCTCAAAACTTATATTTTTTTCACCCACATCTTAAAATAGAAATCCCCTATCCGCTTGAAACTGTTGCTGCAGGTTTTCCCTCTCCAGCACAGGACTATACTGAAAAGAAAATTGATCTAAATGAACACTTGATTCATAACCCTATTGCAACGTTTATTTTAAAAGTTAATTCTTTATCGATGAAAAATGCGGGAATTGAAATTGGTGATGAAATTCTGATTGATCGTAGTCTAGATGCTGAACATGGTGATGTAGTATTGGCATTAATCAATAATGAATTTACCGTTAAACGATTTATGCATAAAAAATTATCCACGGGCGCATATGACATTTGGCTTAAAGCGGAAAATCCAGATTTCCCCGATATTCATCCGCATAGTGAAGAGCAGATTATGATTTGGGGCGTTGTGACCTGTATTTTGAAAAAACTCAAATAAACTGCAAAATTGATTTTGCTGCCTAATTAAATTAAAGCTACCCCTTCCTTATCTAGGATTGATTTGCATGGAAATTAAATGATATGACTGAATTATTGAGACGTTTAGCACTTTCGCATCAAGGTTTAATTTCTCAACCTGCATTTGGTTTAGGCTTATCTGGAACACTTCAAACAATTCAACATCTAGGTTATGTGCAAATTGACACGATTTCAGTCGTCGAACGTGCTCACCATCATATCTTATGGAGTCGAGTTCCAGACTATCAGCCCAATCATCTAAATCAACTGGTACAACAACAACATATTTTTGAATATTGGTTCCATGCAGCATCTTATTTACCGATTCAAGATTATCGCTATGCGCTTCCTCATATGACATCAGTACGAAATGGCGAACATCGCTACTTTAATCGGGGTGATCAACATTTGATGAAAGAAATTTTAGCAAAGACTCGCGCTGAAGGTAGCATTCGTTTACGTCATATCGAGCAAGGCAATCGACTAAACTCAGGGGGATGGTGGAACTCCAGTTCAGCACGTCGTTCAATCGATCAATTGTTTATGCAAGGCGATTTGATGATATGCGAACGAAATGGGATGGAAAAGGTCTATAACCTGACTGAGCGTTGTCTCCCTAGCCAGCTCAACTTAACCATGCCGACGCTAGAAGAATATGCACGCTATTTATTTAATACTACGCTGAGAGCGCACGGTATATTTACCTGGAAACAATTACTGCATCTTAAAGTCGGCAGTCAAATTCGCGAAGCAATGCGTAAAATAGTCAAGGAACAACTGGATGCAGGCGTGATCATCCCCTTATCTCAGTTAGGTGATACCGATAAAGAAAGTTCAAATATTTATATTAAAACAGATGCTTTAGAACGCAAACATCAGATTGAATTAAAAGTTAAAATTCTGTCCCCTTTTGACAATCTTGTCATACACCGAGAACGTCTAAATACACTGTTCCACTTTGATTATCGTTTAGAATGTTATGTAACCCCAACTAAGCGACAATTTGGATATTTTTGTTTACCTATTTTATATGCTGATCAAATGGTGGGGCGTATCGACTGTAAAGCACATCGAACCAAAAAGGAATTTGAAGTATTGAATCTGCATTTAGAAGATCATTGCTTTAAAAATAAACATATAGATCATGATCACTTTCTCAATGCACTCAATGATGAACTACTTAATTTTGCGCAATTTAATCAATGCCCTAACTTAATAAACCACCCTAGTCAGCTTTTTAATCGTGCTCTACAACAATATTCATAAGGTGAAAGATCAGCTCAAATCTGTATTTAAGTCGAATTAGAAAACCTACTCATCTACTACCAAACACAAGTACAGCGCCTCAATCCTTAATTGAGGCGCTGTACTTTTATTTATTCCGTAAATTAAGTCTGAATGCTACTTTTGCTGAGCTTTATTCTGACTTTGTTGATTATGTTGAGCCTGTTGATTTGATTGCTGATTTTGCTGCTTCTGTTGGTCCTGCTGACTTTGTTGCTTTTGCTGTTGATTAGATTGGTTAGGTTGACGTTGTGGGTCATTCTGCTGATTTTGTTGCTGGTTGTGTTGATTAGCCATTTTCATATCCATCCTTTTTACATGTTGGGATATGCCGTACAAATCGACGACAACTGTTAATTTAACGCGCTTATCATTAGAAACAAGCGTATAGATGTTTCATTTTTCGACATCGTAACGCCCTATATGAGATTCATGTTGTAAAAGAATAACTTCGAGGTTGAAGCTTTTTACGTGGATTACTTAAACCACGATGAAGCACAACAATCCTTACAAAGCGCTTTCTTGATCTACTGAATAGCAAAATTTTTATGCTGTGAAATTCAAGCTATCCACACCTATTTAAATTTGAATTTATTTTAAACATCTTTTAATATTTCACTTGAATTTGTAACTTTTTCAAAATCATCATGAGTGAACAAATTTTTGCTTTAATCGACATCAACAATTGTTATGTCAGTTGTGAGCGGATATTCAATCCAAGCTTAAACAATAAACCTGTCGTTGTATTAAGTAATAATGATGGCTGTGTTGTTTCACGCAGTAATGAAGCCAAAGCATTAAATATAGATATGGCTGTTCCTTGGCATGAAGTTGAAAAAGCAGCGAAAAAAGCAGGTGTTATCGCCTATTCAAGCAACTATGCTTTATATGGCGATTTCTCAGAACGTTTTTTTAAAACACTTAAGACCTTTTTTAAAGAGGATGATCTAGAACCCTACTCAATAGATGAATGCTTTATTAATTTAAGCTCTTATCGAGACTTATTTGACTTAGAAGAATATTGCCGCAGATTGGTGAAAACTATTCAAAAATGGTTAGGTTTACCGTGTTGTATTGGGATTGGTTATAGTAAGACGCAAGCCAAGCTTGCCAATAGTTTTGCAAAAAAACGGCATGGATTTGAGAATATTTGCGATTTGACTGGCTTAGATTTATGTAGCTTTGAAGCTTTGCTTCTCGAAACCAATGTAGCTGAGGTGTGGAGCATTGGACGTAAAACCAGCAAACGGTTACAAGCATATAATATTTATAATTGCTATGACTTAACTTTTGCCAATGAACACTACCTAGCACGAGAGTTCTCAGTGGTCATTGCACGTACTATTCGTGAGCTAAAAGGTCAATCCTGCATTGCTTTAGACGATCCTGAAATGCCCTCTAAACGGATTCTTTCTTCTCGAAGTTTTGCTTCAGCATTAACCAATGTTGAAATCATCAAACAGGCGATTATTTTTCATGTTAATCGAGCACATCAACGCCTTACTCGACAGCAACAACTCTGTGCAGTTGTGCATGTCTCTTTGTATGAAAAAATTCCTCAGGCACCTTATAAAAAAGCCCAAAGCAGTGTTTCAGGCTTGCCATATGCAACAGATGATTTGATGACTTTAACTAAGGCAGCATTGCAGCAAATAGATGTTTTATTTAAAGAAAATATCAAGTATGTAAAAGTCGCAGTGATGCTTTCTGCCCTTCATCACAAAAGCCAACACATCAATGACTTATGGCATCCCGTAGACTTTATTCAGCAACGTGATCAACTCATGGATACGCTGTCCAATATGAAGCAACGCTTTGGTCCTGATTGTATTCAAGTGGGTTACCATTCCAGTAGTGAAACATGGAAAATGCGTCAACAAAACCGCTCTCCAAGTTATACGACACGCTGGAGTGATATCTTATGTATTGATGATAGTCATATGGCTGTTACACAAATCAAATGAATAGTTTTGGTCACTCAGTTTAGAATGGAATCACTTTAAAACAATGCATGAAAATGTCATATTTTAACATTGCCATTTAACGACAAAATTTACATTATATATGCCGTACAAGGCACAGCATTTCCGCGACGATTCAAAGAAAATATAAAGTATTTGTGGAAAAACATGCCATAATATGCAAACTTTGCAGACATCTTGCAAAGATTTTTGCAACTTTTGAATTGGAGCAGTCTCAATGAGTTCGACCATTTTGGTCATTCACGGACCAAACTTAAACTTGCTAGGAAAGCGCGAACCAGAGGTCTATGGTCACCTCACATTGGATGACATTAACCAACAACTCCTAACGCAAGCTCAGCAAGCCAATATTACTTTAGATACTTTTCAAAGCAATTGGGAAGGTGCAGTGGTGGATCGTATTCATCAAGCACAACAAGACGGCGTCAAAATTATTATTATTAATCCTGCCGCACTTACACATACTTCCGTTGCTGTACGTGATGCCCTTTTAGGTGTCGCCATCCCTTTTATTGAAGTACATCTTTCTAATGTTCATGCACGTGAAGCATTTAGACATCATTCTTATTTATCAGATAAAGCCGTTGGCGTAATTTGTGGTCTTGGTGCTAAAGGCTATTCTTTTGCACTTGATTACGCTATCGACAAAATTCAATCTTCAACTCAATCATAATTTAGGAATACGAACCCATGGATATTCGCAAAATTAAAAAGCTCATCGATTTGATGATCGAATCTGATCTTCAAGCAATTGAAGTGAAAGAAGGCGATCAATCGATTGCTTTAACTCGTCGTAATCCTGTGGTTGCTGCTGGTGTAGCACCTGTTGCACTCCCAGCTGCTGAAGCACCAGTAGTTAAAGCTGCCTCTCGTGGTGCTGTAGAAACCTCACCTATGGTCGGCGTGTTCTATTCTGCACCAAGTCCTGGCGAAGCTCCATTTGTCAATGTTGGTCAAACTGTTTCTGCGGGTGAGACTTTAGGTATCATCGAAGCAATGAAAATTATGAACCCAATTGAAGCAACTCAAAGTGGTGTAGTTGAAGAAATTCTTGTAAAAAATGGTGATGTAATCCAGTTCGGTCAACCTTTATTCCGCTACCGCGCGTAATACCTCGGGGGTTGATATGTTGCAAAAAGTTTTAATTGCAAACCGAGGTGAGATTGCGCTACGCATCACTCGCGCTTGCAAAACTTTAGGGATTAAAACAGTCGGAATCTATTCTGATGCTGACAAAGACTTAATGCATTTACGTTTTTGTGATGAAGCCGTATGTATTGGTCCGGGTGCAAGTAGTGAAAGTTACTTAAATATTCCTGCCATTATTACAGCTGCAGAAATTACTGGTGCAGATGCAATCCATCCCGGTTATGGTTTTTTATCTGAAAATGCTGAATTTGCTGAAATTGTAGAAAGTTCAGGTTTTATCTTTATTGGTCCACGTCCTGAACACATTCGCCTAATGGGCAATAAAGTTTCAGCGATTACGGCGATGCGTAAAGCAGGTGTACCAACAGTTCCAGGTTCTGCACATGCAGTGACGCCAAACAATGCTTTGGCTGAAGCAAAAGAAATTGGCTTTCCATTGATCGTCAAAGCTGCTTCAGGTGGTGGTGGTCGTGGTATGCGTATTGTTGAACGTGTAGACACCCTACTCGAATCTGTTCAAGCTGCACAGCGTGATGCAGAAATGTGGTTTGGCGACGATACCGTTTATATGGAACGTTTCCTACAAAAACCTCGTCATGTTGAAGTTCAGGTTTTGGCAGATGGTAATGGTCAAGCAATTCATTTATATGACCGTGATTGTTCGTTACAACGTCGACATCAAAAAGTCCTTGAAGAAGCACCTGCACCTGGTTTACCAGAAGAAGCACGCGCCCATATTTTAGAAGCATGTGTAAATGCTTGTAAATTAATGCAATACCGTGGTGCTGGTACCTTTGAATTCTTATTTGAAGATGGCGAATTCTTCTTCATTGAAATGAATACACGTGTTCAAGTTGAGCATCCTGTGACTGAACAAGTCACAGGTGTAGATATTATTGAACAGCAATTGCGTATTGCAGCTGGTCTAGGTCTTAATCTTCAACAAGAAGATATTAAGATCGAAGGTCATGCCATTGAATGTCGTATCAATGCCGAAGATCCATCTACCTTCTTACCTTCACCGGGTAAAATTGAATCATTCTATGCACCAGGTGGCGCAGGGATTCGTTTAGATTCTCATATCTATCAAGGTTATAGCATCCCACCATATTATGATTCGATGATTGCAAAATTGATTTCTTATGGTAAAGATCGTGATACCGCGATTGCCCGAATGAAACAAGCTTTAGATGAAATGATTTTAACTGGGATTAAAACCAATATTCCATTACATAAAGATTTGATTCTTGAAGATAAGAACTTCTGTTCGCAAGCGATGGATATTCATTACCTTGAAAAACATTTATTAAAGCAACTTCAAGGTCATGAAAATGATGCTTAACTGATCTTTGCTTAACAAAAAACCTCTGTAAATCAGAGGTTTTTTAATATCAATGAAATCGATTTATCATTTAACTCAGTGACCTATCAGCACAACATCTTTAAGCCATGGCACTGTTCAAATTATATATCTCAAGCCTAAGGCAAGACTTTGCGCAAAGTGGCAAAACATTGATCTCCTTTATCTGACGCACAAAAACTCATGGTATTTTTATTAATCCACTTTACATAATACTGCGACACATCCCCAGTTTGATCTTCTTTACGCCCAGAACAATCGGTTTCGTTATTTTCATAGCGAATTTGCATAATTAATGCAGGAGGTTTTTCTAAAGTATTATCAGGCGAGGGTTGATAATCAAAAAGTCCTACTGACCACTCTTTGGCACTGTTGACAACAACTTCATTGGAACCTCGGAAATTATAATATTCGATGCATTTTTTATTTTCAGGAATTTCCATTCCCCATAAACCTAAAATTTCAGGTCGAGTACTAATTCGAATGGTGCTGGTTGTATTTGTCGCCATTACATTGTTGGTCGTTGTTGCTTGAGCGCGTGGAGGTGCCTCATCAGCTTTAGTGTAAGAAGAAAAGCTAAGCAGTAAAGAAATTATAAGTGCTGTTTTTTTCATACCCAATCTTGTATGCCAAATTTTATCTTGTATAAACTATCATACATTTATAATAAAACATGTAAAATTAACCATATAAGAACAATCTTTATCCAAGTTCAACTGCAGAATAAATTTCTAAAATGCTGGATTAAAGGCGATTAAAACTATTGATTTATCGATATACATAGATATGATTATCATTACTACCTTAAAGACAAAGCCACGTGACTTGGAATTGGAATTAAGCATTCTTCTAAAATAGGTTAGTCATTTGCCACGAGCGATACTGTATTTAAGTCAAACGTTTAAGGACAATATTTCTGCATTTTTTCTGATTGCAGTGATCATATTTGCCTGTGCTTTGGCTGGAATATTGGGTAGACCGCTCTCCTTTCTTGCTATTTTCTGGCCAGCAAATGCCGTCTTACTCGGACTCTTTTTAAGATTTACCACGCTCAAAAATATTGGTGGGTGGCTAGGTGCATTTACAGGTTTTATGCTTGCAGACCTGATCACTGGAAATAGTTTTTTAGTGACCTTATTTTTAACCTTAGCCAATCTATCGCATGCTTTGGTAACATTATTACTTATTCATTTCTTTAAACTAAACTATAAACAATATAATAAAGGTTTAACTTTTTTATATCTTTTTGGCATCAGTGCATTTGGTGGTTGTCTCGCCGCAGCTACAGTTGCTTGTTTAACGGTTCCTCACTTACCCAATACCTTTATGTCTATCGATCGAATCTGGATCGACTTTGGGATGTGGTGGACTGGTGAAATCCTCAATGTCATAGCATTTTTACCAATCGTCTTAGCAATTCCAAACCGCACTACATTACAAAGTTATTTCCATGAATTTAAGCAACAACCCGTTCAAGCCCAACTTGTTTTACCTTTTTTAGGTGTTGTTTTCTCAGTAACACTCACCCACTTTTTTATCGGTCCGGGTGCAATCATGTTCCCAATTGCGGCATTGATATGGGCTGCACTCAGTTATAATCTATTCTTTGTCTCAATTATCAATTGTGGGGTATGTATGCTTTTATATAATGCATTGACCTCATACTATATTACCCAATCACCAAATGCCTATCTAGAAACAACGCTTTCCGTTCGAATAGGTTTGTTTATGCTGGCATTAGGACCATTGACACTAACCATTATCAGTCGTAACCGACAAAAGTTATATCATCAGATTTTATATCTCGCCAATCATGATGGTTTAACAACTACGTTAAATCGACGTTATTTTTATGAGGAAAGTGAACGTACAATCGCCAAAAATACTGAAAAAACAGCGCATAGTGTGACGATATTACTGCTGGATCTAGATCATTTTAAAAAAATTAATGATCAATACGGACATTTGATTGGGGATTATGTTTTACAAACATTTTCCCAACAAGTAAAAGCACAGCTACGTGCCCATGACTTGTTTGGTCGTTTAGGGGGAGAGGAATTTGCAATTTTACTGAAAGATTTAAGCTTAGATCAAAGTATCGCAATTGCTCAAAGAATCTGTAATATGACCTTCGATACCCCTATTTATTTAGATGATCAACGTACACTTCAGATCAGTGTAAGTATAGGTTTGAGTTACCAAACATTACCCCACTGTATTCCCTTTCAACAGCTCATCAAACGTGCAGACGCAGCACTGTATTTGGCGAAAGAAAAAGGAAGAAACCAACTTTGTTTAGAAACAGATATTCAACAAGATCAAAAAATATTTGCCCAATAACCTTAAATTGCGAGGGAATGCAATGAAATATTCAGAATATATTCAATATGATGGCATCGGTTTAGCACAACTGGTACAAAGCAGACAAATACAAGCCCATGAATTACTTGAAATCGCCATTCAACGTGCTGAACAGGTCAATCCTAAAATCAATGCCATCGTGATTCCGATGTATGAACAGGCAATGAAAAATGCCAATAACCACCATTCAGGTCATTTTTCTGGCGTTCCTTTTTTATTAAAAGATCTCCACCAAGAGTTCGCAGGTGTGGCAACATCTTTCGGTTCAAAATCTTTTAAAAATGCCCAATATATTGCCAAAGAAAACGCTGAAATCGTTACTCGCTGGATTAAATCAGGTGTCGTAACTTTTGGTTTAACCAACTCTCCTGAATTTGGCATTAAAGGCATCACTGAACCTGAAGCATGGGGAAGCTGTAAAAACCCATGGAATCTCAAATATAACAGTGGTGGTTCATCAGGGGGTGCAGCCTCAAGTGTTGCTGCTGGAATTGTACCTATTGCAGGGGCAAGTGATGGTGGAGGCTCAATCCGTATTCCCGCATCATATTGTGGGTTGTTTGGATTAAAGCCAAGTCGAGGACGTACGCCTTGGGGACCTAAAATTAGTGAAGCC
Organism: Acinetobacter sp. Ag2; assembly: GCF_001005515.1. Classification (NCBI taxonomy): domain Bacteria; kingdom Pseudomonadati; phylum Pseudomonadota; class Gammaproteobacteria; order Moraxellales; family Moraxellaceae; genus Acinetobacter; species Acinetobacter sp. Ag2. Next base: position 54,628 of record NZ_LBNA01000052.1, read on the forward strand.
ATGCATGGTGCAGCAATGCAGCATATATTGTGTAAATCCGTAAGAGACAGCGCAGCAATGCTGGATGCAACACAAGGTTCAGATCACAGTGCACTTTTTAATATTCAACGTCCAACAGAAAACTATTTAGAGATCATTCAAAAAGCCCCAAAAAAATTACGTATTGGTTTTTCAGTCACGTCACCCATTGGTACTCAAGTATCACAAGATGCCGTCAATGCCATTCAAAACACTGTAAAGTTGCTACAATCCTTAGGGCATATCGTTGAAGAAGCTTCACCGCAGATTGATGGAATGGCTTTGGCTAAAGATTTTATTACCACATGGTTCAGCCAATGTGCTTATACTGTAAAACAAGTTAAACAGCAGTTTGGTGCAAAAGATCAAGATTTTGAATTAGATACTTTAGCCATTGCTGCATTTGGTGCTAAAGCATCTGCATTGGATTACATCAACAACCTGAATAACTGGGGAACTTATGTAACTCAAATGAATCAATTTTTTAGCCAATATGATTTACTCCTTATCCCCTCCACTGCATCTGTTGCACCAAAAAATGGTGAAGTCAAAACACCTGCTTGGCAAATTCCTATTTTAAAAGCGTTACTGAAAGTTGACCAAGCACACTTACTGGCTAAAGGAAAACTGGTTGAACAATTGATTAAAAATAATTTGCAGTGGGTACCCTTTACACAACTGGCAAATATTACGGGCTTGCCTGCCATGTCTGTACCCTTGTATTGGAACAAAGATCATTTACCCTTAGGCTCTCAATTTATTGCCCCATTTGGGCATGAAGATACGCTATTACAATTGGCGGCACTACTAGAACAAGCACAACCCTGGGCAGCACGTTACCAATCCATCAAGATATAAACTAACTTATTGTAAATATTCATATAAATTTTAACCATTTATATGAATATTTACGTATTTTTTAATAACTATAAAAGTTTAATTAAACCTTTAAATCCCCAAATCAAAACTAAACGCCGCGACAAAGAATAAATGATCAAGCAGCTGATTGATTGTTTATAAAATGCCTCCACCACCTAACCAAACATTTAAAAAATTGAGTATTTTTAATAATTGAGGCTTTAGCATTTTTTTGCATAAGTAAATCAACAATCAAGACAACCACTTATACAAAAAAGTCATAAGATATGCCTGTTTTTTGATATCTGGCAAATAAGTCATGTTTGGTCCTGTTGAGTTTATTTTGGCTGGCGTTTTAGTCGGTTTCTGTGTAGGTATTACCGGTGTCGGTGGTGGATCACTGATGACACCTATTTTGATTAGTTTATTTCGAATTGAACCACACATCGCCATCGGAACGGACCTCCTCTATGCTGCGATTTCAAAGTTCTGCGGTTCACTTGTACATGCAAAAAAACTCAATATTGTTTGGCCTATCGTACTTTGGCTCGCTTTAGGGAGTGTTCCAGCATCATTTGTGACCCATTGGGTTTTAGAAAACTATTTGAGCGGTTCAACCCATTACAAAGCCATCTTAACCATGGTTTTAGGGTTTATGCTGACGCTAACAGGTCTATCCATTATGTTCCGTGCCAGAATTGAAAAGTTTTTTGCCAAATTTCGTGAAGATCAACACGACTTTCGAGAGGTAAATAATTTTAACATTCAAGGTAAGCGTGTATACGTCGTGCTCATGGGCATTGTACTGGGTGTATTCGTGACGCTCTCCTCTGTAGGTGCTGGCGCTTTTGGTGTCATGGCACTCATTCTGATGTTTCCGAACTTACCGATGATTCGTATCATTGGTTCAGATGTGGTACATGCCGTTTTACTCACCTCTGTGGCAGGTTTTGCACACATGACTTCAGGCAACGTAGATTTTCAATTACTCGGATGGCTACTGGTTGGGTCTATTCCTGCGATTATTGTTGGCACATTAATCAGCTCGAAAATGCCTGAAAAGATGATCCGTAAAGTACTTGGAATCACCCTATTTGCTCTAGGTATTAACTTTATCTTAAATCCAGTTAAATCCAAACCTGTTGAAAAACCACAGGCAGTCATGGTTACTCAAACGGTTCAACAACAGCAGGTTTAAATTTAATCTGTAATTGATAACTTATCATTATGAATGGGTTGTGAAGTTTTAATGATTTATTTATAACAAAACTTGAACCAATTCATGTTATATTCTGACCACTAAAAATACTTTCTGTATGTTCTAATACCCAGTGACGGCAATGAATACATTAAATTCAAATCCAATTATTCAATCAGATATTGATGACGTGAATGTCCAAAGCATTCAAACGCTTGTAACTCCAGCTGAACTTAAAGCTGAACTCCCATTAAATGAAAATGCTTACCAAACTGTACTTCATGGTCGGGAAACAGTCCGTAATATTTTAGATGGTAAAGATAAACGTCTATTTGTTGTGATTGGTCCTTGCTCAATTCATGACCCTGTTGCAGCACATGATTATGCAGATCGTTTAAAAGTTTTAAGCGAAAAAGTAAAAGATACGCTCTACATCATCATGCGTGTTTATTTTGAAAAACCTCGTACAACTGTAGGTTGGAAAGGTTTGATCAATGATCCTGACATGAATGATTCTTTTAATATCGAAAAAGGTTTACGTTTAGGACGTAAATTACTGCTTGAGTTAAATGACAAAGGTTTAGCTTGTGCGACTGAAGCGTTGGATCCAAACTCACCTCAGTATTATCAAGATTTAATTTCATGGTCTGCCATTGGCGCACGTACCACAGAAAGCCAAACCCATCGTGAAATGTCATCTGGTTTGTCATCACCTGTCGGCTTTAAAAATGGTACCGATGGTGGCTTAACTGTTGCAACCAACGCAATGCAATCCGTGAAGCATGGTCATAGCTTTTTAGGTCTGAATAACGAAGGTCAAGTTTCAGTGATTCGTACCAGTGGTAACCCGTATGCGCATGTTGTATTACGTGGCGGGAATGGTAAGCCGAACTATGATGCAGGCTCAGTTGCAGAAGCAGAAAACGCACTAGCAAAAGCTAAAGTCAGTACGAAAATTATGATTGATACCAGTCATGCAAACTCAAATAAAGACCCATATTTGCAACCATTGGTATTGAAAAATATCACAGAACAAATTCTTGATGGGAATAAATCGATTGTTGGCATCATGGTTGAAAGTCATATCAAAGGTGGTCGTCAAGATATTCCAGAAAATCTAAGCGATTTGGAATATGGTAAATCAGTGACTGATGGCTGTATTGACTGGGAAACTACAGAAAAAGCATTGCTTGAAATGGATGCAGCCTTAAAAGATATTTTACCAAAGCGTTAATTAGTATAAAAACGCCATCTACATAGATGGCGTTTTTGTTTATGATGTTATTAAAATTTTTCTGTAAGAATGCTATGAACGAACTTGAACAAGAACTCTGTCAAATCGCAAACTTTCAGTTTGTCCATGAACATTTACTGACTTCAGGTCAACCGACGGCTGAACAACTGAAGCAAATTAAAGAATACGGCGTAGATACGATCATCAATCTGGCATTTACAGATGCGTCGGTACATTTAGAACATGAAGATAAAATCTGTGCTGAGTTAGGCTTAAACTATATCCAAATTCCCATTCATTGGGATCGACCTGCAGATGACCAATGTTTATTTGCTCTAGATTTGATTGCACATTTAGTGCAGGAAAAAATGGTGTGGGTACATTGTGCCAAGAACATGCGTGTCAGTAGCCTAATGTATTTATATCGTCAGTATTTTATGGATATGGATATGCCAACAGCACAAGAGTTGTTGCATCAAGTGTGGGAACCCAATGAGACATGGACAGGGTTAATGCATGCAGTCAGTCTACAACTTCAAGGACGTAAAGCAACTGAAGATTTACAACACTCATTAATGCATGCAGACCAATTTTCTTAAAAATATAACACCCTTAATATCTTTGATCGATTTCAATATAAAAGCATCCAGTATGATAAAAAATAAGCGCCCTTAGGCGCTTATTTTATAGCGATCTAAACAATCTGATTCTGCTTAATGAATTAATAATTGTTTGATCAATGGTAAGTTTGCTGAACTTGTCGCAGCCAAAATCAAACTATTATTGGAGAGTAAACTTGTCCATTTTTGATTCCCACCTGTCCCGCAGTTATAACTAATCAAACGGGCACGATTGTTATTTAAATAACCATATTCTAAATCAAAACATTTTGAACCTTGTTCAATGCGTTGTAATGTAGAATTAATCATCCAAGCCTGCGCTGAACTCTCATTATTACATGATGCAAGATTGATCACACCAGCCTGACTTGCTAAACATTGATCCATATATTTCTTACTATGGATTTTACCCATCGCATCATAAATCCATTGCTCAGAGTCATCACCTGTACAAGCACTCTTACCACTGATGTAGGCATTTAGCTTGCCATCAGACAGTGTTTCTACCTTCAAACAGTTGGTTCCATTTTTTAGACTAGAAACTTCATTTAAATTAAAATCATTATTCAATTCCAATTTAGCCACAAATCGATTAAATGCCTCAATTGCTTCAGCATTACCACTTTCCAAATCAACTCGATAAGCATTAATCCAACGATTTAAACGATAAAGTTTTATTTGTTGTTGGGTGTAACGTACCATTTCAAGCTGTGCATTTGGAGAAAGTTCAGTTTTAAATAGACGATAAGAGTCAAATAGTAAACGTGAATTCGCATCAAGTTTAACCACCGCTTTACCTTGATTATTGAGTAAAGCTTGTTCAAGCTGTGGCATTTCAATTTTTCTTAAAGCAGAATATTCTGCTTCCTTACCAATGCTCACAAAAGGCGTCATAGCTTCAACTGCAACAGGAATACTGATGCTAGAGAGCTTAACTGCCTGTTGACCCGCTTTCTGGCAATAAAGATCCACATTTTGAGGTGTATCACTTTGTGCAAGATTGACATGGAACTTATTGGCATTGCTTCCAGCATTTACCCGTTGTGGTGCAAGTGCAATATGTTCAACTTTACTGGCATATTGTACATTCAACCAGCAACTTGCAGCAGTGCTAGAGGTATTGACTTGTGGCAAATTGAATACATTGCCCCAGTTACCACGTGCAGCAGGATAAACAATACCCACCTGATTTACAGGGTCATATCCCCCTAAAATTGTATAAACTGGCACACTAAATAGACGCGGCTTTAAGAAATTTCCATCTGCACTGTTGTACCAAACATTGCCTGAGTTTGGCGTTTTGGGTTGAGCATCCACCATTTCTCGTGTGTTTGCATTCCACTTTTTATAACCTGTGATTGAGTTTGCATCCCAAATGTACTTATCAAATGCAGGCTGAATTTTCAACCAAGTACTATAACCTGTGTAGTGGGTATATTTAGAAATCGAGCTGGCACTTGCGCCACCACTCATTGCATCCCAGCCATAAGCATATAAATTTTGGAAGTTAGGCACCCCATTACTCCCATCTCCTAAATTAGTACTGCCCCAATTTAAGTTGCCGCGCATCTTATTACGAAATGCAATATAGCCCCAGCCACTATCCGCATGATGTGCAGACCAGAAATAATTGGTTGGGCTACCACTGGTTTCAACAGAACCTGGATAATGTCCTAATCCATAATGATGTCCAATTTCATGACTGAATTCATTTCCTATAGAATCAATCAATGTCAAAATCCCATTGCCACCACTCAAGCCATGATTTGACTCACCATTGGCATATTTACCTCTGGCATGATGAATCACAACACTTTGTGTCAGCTGTGGTTGTTCCTGACTTTGCATTGAGGAACTGGTCACCCCCCAATTGGCTAAATTTATACCGACACTAAATGTAGATTTCGCAGTATTCTCACGCATGTCACCATCATAAACGCCCCCATTGGTCGCGCTTGCTGAATCATAAATCACGCCACTCGCAACCATCACACGATTGAGCTTCATTTCCTCATATTTACTGACAATCATTTTTGCCGCTGGGATGGTTTGTAAATAATCAGTACCCGCTTTTTCTGGTTCCAAAAGCATATAGTGCCCATTGGATTTTGGTGCATCGGTTAATAAACCTAAACGAATACTTTGAACCACAAGCTCTCCGGGCGCTGCAAAGTCAATATCTCTTCCGCCAAGCGTACCACTACGATTATTGACTGGATCGATGACGCGAATAGAAAGTCCTGGACGAACTTCATTCCACTTCAAAGCAAGTGACCATGCTTGCTTTGAGTACATGACACGTGCTCGATCGTCCTGATTGGATTGATCTGAAGCTGCAAGGCGTGATGGTTCTTTTAAATTAACTGTACGAATCAGTTGATTACCTTGATAAATTTCAGCTTGTAATTGGTTGAGTTCCCCCATCGCAACCAAAGGCGTTACCAATAACAAAGCATCTTTTTCAGTGGTCAAACGTGGCATTTTATCCTGTTCATTATTTTTAGGATTGACCGCATGACTTTGTACAAACTGTACCATTGCAGCGAAATTACCCGTTAAATCATTACGCAGTAATCGATTTTCGCCTTGTCCATTAAAATCATAGAATCCCAATATCTTATTCGAGATTTTATTTTTAACAGGTTCAGGATATTTGTCGACAGTAGGTGGTGTAGTACCCGTATTGCCCTCAGAGCCATTGTTTGAACCGCCCGAACCATTCTCAGGTGGTGTTCCTGTAGAACCATTGTTGGAGCCACCCGAACCATTCTCTGGTGGTGTTTCTGTAGATCCATTGTTAGAGCCATCCGAACCACTATTTGGTGGAGTTTCTGTAGATCCATTATTCGAACCGCCCGAACCATTCTCTGGAGGTGTTTCTATAGATCCATTGTTGGAGCCATCTGAACCACTATTTGGTGGAGTTTCTGTAGAGCCATTATTTGAACCGCTCGAACCATTATCTGGTATTTCTGGTGTACCATCTCCAGGCAGTTCATTTGTACCATCTCCTGGATTTTGTGGCAGATTTGATGGCTGATCATTTACAGAATGGCTTTCCCCTCCACCCCCACATGCAATCAACATTGCTGAAAGCGTACAAATTGTTAAATATTTAAACCTTAAGTGCATCACAGATCTCCCCCAATATTTATAACGACTTATCTCTATCCATGTTTTTTGAGACAAAATTGAAATATTATTTAATTTCAATAACTTAAATATAACACACCAATTTAAATTTCATCATTTTTTTATCATTAACCGACGAAAAACCTATCACAACAGCAAAATACGATTGTGCTTGTCATCTAGAGTAGTGATTAATCTGAATAGAATACAATTAAGTTTATAATTTTAGTCATCGTTATATTGGCTTTACTACAAGCTTAATCAACGATCAAGTAAAGCAATAATAATCAACCATTTTTTATCATATTATTGTTGAAAGTCACGTATCAATAATTCACCTCTTTCGCCACGCCAAATCCATTTTAAATGGCTATCCACAAAGCGCTCTCCCTCAAACCAAACAAACAACCCTTCCATCATTTCAGGCCAATCACTTTGATCAATTTGAGTACGTTTCGAAATCACAGCAATAATTGCAGCAAGAATCGTATCATGGCTTACAGCTAAACTAATACCATTGCTTACTGTTGGATGTGTTTCATAAATCAGTTCAAGCACATCAACTACCCCACGAATTGGATGTTTCATTCCGGGTAAGGCATTATTCACAAAGCTATTGATAAAACCGAGCGCACCCTGCTTGCGAAAGTATGGCGCAGCTTGCTTAATATCCAGCACGAAACTTCCAGGCTCAACCAATAAGCCTTTTTCGACAATTTCAATATGATGGGTATTGGGTTGGGGGGAGACTCCATCTGCCCCTTGAATCATCAAAGCAGCAGTATCTACACAACGTTGAATTGGACTAGAAATACAATGCTGAATGACACGATCGGTATGATCTATTAAATATGAACCCCAAGCATGTGCTAAGTCACGCCCCTGAGTTGTTAGTTGTAAATCATAGCCAGCCAATCCCTGTCCATTAACAACTTCACGAATTGAATGACGCGTAAATAAAGTCACAGGGGTCTGCGCATCTGGCAATAAATCTATTGCTTTCAGCATGCTTTTCGGCAATAAATCTAACGCCATATCAACTCAAAACTCTTTTTATACAGCTTTACTATAACATAAGTCACAAAGTGTTAAATCATCTGTAAAATAGATATCTATATTATCTAAAAAGCTAAATTATATTAAAAGCTAACATTACCAAGTGCATCTAAGGCAATTTGTTTGGTTTCCTCATTCCGAAATGCAATAAAACCTTCATTTAATACAGTATTTCGTTGATTATAAGTAAAGGGTACTGCCGCTAAGCTGACCAATCCACCACCAATACTTTCGAGCAAACCTTGCCCTGCACTCGTATCCCACTCGGAGGTTGGGTGGAAGCGTGGATAAATATCAATTTCACCTTCCAGCATCATACAAAATTTATAGGCACTGCCCGCCTCTCGTTTAATGACAGGTGACTCTTGTTCGATATAATCAATATATTGCTGATATTTGGGATTCTTACTGCTATGGCTTAAACCAATTTGGATTGCATCTTCTTCAACTTCTTTAAACTTGCAATAGCGCTCCCATGTCCCCTGAGTAAATGAATACTTATATGGAAGTTCTGTTAAATAACCCAAATACATAACTTGTTCAGTTGGTACAGCAATAATAGAGAATATGGTTTGATGATTATGAATCAGGCTTAAATTGATGGTGAATTCATCACGTTCATGAATAAATTCTTTGGTTCCATCTAAAGGGTCTAGCATCCAACACACCGCCCAAGCATGACGTTCTGAATAATCACTTTCTTCAGACAACACAGGAATTTCGGGCGTAACTTGTGCCAATTGTTCAATTAAATAAGCATTAACCTTTAAATCAGCTTGGGTTACTGGAGACTGATCATCCTTTTGATCAATATTAAATGCTCGCCCAGCACAATAGTTTTGGTATTCCTCAAGTAAAATTTGACTTGCTTTGGCCAAAACAGGAACCAATTTTGAAATTTGGTCATCTTGTGGTGCTTGAGTAGTGATAAACATTGATCTGACCTGTAGGATGTCTGATTTTTGTGCTTAAGCCTATCATTTTTTTATGTTGAGTGCATGAAAACAATAGCTTTTAAACAATTAATTGTACTTTAAATAGATGATATGCTTTTGAATATCATCATAGACTTTTAGGTATTTATTCAATTGACTAGACTAAGCTGTCTCTAAAAACTTGAAATATTATATTCTTACCAAACCAATGATCTTTCAAAATAGATTGATAAAAACACAATAAGCTTCTTTCATAAGTCGTTTTTAATACTATAAATCAACATTAAAGCCCCTTCACCTTAACCTTCTCCCGAAGGGAGAAGGTACTTTCAATCCCCCCATATGATTCGGACCACATGATCATTTTTTTGACTCATAAAATCGATCTAATATATTGTTTTATATTTAATTTAAAAAAGGAAAACCGTTCTTAATTATATTTGAATTCACCCGCAATAAGTGACTATATACTTCATTCATGAAAGAAAGGTCCTTAAGCGCCTCATTACTCATCCCCAATTAATTCTATTTCAGCCTTAATGAAGTATTCACGCAAATAATCATTCATCAAAGTAGAAGCTTCAGATTCGCTCAATTCATCTACGATCCAAAAAATGTATACATTTTTTTTGATGTGAATTATTTTTCTATTATATTTTACTATTCTCTGTAATTTATTATCTTTAACTTTAAAAGATTTATCATGGGAATCTCCCAATAACTTGCATCCATTCCACGGTCCACCAATACAGATGTTCATTTTAATCCATTTTAGCTAAAAAATTGTCTAAATTAGAAATGGTCTACATAACAAAATAACATGCACCATCACACAAAAAACTCCAGTAAAGGAGATAGAAAACACATTCGCAGTCTCTAAGAAGGATTTTCTATTCAAAATACTTTTATCACATTGGCAGAATATGACTATTTCAATTTTTTTCTTTTAAATCAATATTTAAAATTAGTTTATCTAAATAAACTATTTAACTGATATTTTAATTTCAAAGACAAAAATATCCAATGATGAAGCAAGTTTGTATATGAAATTTAAAAATTGTGTGGATTGACCCTAAACAATAGAGTGGACAGTCGATCAATGTTCATTTTTTAACACATTTCTATGTTTACATTGAAATTCAAGTCTTAATCAGAGCTTATGTCCAAATATCTAAACCTTAGACTTCTCCATTAAAAAGACAGCAATATTGAAAGGCTATTTTCTCTTTGACAACATATGCACAGACACCAATAAGCGATCACGAACAATGACGATTTCAATTCTATCTCTATTGCTGTTTTTCCATTGTTAGATTTTAACCAACGTTTAGTGAATCCCATGATTTAAGAATTCAAATCTCTTATACTTGTTTGTTATGAGATTTGTTTTTAAATATATGCACACATATGTACATAATTTTTCTTCAAGCATACATAACTTTATAAGGCTTTAAAAATTTTTAAATCTTTTTAATCCTGAACTATAGAGTTAAAAAATTTAGTATTTTTACATATTATGATGAGCTTTGATGTACTTTAAAAATCTTAGGAGTTTCTTGAATGCAAAAACCGATCATTTTTTTTGACATGGACGGTACGCTCCTCGATTTGGCTTTTGACGATCTCATCTGGAACACCAAACTCCCTGAGCGTCACGCACAAACACATCAATGTAGTTTAGAGCAGAGCCATAACACCCTGAATACATTTTATCAGCAACATAATCACACACTCTGTTGGTATTCTTCAAAATACTGGTCTGAGAAAGTAGGCGTAGATGTTCTAAAATTACAATATGAATATAAAGACAAAATTGCAACTCGACCAGGTTGCTTTGAACTACTGGAACAATTAAAAGCACAAGGTTATCGTTGCTGGCTACTTACCAATGCAGATTGCGCAGGATTACAGCTTAAACTTGAAAATATCGACCTAAGCCCTTATTTTGAAGTGATGATCAGTAGTGAAGAAATTGGATATTCCAAAGAGTTTGTCGAATTCTGGGAAATTCTTCAACAGAAGTATCCTTTTGATCCTCAAAATGCTTGTTTGGTTGATGATACTACTCCTGTGCTCAAAGGTGCTGAGAAATTTGGTATACAACATTTGATTACGATTACTCAACCATCAAGTGGTCGTGCAGCACGTCATGTCCTTGAGTTGGAATACCCTGCAATTGATCATTTAACTGAGCTTTTACCATTACTCACCAAGTTAAACTTAGAAAATAAGGATGTCGATGTCAAAACAGCCTGAGAAACAACAACTTGAAACAATGCGTGTAGACAAGTGGCTTTGGGCTGCACGTTTCTTTAAAACACGCTCGATTGCCAAAGATGCAATTGAAGGCGGCAAAGTTCATCACAATAATGAGCGTGTCAAAGTTTCTAAAGAAATTCGTGTGGGCATGGAATTAACCATACAGCAAGGATTTGATCGAAAAACAGTGGTGATCAAAGCATTGTCTGCAATTCGTGGCGGTGCGCCTATTGCACAACAACTATATGAAGAAACAGAAGTCAGTGTGGCACGTAGAGAGTTGATTTCAACCCAAAGAAAATTGCATAATCTAGCGCGACCTGATCATCGACCGAGTAAAAAAGATCGACGACAAATAAGCAAATTTAAGCAAGAAAATGATCAGCAATTTGACCAATCTTGGTCCTATGATGATGACTGAATTCGTTTAAGTTAAGTGCGACAAAATATGTCGTACTACTGTTTTTAAAGATAGAACCATTTTTAATTTTCTGTCACTATTACTCCTGTGGACGAAAGATCAAATTTAATGACATCCACTTAAGATATTAGTGATATTACATCGTTTGAGGTTTACGAGATGGATGATAACAAAAGCAAGGCACTGAACGCGGCACTTAGCCAAATTGAAAAACAATTTGGTAAAAATACAGTCATGCGTTTAGGGGATAATACTGTACAAGCTGTTGAAGCTGTTTCTACTGGCTCTTTAACACTTGATATTGCACTAGGAATCGGGGGCTTACCAAAAGGACGTATTGTTGAAATTTATGGTCCTGAATCTTCTGGTAAAACCACAATGACTTTACAGGCAATCGCACAATGCCAAAAAGCGGGTGGAACTTGTGCCTTTATTGATGCCGAACACGCTTTAGATCCACAATATGCCAGTAAACTTGGGGTTGATATTGACAATCTTTTAGTTTCACAGCCAGATAATGGTGAACAGGCACTTGAAATTGCCGATATGCTTGTTCGCTCAGGTGCGATTGATCTGATCGTTGTCGACTCTGTAGCTGCATTGACTCCTAAAGCTGAAATTGAAGGCGAAATGGGTGACTCTCACATGGGCTTACAAGCACGTTTGATGAGCCAAGCATTGCGTAAAATCACTGGTAATGCAAAGCGTTCAAACTGTATGGTAATTTTCATTAACCAAATCCGTATGAAAATTGGTGTTATGTTTGGTAGCCCTGAGACCACAACTGGTGGTAATGCATTGAAGTTCTATGCTTCAGTACGTTTAGATATTCGTCGCATTGGTCAAGTCAAAGAAGGCGATGAGATCGTTGGTTCTGAAACCAAAGTGAAAGTTGTTAAAAATAAAATGGCTCCTCCTTTCCGTGAAGCGATTTTCCAAATCATGTATGGTAAAGGTGTTAATCACTTGGGTGAGTTGGTTGATCTTGCAGTTGCTCAAGAACTGGTTCAAAAAGCAGGTGCATGGTATTCTTACCAAGGCGATAAAATCGGTCAAGGTAAAAACAATGTCATTCGCCATTTAGAAGAAAATCCACAACTGGCGCAAGATCTTGATCGTATGATTCGTGAAAAGCTCTTAACTACAGCAAATGCTGCACCTGTTGAAGAGAAAGAAGAAGAACCTGACTTTTTAGATGTTTAATCTGATCTATCAGTTCTTTATTTTTCCTAAGCGCCTTTCGAGGCGCTTTTTTATATAAATTATTGAATTGAAATTGATTGTGATTTCTAATAAATTTCAGTTATAACTGATTTAAAATGATATTCAACATCAAATACATTTATTCTTATGCAGACAAATATTACAAGATTGGCTGAGTTTTTATTTTTTCAAGGTCCAAGAATTACTCAAGCAAAAATAGATCAACATTTTAAAAATAAGACGATTCTGATTACAGGTGCCAGTTTTGGAATTGGTGAAGCATGTGCGAAACGTTTAGCACATACTGAATGTACCCTGATTTTAGTTGCGCGAAGTACTGACAAACTTTTACAGCTAAAAAATGAATTAGAACGTGGTCACTGCCATGTTGAAATGGTCAGTGCAGATTTATATGAACTGGAAGCAGCTGAAAATATATTTCGAAGCCTGCAAGAGAAAAATTTACACGTTGATATTCTGATTCATAATGCAGGTAAATCCATTCAACGCTCGATCTGGGAGAGTTTAGATCGACCTCAAGATATTGATCGCTGTATTGCAATTAATTACATCAACCCTGCTCAACTCACTCGTTTATTATTGCCAGACTTAAAACTGAAATGTGGGCAAATTTTGGTTGTTTCTACCATTAATGCCAAACTATTCGCTCCCCCACTTTGGTCAAGTTATCAAGCATCTAAAGTTGCTATGCAACAATGGATCCTTGCCATCCAACCCGAACTTGCTATTCAGCAAATTGATACTAGTATCATTTATTTACCATTGGTACGCACACGTATGATTTTGCCAACCAAACACTATGATCACATGCCTGCAATGCAGGCACAAAGTGCAGCAAATGCAATTTTAGATAGCCTGATTGGACATAAACGGCAATGGCAGCCATGGTGGTTAATTTGGGCACAAGTTACATCAAGTCTATTCTCAAGACCAATTTATTATTTTTATCGCTTTATTCTTGGACGGAAAAAGTAAAATGTCATGGCGATTCGTAATCAAATGGTGTCTTAGTCTGTTATTCAGTGTTATGAAACATGGTGTGCATCTATACAGTATTTTAGATGCGCAAACCCGAATTAATAAGAATAAAACGGCATTGATTATCGATGGCGTAGAGGTGAGTTTTCAAGATTTAAAACATCGTACTGATCAACTTATTTGTGAATGGATAAAACCAGAATATCAAAGTCAATTTCCAAATCAACTTGCACTCATGCTTGAACAAGATTTAGATAGCCTGGCTGCTTTATTTGCTTTAAGTCGTTTAGGCAAGGATATTGTGATCATTAACCCCAATTTAATCGAACATAAACTTCAAACGCTGCTGGATCAGAAAAAATTTTATTTGATTGGGCATTTAGCGCGATTAAAAAAAATTAAAGTTCAGCATTATTCAGATATTCCATCACAACACGACTCACAACATTTTCATATCAAACGCTATTTTTTTAACAAAATTAGTGTCTGTTCCTCAGGGTCTACGGGTATTCCTAAAGTAGCAACACGACATTCAAATCCATTGCAATGCCTGCCTTTACTAGATCTCATGCTTAGACAATTAAAGTTCTTTAAAATTAAACAGATTTTTGTCATGACACCGATCTGCCATGCTGCTGGTTTAACTGCAAGTTTAATGGCTTTAAGCTTTCATAAGACCGTCATCTTGCAAAATCGCTTTGATGTACAAAGTGCCTGTTTATGGATTAAACACTACCAAATTGATTGTCTAAACTTAGTACCCACAATCTTACATAGACTGATTAAATCTCGCTCAATGCTCAGCTCGGTCCAGCATATCATTTCAGGAAGTTCGCCTTTAAGTGCTCATTTGGTTCATCAAGTTCAACAACACTACCCTTACATTCAATTATTCAATCTATATGGAAGTTCAGAAACTGGGATTAATATGATCGCAACCCCTAAAGATTTAAAAACACATCCGGACAGTATTGGTAGAGCTATTCAAGGTGTAGAGTTAAAAATTACTGATCTATCAGGAGAAATTCTCGAACACGGTCAAATTGGTACTTTATGGAGTAAGTGTGCGTGGTCAATTACCCCTAATCAATGGATTGAATGTGGTGATTTAGCTGTCCGAGATTCGCAAGGATATTATTATTTAAAAGGTCGACGTGATGATATGCTAATTTGTGGGGGGATCAATATTTATCCAATTGACTTAGAAAATATTTTATACCAACACTCCCTCATAGAATATGCTCAAGCATATGCGGTAGATGATGTAGATCTAGGACAATGTTTAGCAGTTAAAGTCATCCTTAAACAATATTTAGATATCAATCAATTACAAGATTGGATCAGTCAAAAGACACCACGATATTTACGTCCAAAATCGATTTTTATCATCGATCAGATTGAATCAGACAGTATTGGTAAGCCTATTTAGTGAATTGAATAATATGCCTGACATGACAGCTCATCTATCTGTACAGCTTATGCGCTGTTAAAACCCCAAATAGGCGCTACACTATGACAAATACCAACGAAAGTTATTGTTATTAAAGATATGAGCCAAGCTAAATTTCCTAAGATGCTAGACTACGAAAAACTAAAGCAGCAGTTTGGCGAGGATGAAACTGCACCTCTTCCTCCAACTAGTACAATAAGCAATGAGGTCAATAATCAGCATGCCTTTATCGCTGATCAAGATTGCACACCAGCACCACAGGGCTTAACGGGAACACGTTTACGATCATATGCTTTTGCAGTCTTAACCCGTAAAGAATATTCCAAAGCAGATCTTATTGAAAAACTGATGACTTTGGCACAAAGCCGTGAAGAAGTTTTAACATTAGTGGACGAATTATCTGAAAATAACTATCAAAGCGATCAACGTGTCGCTGAAATGACGGTTCGTAGCCAAGTTCGCAAAGGCAAAGGACCTAATCGAATCAAGTTGGCCTTGCGTGCTAAACATCTCGATAAAAGCTTAGTACAAGAAGATATTGCTGAAATTGATTGGTATGAACAAGCTTATCAACTCAAAGTCAAAAAATATGGTTTTGAGGTAAGTAAAGACCCTAAAATCAAAGCTAAACAAATTCGTTTCTTACAATATCGTGGCTTTGAAATGGACGCGATTATGAAAGCGATTTCTAGAAAAGAAAATGAGGATGGATAATAAATATCTAAAATGAGTTAAAGATAAAGTACCTAGCGATTGTGTAATAGACAAAAAATTTATATTTTGAATAATTATTAGATTTAGAAAATCTGGTGGCAACCCTACTAGCAAAATTTCGGCACATCATAGTTCTGATACCGTTGCTACCTTCCGGTCCTGGCGGGGTTTTCAGAGTACAATTGCGAAACCACCAGCAGGGCTACCATTGCAAGAACAGAGTATAGAGATTTTTTATTTTCTTGCAAGCCAAACATTGTGATTTTCTCAAGTTATTCATTCGTTTGCTTATTTCGTCATCAATGTGGTTATTTTTTGCAAAAAAACCATAAAAAAAAACCATAAAAAAAAGCCATAAAAAAAGTTGAGTGGACTAGACTCGGGCTTTATGGCTTGAGGGGGAAACTTAATCATCATTAAAACGTGTTATGACTTACTCATATTTAAGGATTCACCTGCTCTCTTTAAAAACGATATCCAATGCCTAAATAGCTCATCAATGGATCAATCTGAATTTTAGTTTTGGCATAAATCAATTGTTTTCCAGTATTGTCATTCAAAACTGAAATGGTGGCTGTATTGTCAAGTTTTGCATATGATACAGATGCCGTAGCAAACCAATTCTCTTTAAAGTCATAAGTAAACCCTGCAGAAAAGATCGGAGCAAAAGCATCATTTGCATCTGCTTTAACTCGCATTTTACCTGTTGAAGCTTTACCTTCCAAAGCGGCACCTGCTTTCTGATCATCAATATTTTGAATCATATGCCCCGCTGCAATTAAATCATTTTTAACGCCAGCATTGATTTTAATCTCATTGAAATAAGCATACATAAAGCCAAAACCTAGAAATGGTCTTAATTTATTAATACCAGGTCGCCCAAAATAATATTGTGCTTGTAATGCTGGTGTCCAAGCTCGTGCTGAGGCGGCATAGTTATATTGATCTAAATTTGTAATTAACAAATTATTTTTTAAGTATAAATTTCCGGAATCCCCGCCGAATGGTTGTGAGGTCGCTGAAAATGGTGCATATATCTGCCCTTTTCCTTTTAAATCTACAGTAGGTGGAATACCGCCCATCAGCTGAATCGAAACATGTTCATTGATGTTATAATTAAACATTAGCCCAGCCGTATTGACGTTTTTAACTTCCAATCCTGCATTTGCCGTCCATGCACTTAAGCCATTAATTTCAGCGATACCTGTAGCATATTCAAGCGCAGCTTCAGGATTCTCCGCATTTGGTATCATCTCCAAAATATAATCAAGCGGATATTTCCCGGTTGCAGGGTCTTGCATATTGATCGTTCTGATCAATTCTGGGTCCATTTGATTGATTCGAGCTTGATCTAAATTTTTAGCAACCGCAGCCCCTGAAATCATCCCAACTTTAGACATTGTTTTTTCAGCAACAGAAGTATTAATCCTAAAAGGTTGAGCATCTCCTGTTGACCGCACATTCAGCCAACCCGCTGAAATGGAAAATCTTTTAAAATCTTGAGCATATGCCATATGAGTAGCAAATAAGTATGACAAGCCAAGTGCAATTTTTATATATCGTAGCTGATTTTCCATATACCCATCCTTAAATATAAATTAATTTTTACTAAATAATTCACATTAAGAATGTATACAAAAAAACAATTTTGACATTTAAATTCCGATGGAAGGAAAAATAATAATTACAAAAATGTATATTTTAGCAAGGTTAAAAAAATAAAATTAAAACTAATTATCAATAAAAATAAAACAGTAAATTTATCAATAACTGATAATACTCGATAAGAATTATATTTTAAAAAAATATATTAAAGATTTTTTTTATTCATAAATAAAAAAAATTCACAATTTTTTTTTCATACACCTATTAATTATATTTAAATCACTTAAAATATAACCATATTACACTTTATTATTAATATAATGATTTTTACTATATTATATTAATAAAACTAAAATTAATTCAATAATTTTTTTAAAACGGTGCATAGTGCACATAAATTTATATCATCTTTAAAATATGCTAGTAACCGATAACCTCGCATAATAGTCAAATGAGCATATAGGCAAGGCGCTATACTAGATATGATCTAACTTCAATATATTTTTAGCTCATAGCTAACATGTAAAACCTAAAATGTTAAAAATTATCGCTAATCTTTTCTATGCAATAAAAAATATTGGATCGTGTCACTTAAATTTTTCAATAAAAAACATACAATTAAGAATAATTTCATGATCTAATATATTTTTAGAAAGCACGCATGAGAAACTTAAACGTGAATATGAACAACGGATTTATTACAAAAAGCCTTCACATTCCACTAGAATTATCTGAACATTGTAAAAGCACCTTGCAATTCCGCTTCTAGCCGTTTTTAATGATCACATTTATTGGTTTTCAAGCAACTTTATTCCTTACGTGGGAAGATTTTGACTTTAATGGATTTTTAATTATGCTAAAAAAGCATGCTCTCTTTTCGATTGCCTTACTCAGTTCAGCATCTTTATATGCGATTCCAATTGAGTCTCGTGGATTAAGCAACGCGTCCTCAGGAAATGATATAGCGAATTCTTCTGCTCCAATTACTGGAAATATGAATTGGGATCTTATTCAAAAGAATCAGCAACTCGAAAATCAAATTCGTGAATTACGTGGCAAAATTGAAGAACAAGATCATGCTATTGATCAGCTCAATAAAGAATTAAGCAATCGCTATACTGACCTCGATCAACGTCTTGAGTTATTGAACCAAAAGCTAGAGCCAGACAATAATTCTCAAGAACAACAAGCACCTGCTGAAAATGCACCGACGACAAATCCTGCTGTCGAAAATTCAGAACAGACCACACAGACAGCAGCACCGAATCAAACAGCTACACAACAGCAACCTGCAACACAAACAGCTCAAACCTCAGCAACACCTACAAACAGTAATAATACCAGTGATCCTATTGCGCTTGAAAAAGCTGCCTATACTGTTGCCTTAGATGCTTATAAGAAAGGTGGTGCAAAACAAGCCATTGCACCAATGCAAAATTTTATTAAAAATTATCCAAACAGTATTTATACAGGAAATGCTTATTTTTGGTTGGCTGAGTTTCAATTGGCAATTGATCCACCAAACTACAATGAAGCTAAAAAGAATTACGAGATCGTCGCTGCTAAATTCCCTAACTCGTCAAAAGCACCACGTGCTTTATACCAACTTTATAGTATTGCAAAAGATGTCAATAAAAATACGCAAACAGCAAATGTCTATAAAAGTAAATTGTTAAGCACCTACCCTAAGTCTGAAGAAGCAGGTTATTTCAAAAAGGGCTAAAAACAAAGTCATTGTGTTAGTTATAAAAAATGCCTCATCGTGAGGCATTTTTTATATTTAGCTTTTTATCATGAAATGATTAACGCACAATACCACGTTTAGATTCTAATACAGAATCTATCAGCAATTGTGCTTCTTCAACTTCAGGAAGAATCTCTTGGCGAATGCGTTCAATTGCCTGTTCAGTCGTTAAATTTTCTTTATAGATCAATTTAAAAGACTCTCTTAAGCCTTGAATCACGTTCTTAGACCAGCCTTTACGACGCATTCCTTCAACATTCATACCATATGCATGTGCAGGATTACCAGAAACCATCACATAAGCTGGTACATCTTTTAGAATGAGTGATGCTCCGCCAATCATACTGTAAGAATCAATCTTACAGAACTGATGGATACCCGAGTTTCCACCAACGATAACAAAGTCACCAATATGAACATGACCAGCAATACCAACATTATTTGCAAAAATATTGTTATTTCCAATCTGGCAATCGTGTGCAATATGCGTATTGACCATCAGTAAGTTGTTGCTACCCACTTTGGTTAATCCATGATCTTGTACAGTTCCACGATGTAGACTGCAATGTTCACGAATCTTATTGTTGTCACCGATTTCCAACCAAGTTTCTTCACCTTGATATTTTAAATCCTGACAAACTTCACCGACACTCGCAAACTGAAAAATTTCGTTGTTTTTTCCAATTCGGGTAAACCCACCAATCACAACATGTGAATGGAGTTTGGTACCAGCACCAATGGTCACTTGAGGTCCAATAATACAATAGGGACCAATTTGAACATCAGGTGCTATCACTGCAGAAGCGTCAATAATAGCGGTTGGGTGTATTAAATCGTTACTGCTCATGCCTGCTCTAATTTCTGATGAGAAATGATAATTTCAGCTGTCGCTGCTACCACGCCGTCAACACTGGCAGTACATAAATACTTGTAAATGCCACGTTTTTGCATGAGTAATTCAGATTTTAGCACGAGTTGGTCACCTGGTACGACTTGTTTTTTAAATCGTATTTTTTCTGCGCCAGCGAATAAGAACAACGAACCAGGTCGAGGTTTTTCATTATTCATGATAAAACCAAGCACACCCGAAACCTGTGCCATCGCCTCAACGATCAGAACACCTGGCATAATTGGATAGCCAGGGAAATGACCTTGCATAAATTCTTCATTAATTGAAACGTTTTTGTATCCTACAATCCCATTCTCTGTAACTTCAGTTACACGATCTACAAGCAAGAACGGATAACGGTGAGGAAGATACTCACGAATCGTTTGGGTTTGCATTGGTAATTCAGGAACCGTAAAAGGTAGAGATTTAGACTCAGTCATAATTATTTACGCGACTTTAAAGTTGATTCAATGGACTCGATTTGAGCCTGCATATGATCTATTTGTTTCACCAATTTGGTCAATGGCACATCTGCTAATTGTCTTAAGCGAACAACTGTTCTTTTCCAATGATTTGTTTCAAATTGTCCAGTTCCTGAAGAATAAGAACCTGCTTCAGAAATACTTTTTGTGACCATTGACATTCCAGTAATCGTCACATTATCGGCAATTTTTATGTGACCAACCACCCCAACAGCACCAGCAAAGATACAGTTTTTGCCAATAATTGTGCTGCCGGCGATACCACACTTCGCAGCGATAGCCGTATTCTCACCAATCTGAACGTTATGCGCGATTTGCACAAGATTATCAATAATCACACCATCATGGATAATCGTATCATCCAAAGCACCACGATCCACGCTACAGTTTGAACCGATCCGCACATCATTTCCAATACGGACAGAACCCAACTGCGCGATACGATTCCATTTTCCTTCATAAGGTGCAAATCCGAAACCTTCGCCACCAATCACAGTATTGGCATGAATTCGAACACGGTCTGCAATCTTGGTCTGACCAGTCAGTGTGACTTGAGAATCAACAAAGCAGTCTTTACCAATCTCAACACCATCATCTATTCGAGTATTAGATTGAATAATCGTATTGGAACCGATGACACAATCTTCACCGATCACCACATAATGCCCAATATAAGCATCGTCAGCAATAATCGCAGATGGAGAGATCTGAGCTGTACTTTCAATCCCACGTTTGGTCACTTTAATCTCAAATTGATGCGTAAGCATTGCAAAAGCAAGATATGGATTTGCAACCACAATGAAATTCTGGTGATTGGAAAGTTGCTCTTTTAACGCAGCTGTCACAATTAAAGCACCAGCTTTAGAATTCTGTGCTTCAGCTAAATATTTATCGCCATTGACGAAAGCAATATGATGAGATTGAGCCTGTTCTAAACTCGCAAGTCCACTGAGTAGCAACTTTGGTTGACCAATTAGCTCACCTTGAACAAGTTGAGCTAATTCATCGAGATGAAATTGATTTGATCGCATTGATTATTTAATTGCATTAACCTTTTGGATCATTTTAGCAGTTAAATCATTCTTTGCGTCATACGCAAGTGCTGAATTTTTATTCAAAATAAAGTCTAAACCTGCTTCTTGGCGCAATTGTTCAGCAGCTTGCTTTACGCGCGTTTCAAAAGTCGTATTTGTATTTTGAATTGTGCTCTGAACTTTTGCCTGAACACCTTGCTGAATCGTTTGGAATTCATTTACTTTAGCTTGGTATTGCGCATTGATTTGCTGAACATTTGCACCTTGAGCTTGAGCTTTTTGTTTTAACGCTTCAATATCTTTAGTGATTTGTTCTAATTTAGTGGTTTGTGGTTTAACAGATTGCTCTAAACTTGCATTTTGCTGTTTTAAGAAGGTACTACTCTCTACAACTTTTTCCAAGTCAACCACACCAAAGCCCGCTGCTTGAACCAGTCCAGCAAATCCCAAGCCTAAGCCCATCACCATCATTTTCATTGTTTTCATATGTGTTCCTTATCGTCTTTAAATATTAAAGAAAGATCGTACTTAGAAAGTACGACCAATCTCAAATTGGATATTTTTAGTTTGATCGCCTGGTTTATCATTCAATGGGTATGCATAACTCAATGAAAGTGGTCCAATCATGGTGATCCATGTAAAGCCTACGCCAGCACTATAACGCATGTTACTTAAATCAAAGTCATAGTTGTCTTTACAATATTGTTTTGCAGAGATCGGATCTTTTGAGCCATTTAAATACAAGTCACCCGTTGCTGTACTACAGTTGGTATCAAATACTTGTGCACCTTCTACAAAAACCACTGGACGAATCTGGCGTGCCCAGTCTCCTTTGAATGGTACAGGTAACGCCAACTCAGTACCGAACTGCACTAAAGCATTACCACCGACTTCTTCCGGGTCATAATCTTTGGTTTTTCTTTCGTTATACGTCACACCTGGGTAAGTAGGTCCCAAAGTACTGTTGTCATAACCACGTACCGAGCCAAAACCACCCGCATAGAAGTTTTTGTAGAATGGTAAATCATTACCATAACCCAACTTACCATAACCACGTAAAACAAAATCTCGTCCTAATGGGAAATATGCCTGAGTATCATAAGTGATCTTTTGATACTCAACATCACTACCAGGTAATGCTATTTCAGCATTTACACGATGTGCCATACCACTGGTTGGGAAAATTGGGCGGTTTAAGGTGTTGTATGACCAACCTAAATTTAAGTTATAAGTTAAAAACTTACCTTCAAATTCAGATTCAAAAGTTGTTAAGTCTTTTACATTATTATTCGAATCTACACATGAAAGATCATCAGGTTTTGCAGGATCCAATGCTTTCCAGTCACCGTCACAATATGTACTCGTACCAATTGTTTTTCCACCATTCGCCTTTAAATAATCACGAACATAGGTCGAAACATAAGCACCAGTCGTTACCTTGGTTTGGTCGATATTTAAACCTGCACTGATGTTTTGATTTTCATCAATTGGATAACCAAAGGTGAGTCCACCACCAATACTGTCAGTGACATAGTTGTTGACGTTATAGTTGTCATTCAGTTTGGTTTTACGGTAGTACATGTTATAGCCACGGCTTACCCCATCAATGGTAAAGTATGGATCTGTAACACTTAGATTATAATAATCTTGAGTTTCTGAACGAGATAAATCAATTGCAACACGGTTACCTGTACCCATAAAGTTGGTTTGGCTTAACCCTGCTTGGAATGTGATACCACCGTTTTGAGAATAACCCACAGCCAATGTACTGGTCCCTGAATGTTGCTCTTCAACATCAATATTCAAGTCCATTTGATCTGGTGTATTCGGTACACGCACAGGTTTAATATCAACTTTACTAAAGAAACCTGTACGCTCTAAACGCACCTTAGACAAGTCAATTTTTTCATTGCTTGCTAAAGCACCTTCCATTTGACGCATTTCACGACGAAGCACTTCATCAGCAGTTTTGGTATTCCCTGTAAAATTGATGCGTCGAACTGTGACTTGTTGACCTGGATTAATATAGTAGTTTAAATCCACCACATGGGTTTCATTATTGATTTCAGGAACAACGTTCACTTCCGCGTAGTAATAACCCGCATTACCATATTTACGAAGTAAGAGTTGTTTCACCGCATTGACTTTTTCTTGTGAATAGGTTGTGCCATCTTTATAAATTTGCAATGCTTTGAGTTCATCAGGCTTATATAACGCATCACCCAAGAATTTAGACTCACCAAATTTAAATTGCTCACCCTCATTGACCGAAACTTCAATAAAGATATGTTTTTTGTCTTCGCTCAAATTGAGGTTTGAACTGTTAATATCGAAGTTGATATAACCTCTATTCAAATACAATGCACGTAGCGACTCTAAACTCGCAGACATTTTTTCACGAGCATAGCGGTCATTACGAGAGATCACAGAAAGCCAACCACTTTCTTTTACAGCAAATGCTTGCTTGATATCATCATCACTAACGACAGTATTACCAATAATATTGATATCAAAAACTTTAGCAGCTTTTCCTTCATTAAAATTGATATTCAGTTCAACACGGTTGTTTGGACGTGCAACTTGTTCAACTTTAATGTCAGCATCATAACGACCTTGCTGAGCATATTGTTGCTCTAATTCAGTTTCCAAAGTTTGTAATGCTGATTTTTTCAACACTTCGCCTTCAGCCAGCCCCATTTTCTTTAAGCCGTCTGTTAAAGCTTCTTTAGGTATGAGTTTGTTGCCTTTAAAGTTAATCTTTGAAATAACAGGGCGTTCAACAACTTTGAAAACCAATACATTATCTTGATTTGAAGCTTGAATATCATCAAAAAGATTTGATGCATACAAAGCACGAATAGACTCTGCGATAACTGGATCACTAACACGGTCACCACTATTTATTGGTAAAAGTGCAAGAACATTTTGTTGCGTTAAACGAACCAATCCATCTACACGAATATCACGTGCAATGAACTCATCTGCCGCGTGTACTTGCTGTACAGCTGCCATTGCACTAACGAGTGCCAATGGCATAAATAAATGTGAGTGCTGCATGCCTATTATTTTCCAGTAAGTTAATCCAGTATCGCGTTATAAACGCATAAAATCATTAAATATTGCAAGAAGCATCATGCTACCGAGCAGTACCATACCAATTTTTAGCCCAACCAATTGTATTTGTTCAGAAACAGGCTTACCACGAATTGCTTCAATAATGTAGTAAACCAAATGTCCGCCATCTAACATTGGAATAGGTAATAAATTTAAAATCCCCAAACTTACACTCATCAAAGCCATAAAGGAAATAAAGGTTTGCCACCCCATTTCAGCACTTTGACCAGCGACTTTAGCAATGGTAATTGGACCAGATAAATTATCTAATCCAATTAAGCCACGTACCATTTTGACCATAGAATTCAAAATCATTGCTGAAAGTTGCCCTGTTTTTTCAACAGCAACAACAAATGCTTCAGCAGGATTGTATTGAATGGTTTGCTTATATTCAGCAGGAATAGACAATTTATCGGTCTGTGCTTGCACACCCAACATACCTGTCACATTCCCCATGTTGTCACGTTTACCTTGAGGCATCACTTGTAAATGTACAATTTGCCCTTGGCGTAACACATCCACATTGAGTAACTTTTCAGGTGATTTTTGTACCACATCTACCACATCAAACCAATCTTTCATTTTCACTTGATTGATCGAAATGATTTGATCACCCTCTTTCATCCCTTGGCGAATTGCAGCACCATCTGAACTTAACTTATAGACAGTGGCAGGAATATGCGGTCGATAAGGAGTAAAGCCAAGCACATCAAATGGTGACTGACTTTGATCTTTTAAGAAATCTTTAATGGGTAAAGCAAAACTTTGCGCTTGCCCATTACGCTCCACTTGTACATCAATATGACCCGTTTCGCCAACACGATCAACAATTGCGTAATTCAACTTTTCCCAGGTACTTGCTTGTGTACCATCAATCTCAACAATTTTATCACCCACTTGCATCTGAGCAGTCGCTGCAGGCGTATTCGGTAAAACAGCACCGACACGTGTATTCAGTTGTTCCTGTGCTGGTAAAAATAAAATCCAAAATAAAAAAATTGCAAAAATCAGGTTAATAAATGGTCCTGCTGCAACAATGGCGATGCGCTTCCACGGAGATTGACGATTAAATGCAAAAGGCAGATCTTCTGCACTCACATTGCCCTCACGCTCATCCAGCATTTTGACATAACCACCGAGCGGCAAAGCTGACAGTTGATATTGAATACCTGATTTTTTAGAGGTCCATTTTAATAAAGTTGGACCAAATCCAATTGAATAAACAAGGACTTTTACACCAAGCTTTCGTGCTACCCAATAATGTCCAAATTCATGGATTGCAATCAATGGACCCAATAGCAATATCGCAGCGACAATGATAAATAGTACACTCATGATCAGCGTCCCAATTGTATAATGCGTTGTGAAGCAACTTGGCGGGCAAGTTGATCTGTCTGCAAAATCGTTTCAATCGAATCTGCTGAACCATTTTGAACGTGATTTAAAGTATGTTCAACCACTTGTGAAATTTCCAAGAAAGCAATCTTTTCCTGTAAAAAAGCTGCAACAGCGATTTCATTGGCTGCATTCAGAATTGATGGTGAGAGTCCTCCAGACTGCATGGCTTGACGAGCCAACTTAAGTGCTGGAAAACGAACAATATCTGGTGCTTGAAAATCGAGTTGCGAATGGATGAATAGATCTAAAGGTGGGACATGTGTTTCAATCCGCTCAGGCCATGCTAGTGCATGTGCAATCGGGGTACACATATCTGGATTACCCATTTGAGCCAAAGTCGAACCATCCACATACTGAACCATTGAATGAATGATACTTTGTGGATGAACAACAACTGTAACAAATTGTTCTTTAATTGAAAATAAATGACACGCTTCGATTAATTCCAAGCCTTTATTCATCAATGTTGCAGAATCAACAGAGATTTTTTGCCCCATTGACCAATTTGGGTGCTTACAAGCTTGTGCTGGTGTTACGGTTTGGAGTTGTTCAAGCGTATGATTCAAAAAAGGACCGCCTGAAGCGGTCAATAAGATTTGCTTTACCCCTAACAACGGTTCGCCTTGATGCTCAATCTGCAAATAATTTTGTGGAAGGCACTGAAAGATCGCATTATGCTCAGAATCTACAGGCAACAATAAAGCACCATGTTCTTGAGCTGCTTGCAACATCAGATCCCCCGACATCACCAAGGCCTCTTTATTTGCAAGCAATACACGCTTACCTGCTTTTACTGCAGCTAATGTTGGGAGCAATCCTGCAGCCCCAACGATTGCAGCCATCACCACATCCACATCAGGATGTTGTGAAACTTCAATCAAACCTGCTTCATCACTCAAGATTTCAATATCTGTAATCTTGTATGTATTTAAGCGTTGTTTTAATTCATCAACTTTACTGAAAGGTACAACCACATACTTCGGTCGATACTGTTTGCATATTTCACTCAGTTCTTCTATTCGACTATATCCAGTCACAGCAAAAACCGAATACTGATCTGGATGCTGTTCTAAAATTTTTAAAGTACTGCGCCCAATAGAACCTGTAACACCTAATATACAAACAGATTGTGACATCTATAAATCTACACCAATAAGTTTTAAAACATACATTCCTGCTGCAAAAATAGGAGCTGCAGCAAGCAATGAATCAATACGGTCAAGTACCCCACCATGCCCTGGAAGGATACGACCTGAATCTTTAATTCCAGCACGACGTTTAATCATAGATTCAAACAAATCGCCTAACACTGAACTAAATACCGTCACAATAGACAGAACAAGGAAAAGAATATGTTGTGAAAGCGTTAAATGTAGGTAAATCGATTGAACAATGACAATAACGATAGCAACTGTGACAATCCCGCCAATTAAACCTTCAATAGATTTATTCGGACTCACATCTGGTGCCAATTTACGCTTACCAAATTTACGACCAACGAAATATGCACCACTGTCCGCACCCCAAACCAGTAAAAACAGGTACATCAGCCACCACGGTGAACTCTTCCACACTTCAAAAATAGCAGTAACAGCAGCACTGATCAGCACCAATCCAACGATATTTAAAGTAACATTGTACCAACCATCATATTCAGGATAATTTTTAACCCAATACAGGCTACACAACCAAGTGAGGATAGATGCACTCCAAAGGATAAGTGCCAAATCATTAAAATATAATGCTAAACCAGAAAAGATAGCGGTGAGTAAACCAAATCCAGCAGCTTTTAACTTGTTTACAGAGTCAGATTCATGTGGCATGAGTTTAAACCACTCATAACCTGCCGCCCCAGCTGCGATAATCATTAACACTAACATCGGATATTGTGATTTTGTTGCAAACATGCAACTCAGCACGACTGCAACCAATACCAATGCGGTTATAATCCGCTCTAACATTATCAGTTCTCTATATGTTCTTGTTGAATTTGTTCAGATGTTTTTCCGAAACGTCTTTCTCGCCCTGAAAAAATATTAAACGCATGATCCAACTCTTGTACCGTAAACTCAGGCCACAAAGTCTGAGTGAAATACAACTCAGCATACGCAGCTTGCCACAATAAAAAGTTAGATAAGCGGTAATCACCGCCAGTACGAATCAACAAATCTACAGGTGGCAAATCGCCCAAACTTATTTGTTGTGCAAATAATTCAGTATTGATTTGATTCACATCAATTTTTCGATCTTTGACTTGTTGCGCAAGCTTACGTGCAGTATCCGTAATATCCCACATACCACCATAACTCACAGCAATTGTTAAAGTCATGTTACTGAACTTAGCAGTCCTTTGTTCAGCATGCAACATTAATTCACGTAGCTCTGGAGAAAGCCGACTACGATCTCCAATAAATCTCAACGCGATTTCGAATTTTTCCATACGGGGAATTTGCTCATGAATTGTTTCTTCCAACAATTTCATTAACAGATCAACCTCATACTGTGGTCTATTCCAATTTTCACTTGAAAACGCAA
Source organism: Acinetobacter sp. Ag2 (assembly GCF_001005515.1). Classification (NCBI taxonomy): domain Bacteria; kingdom Pseudomonadati; phylum Pseudomonadota; class Gammaproteobacteria; order Moraxellales; family Moraxellaceae; genus Acinetobacter; species Acinetobacter sp. Ag2. The sequence goes on from NZ_LBNA01000052.1 coordinate 83,526, forward strand.
ACACAGTCAGGGCTTGAACACCCACTTTGCGGCAATGCTCTACAATTGGGTCAAGGACATTTTTACCTTCACGGTGCCCATCACCTTTTTGTAGTTGTTTCTTTTTAGCAAAACGATTGTTGCCATCCATAATGATGGCAACATGTTTTGGAAGATGGTTGTCTTCAGATGCGGTCATTATAAATCTTAGACCTTCATCAATTCAGCTTCTTTAGCAGCAAGACGTTTATCTACTTCAGCAACAAACTTGTCTGTAATTTTTTGGATATCATCACCTGCACGGCGCTCATCATCTTCAGAAATTTCTTTATCTTTCAATAATGCCTTAATATCACCCAAAACATCACGACGAATGTTACGAATTGCAACTTTGGCATTTTCAGCTTCATTACGTGCAACTTTTTGCATGTCTTTACGTGTTTCTTCAGTCAATGCAGCCATCGGTACACGAATTGCATCAGCAGTTACCGGGTTTAAACCCAAGTCTGATTCACGAATCGCTTTATCAATTGCAGATACCATTGAACGCTCAAATGGCTGTACCAATAAAGTACGTGAATCTTCAACACCAACGTTTGCAACTTGGTTTAATGGCACATCAGAACCATAGTAAGGAACCATAACACCATTGAGGATTGATGGATGCGCACGACCTGTACGAACCTTTGCAAAACCATGTTCCAAAGACTCCAATGATTTATTCATACGGTCTTCAGCGTCTTTTTTAAGATCGTTAATCATATGATCTTCCTTACTTATAAATGTGTATAACGTAAAATTGCAGTAGTATAAAGAGCTTTATCCCACACGTACATTAGTTTGTAACGTGTGTCCCTTCTTTTTCACCCATTACTACAGAAAGTAATGCACCTGATTTGTTCATATCAAACACTTGAAGTGGTACATTATGGTCACGACACAAACAAATTGCCGTTAAATCCATCACACCAAGTTTCTCATCCAATACTTGGTCAAAGCTTAAATGATCATATTTAATTGCATCGTCATATTTACTTGGGTCTTTGTTATAGACACCATCTACTTTTGTTGCTTTTAAAATAAGATCAGCTTCAATCTCAATACCACGTAAGCACGCTGCTGTATCAGTAGTAAAGAATGGGTTACCCGTACCTGCAACAAATACACAAACTTCACCTTGAGTAAGATGACGAATAGCATCACGGCTTGAATAAGACTCAACCACTGCACCAATTGGAAGCGCAGACATTAAACGTGTTTTAATGTTACGGCGTACCAAAGCATCACGTAATGCCAGACCATTCATGACAGTCGCAAGCATACCCATTTGATCGCCTGTTACACGACCAACAAGCCCATCTTTTTGCAGTTGACTGCCGCGATATAAATTACCACCACCAACAACAATACCGACTTGCACACCTAAACCGACCAAGTGTGCAATAGATAAAGACATTTGATCCAACACAGGGGCATCAATCCCCATGTCTTTATTACCTGCAAGCGCCTCACCTGAAAGTTTGAGCAAAATTCGCTCATAGCGCGGCTTTTTAGAATCTAACATCACAAAACTCCAATACTTATATCTACAATTTTATTCGTATTCAATCAATTTGAAATCAATTACTTTTATGCCGATTTAATTTTAATCAACTTTGCAAATAAATCGTATTCATCTGCATCTGTGATTTCGACTTCAAGTAAGTCACCTGCTTTAATCAATGATTTATCGATATCTTCAACAAATACATTACCATCAATTTCAGGTGCATCCGCATAAGAACGTGCAACAGCCACAGGGAACTCTTCTTCAAGATCATCCACTAAAACTGTCATGGTTTGACCAATACGTTTTTGTAATTTGGCAGCAGAAATCGCTTGCTGAACTTCCATAAAGCGTTCATAGCGCTCTTGCTTAATTTCTTCTGGAACGTGATCTGGCAAATCATTGGCAGTTGCACCCTCTACAGGTGAGTAAGTAAAGCAACCGACACGATCAAGCTGAGCTTCTTGCAACCAATCCAGTAAAATTTGGAAATCTTCTTCAGTTTCACCTGGGAAACCGACTACAAATGTAGAGCGAATCACCAGTTCAGGACATTTTTCACGCCATAATTTTAGACGCTCTAATGTATTTTCACTATGGGCTGGTCGCTTCATCAATTTTAAGATGCGCGGACTGGCATGTTGAAAAGGAATATCTAGATATGGCAGGATTTTGCCTTGCGCCATCAAGTCAATCACCGCATCAACATGCGGATATGGATAGACATAATGTAAACGCACCCAAATTCCTAACTGACCTAATGCTTCGCACATGTCATAGAACTTGGTTTTAACAGGCTGACCATTCCAAAAATCAAGCTTATATTTAGTATCAACACCATAAGCAGAAGTATCCTGTGAAATCACCAAGACTTCTTTTACCCCTGCTTTTTTCAATGCTTGTGCTTCACTCAACACTGAGCCCACAGGACGTGATACAAGGTCACCACGCATACTTGGAATAATACAGAACGTGCAACGATGGTTACATCCTTCTGATATTTTTAAGTAGGCATAATGTTTTGGGGTCAAACGAATTCCTTGCTCTGGGACAAGGTCAATAAAAGGATTGTGCTTAGGTGGCTCTGGAACATACTGATGTACAGCTTCCATCACTTCCTGATATGCAGCAGCACCTGTAACTTTGAGTACATTAGGGTGCATTTGGCGAATCTTGTCTTCGTCTTTACCTAAACAGCCAGTAACAATTACACGACCATTTGCGCTCATGGCTTCGCCAATAGCGTCTAAAGACTCTTGTACTGCAGATTCAATAAAACCACAGGTATTCACAACAACTAAATCAGCACCATCATAATCTGATGCAACATCATAACCTTCAGTTTTCAACTGAGTTAAAATTCGTTCAGAATCTACCAATGCCTTAGGACAACCTAAAGATACAAAACCGACTTTGGGGGACTTCATGAATCTGCGCTCCACTATAATCCGCGTATTGTATGACTTTTCCAGAGATAAAAACAGGTGGAAACACGACTCTTTGTATAATGCACCAAAATACATCCAATCAAATAATAAAATTCCAACATTGCACCATTTTGGAACACTATCATGATAGCTTAATATCATGATGACTGATGTACAGAGAATAAAGGTCGTTAAATGCGCAATTTTTATTATTCATGTAAGAAAACTGCGCAACAAATAAAAGTTGGCGCGCATCTTGCTTTATATGAGCACGATTTATATCAATTCAATACCCTTGATTGGGATAAATAGAATAGAGGTGCAGATGCCATTGCGCTATTTTAAGACAGGAAAGCTCTGCTAATGGATCAATACCCAACCATTGACTATCGACTGCTTGTGGATAATTTAACCACAGCAATCCTTTTGGTCGATTGTAATCTAAATATTTTTTATCTCAATTCATCTTGCGAAGCCCTGTTTGATATTAGTTTGTTTCGCGCCGCTGGTCAGCCTGTAATCAATATCTTGCATGCACCAAACGATAGCTTTAATACTTTGGATGCACTCAACAACACCATTAAAACAGGTCAAGCCTATACACGCCGTGAAGCGATTATCAATGTCAATTTTAAAGACATGCATGTTGATTACTCGGTATCTCAACTGAATACTGGCAAACCCTATCACCCATTATTGTTAATAGAATTGAATCCAATTGATCGGATGTTGAAAATTTCAAAAGAAGAGAATCTTATTCAGCAACACCAAGTCGCACGACAACTCATACGTGGCGTTGCACATGAGATTAAAAATCCATTGGGCGGTATTCGGGGTGCAACTCAGCTTTTAGCACGAAGTTTAAACGATCCTCAATATGCAGAATTCACAGATATTATTATCAGTGAAGTTGACCGCTTAAGAAACTTAGCAGACACCATGCTCGGCTCACGCCAACTTCCAAGTTATGAAGCGGTCAATGTTCACGAACCATTGGAACGCGTTCGTTCACTGATCGTGAATCAAACCAAGAAAAAAATTAAAATTACGCGTGACTACGATCTTTCTTTACCTGATGTAAAAGCAGATCGAGATCAATTGATTCAAGTCATGTTGAATATTAGTGTCAATGCAGTTCAAGCGATGACAGAAAATCGAGAATTCTTCATTGATCATCAACCCGAATTAATATTGCGTACACGCATCCAACGCCTTGTCACCATTAATGGCGTATTAAATAAATCAGCTATTCGTATTGATATCGAAGATAACGGTCCTGGTGTACCTGAGGAAATTTTAGAATCCGTCTTTTATCCACTTGTGACTGGTCGAGCCAAAGGGACTGGACTCGGTTTAAGCATTGCACAAAACATCATGCATCAACATAACGGAATGATTGAATGCCAATCTGTTCCGGGAAAAACAGTATTTAGCCTATATTTACCTTGGGAGTCTAACCATGTCGCATAATAAAATTTGGGTGATCGATGACGACCGAGCTATGCGTTGGGTCTTGGAAAAAACATTCAAAGAAGAAGGTTTTGATGTGACCAGTTTTGAAGAAGCACAATCTGCTTTAGATCAACTGCCAACCGATGCGCCAGATGTCATTCTGACAGATATTCGAATGCCAGGTATTGATGGTCTCACCTTCTTAGGTAAAGTCAAAGGAAGTTATCCAGATCTTCCTGTGATTATCATGACAGCCCACTCAGACTTAGAATCTGCAGTATCGAGCTATCAAACAGGTGCTTTTGAGTATCTACCAAAACCTTTTGATATTGATGAAGCGCTTGCACTGGTCAATCGTGCCATCCTACACATCAATAAATTACAACAACAAGAATCAGCAAAAGCAACCCCGATTCAGTCTACTGAAATCATTGGTGAGTCTCCTGCCATGCAAGAGGTTTTCCGTGCAATTGGACGACTCTCTCAATCTCATATCACCGTATTAATCAATGGTGAGTCTGGAACAGGGAAAGAATTAGTTGCTCATGCTTTACATCGCCATTCACCAAGAAGCAGCAAACCTTTTATTGCTTTAAACATGGCTGCCATTCCAAAAGATTTGATTGAAACTGAATTATTTGGACATGAGAAAGGTGCATTTACAGGTGCCAACACCCAGCGTCAAGGACGCTTCGAGCAAGCCAATGGCGGTACGCTCTTTTTAGATGAAATTGGCGATATGCCTTTTGAAACACAAACCCGTTTGCTACGTGTTTTAGCTGATGGTGAATTCTATCGTGTTGGAGGACATATTCCTGTACGTGTAGATGTACGTATTGTTGCTGCCACACACCAAGACTTAGAAAAACTTGTACATGATGGTCGTTTCCGCGAAGACTTATACCATCGTTTAAATGTGATTCGCATTCATATTCCTAAACTGGCACATCGTTCTGAAGATATTCCAATGTTGGCTCAGCACTTCTTGGCACGTGCTGGTAAAGAACTTGGCGTAAGTCCTAAAATTTTACGCCCAGAAACACAAGAATACATCCAGAAACTTCCTTGGCCAGGTAACGTGCGCCAATTGGAAAACACCTGCCGATGGTTGACTGTAATGATCACGGGTCGTGAAGTTTACCCAGAAGATTTACCTTCTGAACTAAAACAGATTCCAATCAGCAAAACCGACGATCAAGGACAAATCCAAGCAGGCGTTGATCGTATTGCACTACACCATTGGGATGAACTTTTAGGTCAATGGGCGATTCAAAAACTCAAAAATGGCGAGATGAAAATCTTAGACATTGCCACACCAATGTTCGAACGGACCTTGATTAATGCAGCACTACAACAAACACGTGGACGCAAACGCCATGCTGCTGAGTTATTGGGTTGGGGACGTAATACTTTAACCCGCAAACTCAAAGAATTAGGCATGGACTCCACTGAAGATGATGAAGAGGAAGATAAAACTGTATTAGCTGAATAACTGATGTTACACAGTAACTCTAAAATTAAATTTTGGAGCTAGAAGAATGTGGATACGCGGAAACGTCATCCGCAATTGCTTGAGGCAGGACTCCTTCTAATAAGTAAAGTTTCTGCGAAACTTTGAATATTGTGACGATAGTGAACGAGTTCTGCGGATGACAATGGTTTTGGGTACTTTTGACAAAACAAAAGTACCTTGAGCCGAAGGCTATTCCATAAATTTAAACTTTGGATGTAAGACTCCGTCGTGTAAATTTAGCTTTTTCTTTTTTACCTACTTAATTTAAATCAAGTGCGTAACATCAGTGAATAATAAATCACTCATAAATATAAAGTTTACTCCAACCATATTTGCTAAGAATATGGTTGTTTTTTATGTGCCTATCGTTAAGAATAGCCACGTGAAATTAAACTTTATCGCTAGGATAAAAATGAACAAAACTGTTATTGTTATCGGCTTACTTTCAATCTTGACTGTTGCGTGCTCTAAAAACAAACCGCATGATAATGTAGAGCATCAGGCAGAAAAAGTAGCAGAAGAAAAACCGCTGAAAGCTGCCAATTCAGATGATTGTTTTAAGCTAGAAGCCAATAAACAGTTCACTTTAAACAACAGTGATGAAACTGAGATTCAAATTATTCCAACGATGTTTAACGATCAGAATGCAATTGCAATTGTGAGACAAGGTGCTGGTGTTCGTACAGATTATATCTACGATCTCACGGGTCGTACCATGTTGGCGAATTTAGATTATGGTATTGCCGCACTGGGTTCAAATCCCAATGACGTATTGGTCAAAACCACCTATCAAGCTCCTCTTCCAACCTTTCCATCTAACCTTAAGCCTCATCAAAAATTTCAGATGACTTATAATGCTGTTATTGAATCTCAACTAGACAATACAGACAAGTCTGAAAATAATAAAACTGTTGATATTGAATTTGTTGGTTTTGAAAATCTCAGCTTAATTGACAATGACAACAATACTTTAAAATTCAATAATGCATGTCATTTTGTCTCGCAAATTGGCGATAGCACGCTAGATGAATGGTATGCTGAAGGTTATGGGCAAATTAAATATATTAAAAGAAAAGCCAATGGTGAAGTGAAAAGCAGTGAAGCTATTGGTGACGATCCAGAACCTGAATCCAAATAAACAAAAAGCCAGTTAAAAATGCTTTAACTGGCTTTTTTTGGTAAAAATACAGCTTATTTCATAAAACCTGAGACTAGGTTCAATACATTCTGAATATCGCCATTGGCTTCATTATGATCCGTAGCATCACCTTGTGGTGTAAGTGAATCAATGATTTGCGGTAGCACTGTTGAAATTGCACCATATACTTCATTGGTCGGAACATTAGCCTGTTGAGCAACTTGTTCAACTTGTTGACCACTAAACAAACTTTGAATTTGATCTACATTTATTCCACTATTGCCTTGTGATGGATCAACCCAACTTTGAACTTGTACACCCAAACCTGCACCTTGCAGTTTAGCCAAAGCCCCTTGCAACCCACCATTTTGCTGAATCCACCCTAAAACTAGCGGAACCACTGCAATCAATAAAGAAGAAGCATTAAAACCACTTGCCTGAGGTGCTTGTTGTTGTTGACCACCTGTTAAGCCTCCGAGGACTGAACCCAATACCCCACCCAGTCCACTGCCTTGTGACTGTTGTTGACCACCTAAACCACCAAGCACTGAACCCAATACACCGCCTAATCCGCCACCAAGCCCGCCTTGTGATTGTTGTTGTCCGCCAAGTGCTTGTTTTGCTAAAATTTCAACAATATTTGTTAAATCTGTCATGAAGTTTTCCTTTTTTAAGTTTTATGACACGACTACAGCATACTTGGCTTTAATTTATTCACCAAAATTGGAATTGTTAATTTTTGCAATGTCTTAATATAATTTTTAGCCCCCCACACAGACATTACCAACGAAACTTATTCCAGTTTTCAGGGTTTGCCCAAAACTTAGAATTAAACCAGTCTGGTACATGCTTGTAGGTTAAAATATTAAATTGCCAAAGCGCAAAATCATTTTCATGTGAGGTCTTGTCAATCAATTGAGTAAAGCCCAGTGATCGGAGCAAATGCTCATCATTGAGCCTGCAAGCCACCACGATTCGTCTTGCCAAAAGATCACGCAACTTCACCAACAGTTGCGATTTATGCAAATCTGAAACACCCAGCATCTCTTCTGTATCTAAAACAACAAATCCTAAATCATATCGCTGGGTAAAAGGCAGATTTAAAAACTCAGATACGTTAAAATAGGACCACTGAATTGAATAATTTGTAGAGTATTGCGCCAAATTTTGCCCAATACACAATGCAGTTTGAATTGGCTGTTCTTGCGATAAATCGTCTAGCATTGAAGTGATGACATTTTGCTCAGCCATAACTGCACCTTTTTTGAAGCGAGTAATTAAACATGGAACTACAAGGCATTTGTCATAAAATGCATGCAGGTCTTAAAGACCTTAGTTTAACTGATCAGCAAACACATAAGGCAAATGTTGAATATAAATTTATATTAGATCGCTCAGAAATCGAGCTTCCATTTAGCTTGGGACAAGAAATTGAGATTGAAGCAACTGGAAATATATACTGTGTTTCTTGTGGTGCGAAAACGCCTAAGTCTTATTCACAAGGTCACTGCTTTAAATGTATGAAAACCAAAGCATCTTGCGATATGTGCATTATGAAGCCTGAAACTTGCCATTATCATTTGGGCACCTGTCGAGAAGATGATTTTGCGCATGAAGTGTGCTTCCAACCGCATATTGTATATCTAGCGAATTCAAGTGCATTAAAAGTAGGAATTACCCGCTTAGGTCAAATGCCTACACGTTGGTTAGACCAAGGCGCAACTCAAGCTTTACCGATTATGAAAGTGGGTTCACGCCGTTTATCTGGACAACTTGAAGTGATGTTTGGTTCACAGGTTGCTGATAAAACAGATTGGCGCAAGTTGTTAAAAGGCGAAGCTGAACCGATTAATCTGATTGAAATACGTAATGAGTTGGTACAAGAATTTGCACCTAAAATTCAAACCATTCGAGATGAATTTGCACAACACCTTGAGTTTAACGAGACAGTTGAATTGCTTGAAGAAGAATTACCGCGTGAATTTGTCTACCCTGTTGATATTTATCCTGAAAAGATTAAATCTCACAATCTAGATAAAACACCAATTATTCGTGGCAAATTACAAGGGATTAAAGGTCAATATTTAATTATGGATACGGGTGTGATTAATATCCGTAAATATACAGGTTATGAACTTAAAGTTCGGGCAGAGTAATCATCCGTTTTGCGTCGAATTTAATATTTATAAAACTCCTCTCTGATTTAAATCTAGGAGGAGTTTTTTATTAAATTTCTTGCCAAACCAATAGGCTTCCTGAAAACTTGAAAACAACCAATATCAAAAGTCTATGACTCAATATTGCTAGAATTAAATAAATTAATTCAATCAGTTAATCAAACGATTAACTTTATAGTCATGATTTTAACAGTGCTAAAATTGCTTGTACTGGATCTTCACTATTTCCTGCCAAAAGCTGCTTATGCATCGTAATCAACTGCATCACCTGAATTTGAGCAGTTTCAATATCCATCAACTTTTCTATCTCATGTGCTAATTTTTCAGGCGTAGCATCTTTTTGAATCAACTCTTGAATTGCTTTCTTTCCCGCAATAATATTCGGCAAAGAATAATAAGGAATTTTGACCAGTAACTTGGCAATCACATAAGTCAGCCAATTGAGTTTATAAAAAGTGACCATTGGTCGATGCAACAATAAAGCTTCCAAAGTTGCTGTACCTGAAGCCAATGCGACAATATTTGCAGCATTCATAACCTGACGACCAATTTTTGACTCTTTATCGGTATTTTCCAACAAGTGAATTTTTGCGATCAAATCACTTGGATAATGCTTTAATAATGCTTCAATTTGTTGTTTGCGCTGATCATTAATTGCAGGAATAACAAACTGATATTCAGGGTATTTATGATGAATAATATTTGCAGCATCTAAAACCAAAGGTCCAAGTCGTTCAATTTCACCACGGCGACTTCCGGGCAATAACGCAATGTGCTTTTGACTGAGATCCAAACCAAGCTCTTGTTTGGCATCCAAGATTGGATTTTGTAAAGGCAGCTGACTGGCAAGCGGATGACCCACAAAAGCAGCTGGAACTGCAAATTTTTGATAGAAGCTTTTTTCAAAAGGAAATAAACAAAGCACGAGATCGATGCAGGCTTTAATCCCATGTACCCGTCCTTGTCGCCACGCCCAAACGGATGGGCTGACATATTGAACCGTTTTAATTGGCAGATTTTTTTGTTTTAAACTCTTCGACAAACGTAGATTAAAATCAGGAGCATCAATACCAATAAAAATATCGACTGGATTGACAGACCATTTTTCAACCAAACCATCACGTACCGCAAACAGCTTTTTTAAATCTTTAAGGACTTCCACAATCCCCATTACAGATAAAATATCCATTGGATAAAAACTGTTGAATCCTTCCGCGATCATTTGAGGTCCACCAATCCCCTCAAACTCAGCATCTATACCCTGTTCACGAAAACTACGAATAAGTTTAGCCCCTAAAGTATCTCCTGACACTTCACCGACCACAATTCCAATTTTAAGCTTCCGATTTTGCAAGATATTCTTCCCATTTTGCAGTATACATGCATCATAGCATAGTCAAATTAGTTTCACCGCAATGCCTTTATACAATCAGGATAAAGCCTTACATGAATTTGAACGGCTTATAACAATGATATTGGATGACAATTCACTCAGTTTTCTATCATTAATCTATTTTCTATTTATATTTTCAATTAGCCGACTATTGTCTCACAGATAGACAAACAATAAACTAAGCGATAATTATTATCATTTAAGACCACAATGATCAACTCTCTCCCAACCCGCTTTAAACTCTCGCTCATGAGTTTAGCCGTATTCACTGCGCAACAAAGTTTTGCTGATGATTTACAAAACTTACCCACGATTTCCGTTCAAGCGACAGCTGAACAAACGGAATTAAGCTCCGAGCAAAGCAAATCGTATATCGTTAAAAAATCAACCAGCGCTGCCAAGCTGAATATCCCTGTTAAAGAAACTCCGCAAACAGTCAATGTCGTTACACGGCAGCAAATGAATGATTTTGCAATGAATAGTACCAGAGATGCCTTGAGTAATACGTCTGGAATCACTGTCAGCAATCAAGAAACTGAGCGCTCAACCTATACTGCTCGTGGTTTTGAAATCTCAAATCTATTAACGGATGGGGTTGGATTCCCTTCAAGTAGTTATAATTATAACAACACCAATCCAGACACTTATTTTTATGATCGAATCGATGTGATTAAAGGTGCAGATGCACTGACCAATGCTTTCGGCGATCCAAGTGCAACTATTGATTATATTCGTAAACGACCAACGCAAGAGTTTCAAGCCAATGCGGGTATTAGTTATGGTTCTTGGAATACTCAACGTTATGAGGCAGATGTTTCTGGTGCGTTGAATAAAGATGGTAGCATTCGTGGTCGCTTGATGGGCTACGAGCAAACTGGGGATTCTTATCTCGATCGTTATTCATCAGAGAAGAATGGCTTTTCAGGCATCATTGATGCAGACCTGACAGATTCCACCCTACTTACCGTAGGTTATAGTCAACAACAAAATAAACCAAATGCAAATAACTGGGGTGCTTTGCCACTTCTAGGTGCAGATGGAAAGCAACTTTCTTATAACCGTGATTATAACCCCAATCCAGATTGGGCATATTGGGACAACAAAACACAAAATGCTTTTGCAGAGTTAAAGCAAAAGATTAATGAAAAATGGACAGCCAAGCTTAGCTATAATTATACCCAAACCGATCATAACAGTAACTTACTTTATTATTATGGTTATCCTGATCAAGGTGGTGGAGATGTCGCCCTTACTGCTTGGGGTGGCAAAGAAAGTTTAAAAAGTCATTTTGCTGATTTGAATGTACAAGGCTCATATTCACTATTTGGTCGTGAGCATGAAGCAACTCTAGGTTATAGTTATCTACAAAACAAGCAATATGATCAACAGACATCAGGCACAATTAATGATAGCAATATCAGGAACGATAATTCATTAGGCTACTTACGCCAATTCACTACAGACTGGGCAAGCTGGACACCTCAATCAGTCACTTGGTCAGCTTTTAGTGATGCTGCAAACTATACGCAAAAGCTCAATTCAGTATATGCAGCGACACGCGTACACTTAAATGATGATTTAAAACTATTACTTGGTTTAAATTATGTTCAAGCTAAGAGTGAAGGTAAAAGTTATGGCTCATCAATGGCATATGATGAAAACAAAGTATCCCCATATGCTGGAATTACCTATAACTTCACTCCAGAATATACAGGTTATTTAAGCTATACCTCTATTTTCCGTCCACAATCTGGATTAGGAACGGATAATAAAGCACTCAAGCCTGTTGAGGGTGAAAGTTATGAGGCAGGTATTAAGAGTTCATGGCTAGATGACAAACTTACTGGAACCTTGGCGGTGTTCCGTACAGAACAGACGAATTATCCTCTACGCAATTCTGACGGCAACCCACTCAATCGTAAGGTGGAAACCAGCGACTTACGCTCTCAAGGTCTTGAAGTTGGTTTGGCTGGACAACTAACTGATCACTTAAATATCGCATTTGGTTATAGCCAATTTAGCTTAAAAGATTTAAAAAATGGTGGCGATGCACGGACATATAATCCGAATCAGACCATTAATCTTTTGACCACCTATACTGTACCTGCGTTACCAAAACTTAAAGTGGGTGCATCATTGCAATGGCAAGAAGCCACCAAGCTGTATGATTCCTCAATCAATAGTACAATTACCCAAGATGCATATGCGTTAGTTAATCTGATGACCAGTTATGATTTAAACAATCATATATCGCTACAGGCTAATGCAAACAATGTAACAGACAAAAAATATTTATACAGTTTTCCAGATGGTCAGGCATTTTATGGTGCACCAGCCAACTATAGTGTTGCTGTAAAATTTAAATATTAATCGGAACTCGCCTTAGTCCTAAGTGATTAAGGCGTTTTTAATTGTAAAAAAGTGCCCTTTATGCAAACTGTTCTTTACCCCTTATCAGTGTTATACCGCTTTATACTGGCATTCGGTATTGGCTATGCAGGTAGCTATTTATTATCAGTCGCATTGATTGATGTATTTTATCCTTACTTGGCAAAAGCCGAGTCTATTTATTTGGCCGCATTTATCGCACTGTTTTTTTACATTGTTTTTGTGATTATCAGTTTTTGTGTACATTCTCTAAAAAAGTTGTCGATAATCAGCCTCATACTCATGATTGCCCTCTTTCTCTTTTCAAAATTCATAGGTTAGCTCATGCATAAATCTGTTCGTCAATCTATGGCATGGTTACACTCTTGGATTGGTCTGAGTTTTGGTTGGTTACTGTTTGCAATTTTTTTAACCGGCACTGTGACTTACTATCGGCATGAAGTGAATATGTGGATGCAACCACAATTTGCCAGTATGCAAGTCAATCAACAAACGGCTGTGCAATCTGCTTATGATTATCTACAGAAAAATGCACCCAATGCTAAAAGTTGGTATATCGGTATCGCCAATCCGAATAGCCCAGTCAATAAGATTTATTGGCAAAAAGCAGATGGTGGATACGAAAGTAAAACTTTAGATGCCAATACTGGTCAAGAACTCAGTCTTTCTGCAACACAAGGCGGCGATTTTTTTTATAGTTTCCATTATCAATTATATGGCATTCCCTATGCAATTGGGCGTTTAATTGTTACCTTTGCTGCACTGATTATGTTTATTACCTTAATTTCGGGCATCATTACGCATAAAAAAATATTCACTGAATTCTTTACTTTAAGAGCCTTTAAAGGTCAACGCTCGTATTTAGATTTCCACAATATGAGCTCTGTCATTGCATTGCCTTTTTTCTTAACCATTACCTTTACAGGGCTCGCTATCTTTTTCTATTTGCTCTTTCCTGCAGGTATGAAAAAATCGTATCCAGACAATCCATTTCAATATTTCGATGAGATTCGCAATATTTCAACAACAGCGAAAGACCAAACTGTAATACCTGAAAAGATGAAACCAATTCAGTACTTTCTCCAACAAGCGCAACAACAATGGGGAAAAACCAGTTTTGATCATATCGCTGTAGACCAGCCGAACACACAATTAGCCAAAGTAACAGTCACAGCTTTGGAAGACCATTCCATCACTCGAAATCAAGCACAAATGAGTTTTAATGGCACTACAGGCACAATCTTAGGCAACACGCGTAATAACAGTGCCATCGCAACATTAAATGCGAGCATGTATGGTTTGCATATGGCAAATTTTGCTCAACCACTTTTGCGATTAGCTTTGTTCTTTTCTGGCTTGCTGGGCTGTGCAATGATTGCCTCTGGTTTATTATTATGGAGCCTAAAACGCCAACTTCAAAAGAAAAATGACCAATTTCACTTTGGACACTACTTGGTCAATCGATTAAACACAGCACTGATTCTTGGCTTACCGATTGCCATGTTAGCTTACTTATATGCCAACCGAATTGTGAGTATAAAAGCAGATGGTCCTAATTATGAAATCTATACTTTTTTTTATTTATGGCTTTTTAGCTTGATTATTGCTCTAGTTTCTAAACAGCAATATTTGTGGAAAACACAGCTTAAACTAATTATTGTAATGACATTAGCATTGCCAATTTTCAATCTCTATTATCTTATTTCAAACCATTATATTCATTCAATCTATGATTATTGGTTATTCCTACGTGTAGATGTCATGATTTGGATGATTGCGTTCTTAGGTATATTTTTACATCAAAAAATTACACCAATTCAAAATAAAGCTGTGGCAAAAATTCAGAAAAAATTAGCCCATAAACAAATTCAGGAAATAAGCTCATGATATTTGCTCTTGCATCATTATTGATTTTAATAGCAAGTTATGGACTTTACCTTGTCAGTTCTAAACAGATTAATAAAACACAGAAGAGTCGATTTTCTGTGCTTAGCAAACATGTTAAATCTGTAAAACTCACTGCATTCATTTGCATTGTCATTGCCTTGTTGCTCTATAACCTAGAGTATGGCGATAGCATTTCATTTGTTGCTTTATGTGTGCTCAGCACACCGCTACTGTTTGGATTAATTCTGTCGATAAATGATTTAAAACCTAAAACCAAAAAATAGCAGTACCCTTTCCCCCAAGAAGTTCTTGAGTCTTTATCTTTAAAAACATATGACAAGATAGACAAAAAAACTGATCTACATTTTTACTTTAACAAATAAAACACTGTATGAATAAACAACAATACAGGGTTTATATGAAACATGACTGAGTCAAAACCAGTGAATAAAATTCAACCATTTAGTTTACTTTTCATCTATTTTTTTACTTATTGTTAAAATAATCGTCTTAGAATAATCCTTATCACTCTTCCCCAATAACAATTTGAATTGCAATTGCACAATTCAACAAGGAATCATCATGACCACATTACAAAAAATCACCTGCGTTGCAGATATGCGTGAAATTTATCATCGACGTGTTCCTAAAATGTTTGTTGATTATTGTGATTCAGGTTCATGGACTGAACAGACATGGCAGCAAAATAGTGAGGATTTTAAAAAATACTTGTTCCGACAAAAGGTTTTGGTGGACATGGACAATCGTTCCGTGAAAACCGAAATGTTAGGACAATCTGTTTCCATGCCGGTGGCATTGGCGCCTACTGGTTTAATTGGCATGCAACATGCCGATGGCGAAATTCTTGCTGCCAAAGCTGCTGAAAAATTTGGTATTCCTTATATTATGTCGACCATGAGTATTTGTTCGATTGAAGATGTCGCTGCCGCAACTACACAACCTTTTTGGTTTCAGCTGTACATGATGAAAGATCGACATTTTATGCAACAGCTTATTCAACGTGCAAAAAATGCTAAATGTTCTGCATTGGTGTTAACGGCTGATTTACAAATCATGGGACAACGTCATAAAGACATTAAAAATGGCTTATCAGCACCTCCAAAATTAACCTTGGGCAATCTTATCAATATGTGCACCAAACCCGTTTGGTGCTTAGCTATGCTTAAGACACCAAGAAGAAGCTTTGGTAACATCGTCGGACATGTCGATGGGATCAGTAATACGGGTTCTCTAGCTGCATGGACAACTGAGCAATTTGACATGAAGTTAAGCTGGAAAGATGTCGAATGGGTCAAACAACAATGGGGCGGTAAACTGATTATCAAAGGCATTATGGAAGTGGACGATGCGATCGCTGCTGTAAATGCTGGAGCAGATGCAATTGTTGTTTCCAATCATGGTGGTCGACAACTGGATAGTGCTCCATCAAGCATTTCAGTTCTTGAGGAAATTGTACTCGCTGTCGGAGACAAAACAGAAGTCTATATTGATAGTGGAATCCGTAGTGGACAAGATGTTTTAAAAGCTATCGCTTTAGGTGCTAAAGGCTGTTTAATTGGTCGAGCATTTATTTATGGTTTAGGTGCTTATGGAGAACAAGGTGTATATCGCGTCTTGGAAATCATTCAAAAAGAACTGGATTTAAGTATGGCATTCTGTGGGAAAGTGAATATTCAGAACATTGATAAAAGCATTTTAAGATAAGCCTCGCCGACTCACGTCAAATTGGATATTCAACGATTGAATATCCATTCCAGTGATTCAAACAGATCCATCAAAGATATAATTGACATGATCAATAAATCAAATCGCTTTTTTTCGATATAAAAAACTGGTGTAATCCCCACTAAAACGATACAATCAATTTCACTTTTTTACTCTCCCAATATTGCTGAATTTTGCTTAAACTGATTCCAGCATTTCAGTCAATGACATCACTTCACCGCTATAATTTAATCAATCTATAAAATTTCCATGAGGATTTTATGTTGCTGCAATGGTTTGAAAAGTTAGTAGATCCATATCCATCGAAAGGTTTAAACGAACCATTACCTACGACATTCTTTGCTTTTGTTTGGCAGGCTGCCACTGGTGTTAAACGCTATTTATTGATCTTAATACTCTTCACTGCTGCAACAGCCAGCTTTGAAGCACTATTTTTTTCACAAATTGGTCATCTCGTTGATTGGTTGACACAATCAAAACCTGAAGCATTTTTAACCAATCACCAGCAAAATTTGGTTGTGCTCTCACTTATCTTATTAGCGAATATTTTTTTCGCCAATATGCAATCCATTGTCAGACATCAAATTTTATACAGCAGTTTTCCGATGCGTTTACGTTGGAGATTCCATAATCTATTGCTTCGTCACGGTTTGGACTTTTTCCACAATGATTTTGCAGGACGTTTGTCAGCCAAAGTCATGCAAACTGCGCTTGCTGTGCGTGAGTTCTGGGTAATCTTGGGTGATATGGTCACTTATGTCGTGATTTACTTTATTACCATCAGTATTGTATTAGGCTCAATTTCTCCAATTTTACTGATTCCACTTCTGGTTTGGTTAGCACTATTTATCAGTGCAGCAAAATATTTTATTCCAAGATTAGGACGTATTTCCAAAGAACAAGCAGATGCTCGCGCAGTGATGACAGGTCGAGTGACCGATGCCTATACCAACATCCAAACTGTAAAATTATTTGCACATGCAGGGCGTGAAAGCCAATATGCAAAAGAATCAATGAAAGAATTTATGCGCACTGTCTTTAAACAAATGCGTTTAGGTACTTCATATGAAATTTGCATTAATTTACTGACTGCGGTTTTATTTTTTGGGGTTTTGGGGACCGCAGTTTGGTTATGGCTACAGGGTCAAGCTGCCATCGGTGTGATTGCCGCAACCACTGCTATGATTCTTAAATTAAACAGCATGGCTGAGTTTATGATGTGGCAAACTTCTGCCCTGTTCGAAAATGTAGGGACAATTCAAGATGGTATGCAAACGCTTGGTCGCCCAATTAACATTCAAGATAAAGAGGATGCAAAACCGCTTGTGGTAAGCCAAGGCAATATCCGATTTGATGATGTCACTTTTGCCTACAACAGTAAAAATGTGATTGATCATTTTAATTTGAATATTCAACCAGGTGAAAAGATTGGTATTGTGGGTCGCTCTGGAGCAGGTAAATCAACACTGATTCAGTTATTGCTACATTTCTACACCATCAATAATGGCAAAATCAGCATTGATGGTCAAAATATTGAAGATGTTACTCAAGACAGCTTGAGAAAAAATATCGCACTTGTGACACAAGACACTTCATTATTACATCGTACAGTTGCCGAAAATATTAAATATGGTCGCCCAGATGCGACTGATGAAGAAATGTATGAAGCAGTACGTAAAGCAAAAGCTGATGAGTTTATTCCTCAACTTTCCGATTTAAGAGGACGTACAGGTTACGATGCCTATGTTGGTGAGCGTGGTGTAAAGCTTTCTGGTGGTCAGCGTCAACGTATTGCAATTGCACGTGTATTTTTAAAAGATGCACCGATTTTAATTTTAGATGAAGCTACCAGCGCCTTGGACTCTGAGGTGGAAGCTGCGATTCAATCCAGCCTTGATGAGTTGATGGAAAATAAAACAGTCATTGCAATTGCTCATCGCCTTTCAACTATTGCACAGATGGATCGCTTAATTGTCTTAGATCAAGGTCATATTGCGGAACAAGGCACACATGAAGAGTTGATTGCTCAAAATGGGATTTATGCTCACTTGTGGCAAAGACAGACTGGTGGCTTTTTAGTTGAACCTGAGCAAAAAATCAAACAGGAAGATGAAGAGAAACAAGCAAGCCTGAGCTAGTACAATTAATGAAATGCTAATAAAAAGAAAAGCCACGTCATCTTGTAGACGTGGCTTTTCTTTTGAAGAAAGCGTTTAAACTCTTTTAAACTTCACAGCTTTATTCTTGATCTTTAAGCTCTACACTCTGCATCCCTTTATTTAATTTATTCAAGAAATGCACAAAAGTGACTTTATCATCAAATAAAAAACCATCCATCGCTTGACGATAAAATTCATATACTTTCAGCTGCAACTGATTCCAGAATATGTGCCCCTGTTCTGTTAACATCACTTTCTTAGCACGGCGATCAATTTGATCCGCAAAACGAATGACATGTTGGTCACGCTCTAAACGCTTAAGAACACCATCTAAATTTTGTCGGCTTACTCCAAGATATTCTGTCAAATCAGAAAAAGACATTCCTTCTCTTACCTGCTCTCTTGACAATGCCCCAAGTACAGCCCAATGCACTGGAGAAACACCAAGTTCTTTACTACTCATCCGATCAAGCGTATTGCCGAGTTGAAAGAGTCTAAAGGTTAAACGGTTATTGATGGCATATAAATTAGCATCATGTGCGCTAATCTGTTCATTTGACATTAGACTTGATCCAAACTTGCTTTATCATTTTTAGTCATTAGAGATAGATATCCATATAAATTACCTCTCTAATACAGCTAAGTAAATTTTCATTTCTATCATATTTGTACGATGAAAAATACCGCTCAAATGACTTAAATATTAAAATCTAGCGCCGTTTCTTTTCACACAAAGAGATAATTTAAACATCAATCATCACTAGTACCAATTCATCAAAGAAACACCTAAGCCGACATAAGTTGCACGATGATTATAATCAATCAAACTCTCACCATAACCATCAAACAATTGAAAATGCCCACGAAGTTTACCTTTGATTGGAAACGCCCAATCAAATTGCATCGCACCATGTGAATCATCACCACCTTTTAAAGAGTGGCGCAGCATCAGTGAAAAGTCATTATCATTCCAACGGTAGAATGCGGTTAAATCGCCACGCCCGATATAGTTCTTAATATCTGGATTATTATCGTCTTTGAAATCTTCCTCGATGCGATACCATGGACGGACCATTAAAGCAAAATTATCTTTTTCAAAACCGAGATTTAAAATCACACGGTTCCAACTACGTGAAAGCGGATCAGAACGACCATTAGATTGGTGATTTAAGGTTAGTCCAAGCAAACGACCATTTAAACCCAATAAATTATAATTGGTTCTAAACATCAAGCTTGCTTCAGGCTCATAGTTTGTTTCACGAAATGGACGAGACTCTTCACTGTTATAAACCTGCCAACGCGAAGATTGTGTATAGCCCAGCCAAAGATCACCATTATTTCCAAACAGATTTTCCACCGCCTTAGTTTTTAAGGAAATTTGGAATTTAGCTTCCATTGATTTTAAATTTTGATCTTCATCTACAGTATTCTGTGGATTTGGACTATGTGGGAATTCATTTTTCTTGCTGGTCCAGAAAGCAGGAAGCAAATAAACAGGTTGATGTGCACGAATATTCCATGTGCCCAACTTACTGTCTTGAGACAACTCCCAACGGCGATCCAATAACGATGTGTTTGGGTCAATCTTATCACCATGAATAGCAAATAAATTTTCAGCAGTTTGCCCAATTTTTTCTTTAAGCGTTACTGGCTCTGGCTTTGCTTTTTCGATGTCCATCGCTGCCCGTTGTTCTGAAACCAGTACTTGCGCAGGAATTGCAGGCGTTTTAAATATCTTATCGTAACAGGCTAAACGATCAGCATTTGATTCTAGTGCCACACAAGCTTGAGTGCTTGCAGGATTCACTTGAGCCGCATCGTCTGCATAAACAGTGGTCACCAAACCAAAACTGAGCATCATTAAGATGCTCAGATTCACTGGTGTACGTTCAAAACTTTTGAACGACATAGATTTCTCCAGAAAGAATTTAGGGGCTGTGGACATTTCATAAATGGCTTGCGTTGTAGGTTAAAATTGAGCAGGTAAGGCATGAAATGAAGAGAATAGCGAGACTATTTTTAAGTTTCATAACGTAGCCTGAGATAATTTTAACCACAACCCTGAGCAAAAACAAAGCACTGCTTTGTTTGCAGCGCAAGGCGCAGCGGGGACTAGCATGTTTTTTGTCGCTTCTTCGTTCCGAACTACTCATTTAGAATAACTAAATTTCGTATTTCGCGCCTAGAATCGCCTAAAAAACACACCTAGTCGCAAACATAGACGAATTGTCCACAGACCCTTTTTTGAGTTAATTTACTTTTTTAATTTCAAAACCTAATTGTTCTAACAACTCTTTTTTGGCAACTGGTGCCACGACTGCTTTTACAGGCTTTTGCTCAACCAAATAAGTTTGTGTTACACGCTTAAGATCGTCAATAGTAACGTTTAATAATCGTTCACGTAATTGCTTTCTAAACGCAGGAGTGCGTCCATGAAGCAAGGCATAACATGCCGTGATTGCTTCACCTGCTGGAGAACCAGGTTTATCCATACTTGAAACCAACCCCAGAATTGCTTCTTCAAGTTGATAAGCATGCTGCTCCTTGTTCAACAACCAATCCAAACTTGCTTCAAAGTCTTGGAACGTTTCTGCAAGACGAGGGTCGCGATAACTATAAAAACGGAAAGCACATGCATTGCCATCATAACTCGCTCCCCCCCCATATGCACCGCCTTTTTCACGGATTGCACTGTGTAAGAAACCATTACGTAAATAACCAGCCAGAACCATCAAAGGTGCAGCATCTGGATGTGAAACTTCCACCGCTTGATACGCAGAGGCACAGAACTGGACATTGGCTTGAATCAACCAAGCTTGATCAGCATGACTGTCATCTTGCTCAACCTTAGACAAATATACTGGTGCTTGATCTACACTCAATTTATCCCAAACGATTTGGACTTCTTCAACCAGACGTTCTGAATGATGTTCTTCACACACCAATAAGAACTGTTTTGGTGCAAGCATTAAACCACGATGAATTGATTTTAATTCTTCAATGAATTCATCATAAGCCACTTCATCATTTTCAATTTTAGCAACCAGATCACCCAACCAATTTAAAGCACCCAAGCCTGTATTATCATAATCACGTTTTGCCAGAGCACTCATCTGACGCGATGCAATTTGCATTGCATAACTATGACCAGAGCCAGACAAACGTGAAGCCCAACGTGTCTTACGTTGTTGTAACAGTTCGATAATGCGATCTTTCTCATCAAAACGTAATTGCTCAAAAGCAAGCTTGAGTAAACCAATCGCATCAAATCTATCTGTCAATGATTTAGTGGTCAGGGTTAACCAAGCACTAATTTGACCTTTATCATCGGTTTTAGAACGCAATGATGCGCCCATGCCTAAACCACCACTCACCGCAGTTTGAAGTTGTTGAAGTTGCAAATAATCATATTCACCAGCACCAACTTCCCCCATTAAAACGGATAATAAGTTGAAATAAGGTGATTTTACAATTTGATCAGGAATTTGAATCAGCACTTGTTGGTAGTAAATACCATTAGTCCCTGCATGATACAAATTCAATGGCGTATCAATACCATTACAGATAATCTCACGCAATTGACCTTGTACAATTGGCAACTCAGCTGGAATATCTTCCAAACCCACTTTAGGCAATAGATCTAAATTATCGGGAGTCTCTTGACGAACTTTTAAAGCTTCTGTTTGTGCAATAATTTCAGCTTTATCAGCATCTGTTAAAGCAGCACCAATTTTTGCCAAACGTGCTTTCTCTTCTTGTGCTTCCAGTGCAGATTTATTTGCATCTGGTACAAGGGTCATTTGTACACGATGTGGATTATCCAATAAATGAACTTGAATTAAGTTCGATAACCACATTGGATCTTTGAGCTCTTCTTTGACTTCAGCAATAACGGTATCTACGTCCCATGCATGAATTGGATCATTGTGATGAATTGCACTACCTAGACCATTCAAAATCAGTGTTAAACCATATGGAGTACCATCACCACTGATTTCACGTTGATGCAATTCAATTTGATGTAAAATCGCATCAACCATATCTTTGTCAATTGGTTTTGAAGCAACGTCTTGTAAAATGTTCAACACACCTTGTCTAAATGCTTCGGCATGTTCAGGATTGGAGCCTTGTACACCACAATAAAAAGTCATCTCATAGTTTGAATCATCTACACCCATGATTGGACCGGTAGACTGCGCATAACCACAAGTCTCAAGATAATGACGTAGTGGTGAAGCAGAGTTTTCTAATAAAATCCCTTCAACCAAACGCATACCTAAACGTAATTTAACATCACTGGTTTTTGGCAATAACCACGACAAAATATGGTATGTCTTATCTTTTAAATCTTCTGCATCAACCGCATACGTTTCTTGTACTTCAATTGGTGCCGTTAAACGTTGCTCTTCTTTTGAATAGATCGTTTCGCCTTTTGTAAACTTAGAAAGTGCTAACTTTTCAAACTGCTCTTGTAAATGATAGGCAGATTGATCACCAAAAGTCATGAAGATTGCATTGCTTGGGTGATAATGTGATTTATAGAAAGTCACCAACTCATCATAACTCAAGTCTGGAATATCCTTAGGATCACCACCAGAATTATAATGGTAAGTGGTTTTCGGGAATAAATGATGTGCCAATTGGTGATAAAGTTGATCAGAAGGTGAACTCATTGCACCTTTCATCTCATTAAATACCACACCCTTATAAACTGGCTGACCATCTTCCAGCTCAATACGAATGCCTTCTTGTGCAAAATCCAAAGGATTTAAATTAGCAGCAAAAGCAGCATCCATATAAACTTCCAACAGGTTTTGGAAGTCTTTTTTGTTTTGTGTCGCAAATGGATACGCTGTCCAATCCGCCGCAGTAAATGCATTCATAAATGTATTTAAAGAACGTCGAATCATCAGAAAAAATGGATCACGTACAGGGAATTTCTCTGAACCACATAACGCAGTATGCTCTAAGATATGTGCCTCACCCTTTGAATCCATCGGTTGAGTACGGAAAGCAACCAGAAACACATTTTCGTCGTGATCGGTTGCCAAATGGTAGTGCATTGCACCAGTCACTTTATGTTTATATTCAGACACTAAAATGTCTAAAGCTTCTACATGGTGTTGACGTACCAGCTGAAACGCAGGATGAACAGTTTGAGATAAGGTTTCAGTGACATCTACAGTCATGCGATCTCCAATATTAAATGTTTATCTATACGTTTAAGTATAACTGAAACTTAAATAAATGCGATTCATTCCTAACACTAATTCTTAGTAAATCAATCAGGATTAATCAGGACTCGTCGTTGAAATATCAAGAATGAGCAATGAGTTAAATAAAAAAAGTGATGATCAAAAGATTCGATCATCACTGTAAAACTTAAATTTTTTATTGATAATGACTTGAATCTGATTTTTTATATAAGAGTCAGAAACTTTTGGTGATTAGTTTAATTTTTGCATTTTGAATCATCGATGGTCTTTCTATCGTGAGGCGACATGGATGTCGCCATGTTGAGCGTAGATATGTGAGCAAAAACAACGCACTGCTTTGTTTGCAGTGCAAGAATGTTGTTAAACAAAAAAGTGGTTATGAAAAGCGAAGCATCGCCTACACAAACCAATTTAAACTTTAGATATAAAGCTTTGTATTGCAAGCTTTATATCATCAAACAATATCTTTATCGCAATGATTTTATTGATCTAGAAATTATATTTACTATATGGATTTTTCAACAGATTGACTATAGCTTATTGAAAAATAAAATTATAAAAATCAATATTTAAGTTTTGGAGATTAATTTAGATCAATCCCCAAAAGCATAAAGCCCCTACATGAGTTCAGATGATGCGCATGTCTACTTATTGATTCTTCTAATCTTTAATTAAAGGCTCATTATTGGGCAAAGATTTTCAATTCACTATATCAAGTATTTGAAATAGTTATAATTGGGATGATTTTCAACAAATACATAATTTTGCTTTTGATAAAATGGAGCTGCATCTTTTTCGCTATTTAAGCACAGTGCAGAAAAATGAGATTTTGCTTTTTTTTCGAGGTCTTGCAATAAACGCTTACCTATACCGCTTTTACGATATTCAGGTAACACATAGAAACGACGTACACGACCGATTTTATGCTGTGTTTCAGGCTTTTGATTGGTCTCACTATCTTCGCTCATTTGAATATTGAGACCGCCACAAGCAATCAGTTTATCGCCATTAAATGCAACCAGTAAAAATTCACCTTGACGATTAAATTTATTTTTTCCTTGTTGATACTCATCAATCAACCGTTGAATAAATTGAAAACCTTCTTTTTCAGCAACCGCGGCTAAATCTTGAATTTGTGCAGGCAATTGATCAACCTGTTGAATTAAAATATTCACTCAATCTCCAATGTGTTTTAAAACGATAGACCATTGACTCAACTTGTATCTATTCTCGATATATAACCTGATGATATAGCGAACTCAAGATAGAGCTTGTGTTTGAATCTTAGGAACTATTCAACTACTGTGCAATAGCAGAACTTATAAAAATTCATGAATGTACTACTTGAGTCATAAATGAATTTTTTTCAACAATCTACTGTAAAGTTGAGCATTGGTGTAAACTTTAGTTTTTTAACATTGATGTGATGAAGAACATGGCAACAGTTGATCTTTTTGCAATTGGTAATGCATTAATTGACCAAGAATTTAGAGTTTCAGATCAGTTTTTGACTGAACAAAATTTGCAAAAAGGTACCATGCAATTGGCTGATGGTGATACTCAAGCCCAACTCTACAACAATTTAAATGCCAGCCAAGTTTATAAAGGACAAGCTTCAGGCGGTTCTGCTGCCAATACCACAGTTGCATTTAGTGCGCTGGGGTCTTCTGCATTTTATGCTTGCCGTGTAGGCAATGATGAATTAGGACGCATTTATCTTGACGGCTTGAATGATGCTGGAATCATAACTTCACAAAAATCGATCAGCGAAGGTGTGACGGGAACATGTATGGTACTTGTCAGTGATGATTCAGAACGCACCATGCAGACCTATTTAGGCATCACTGCAGAACTTTCAGCACAACAAATGGATTTTGAACCTTTAAAAACAGCACAATGGCTCTATATTGAAGGTTATTTATCCACCAGTGATACTGCTCGCTTAGCGGTCAAACAAGCACGTCAAATTGCACGCGAACACAATGTTAAAATCGCCCTTACCCTTTCCGACCCAGCAATGGTGCAATATGCTCGTCAAGGTTTAAACGAATTACTCGACGATGGCGTAGATCTGATTTTCTGTAATGAACAAGAAGCGATGCTGTATACAGAAACGGATACTGTCGAAGCTGCTTTGGCAAAGTTAAAAACCTTGAGCCGAGACGTCGTGATTACGTTAAGTGCAAAAGGCGCTTTAGTCTCCAATCAAGATCAACATTTTTATGTCCCTGGTCGTAAAGTCAATGCTGTTGATGCGAATGGTGCTGGCGATGCCTTTTCAGGCGCATTCCTATATGCGTTAAATTGTGGTGAAAATTTACAAACAGCAGCGCAACTTGCTATTCTTGTTTCTAGTGAGGTAGTGGCTAAATTTGGACCTCGTTTAGAAATTGCAGAATATGCGACTCTGCTCGAAACATTCAAAAAGGAATGTGCATAAATGGCTGAAAAAATTGCAATGACCGATGAAATTGAAGAGCGCAAAGCACGTGCCTTCGACACAATGACAGGTGATACAATTTTTATCACTCAACGGGATGGGGCTTTTTATGCCTATCAAAATGTGTGTCCACATCTTCAAACTGAACTTGAGTTTCTTGAAAATCAATTTTTAGATCAAGATGGCGAATATATCCAGTGTTCAACACATGGCGCTTTGTTTGAAGTCGAAACAGGTGAATGTATTTCTGGACCATGCCTTGGTGATAAATTGGAAAAAGTGAATATTTCAGTTCATTCAGATGGTGGAATCTACATTGTAGATTAATAACCAAGGACAACTGCCATGCTGGAATTCTTATTTGAACATGAATTAATGCCCTTTCATTTGAGTGTTTTGGCGTTAATTTTACTTAGCATGGCAGAAACTTTTGGATATTATCTTGGTATCCGACCTAGTACGTTTCTTAAAAAAGTGTCTCCTGATTGGTTGATTGAATCCCCTCTTTTACAAGTAAAATTTTCAAAAGTTCTTATCTTCGTTTTTTTATTGCTTAACTTTAGTTTTGCAGGCTATTTTTTACAATTATCAATATTTGCCAGCAAACAAGAATTTGCTGCTTGGTATTATGTAATTTTACCTGCTTTGGTCATCGCAATTTTTTTTACTGTATTTATGATCCACTGTCTTGATCAAGTGATTAAACCCAAAATCACCACGAATCAAGTGGACTTACTCGGACGCCTTGCAACAGTATCAAGTGGCAATGCACGACCTGGATTTTCCGCACAAGCGCGTGTCCGTGATGAAAATGGTCAACTCCACTATGTCCAAGTCGAACCTGAGTTTGGTGAATTAGAGTTTCAATCACAAATCATCTTAATACGTTTCAGAAAATCACATTATATAGCCAAAAAAATTTCAACATCGAATCAGCTATTTAGTTCAGATCAATATTAGTTCAGCATCTATTTTTGTGATTAGGGTCTGTTGATTGATCATTCGCACCTTGTATGCGTAAAAAGCCTATCATTTTGCCCATTTTGAAATTTTGCTTTGAATACGCTTAAGATATGAATCGACTTGAGCTTGGCTTAACTTTTCAGCTTTGTAGATAGATAACATGTACAACTGTGAGTTTGGTGCACAGGTACCCAATAATGCAATTTTCAATATCCGTTTTACTGGCTGCCACATAATCAGACGGTCAACCCACCATGGAGACCCCAGTGAAGTTATCGCCAGTGTATATCTTAAATGATTCAATTTAGGCTGAATCGCACCCAAATCAGATGAATGATTATAAGCAATACCTGGTGCCCAAACTCGATCAAACCAACCTTTAAGTATTGCAGGAAAACCAAACCACCATGTTGGAAAGACCAGTATTAAAGCTTCTACAGAAAGTAAATCATCTATCTTTTGTTTAACCGCTGTTTGATCAAATGCAGGACCGTAATAACTCAAACGTTCTTCATAGGTCAATGCAGGAGCAAAATCTGCTGCATATAGATCTTCAACCACTACTTCATGACCATTGTCAATTAAGCTAGCAATTGCTGTCTTTGCCATGCGATGGCATAAACTATCATTGATTGGATGCGCAATGACAACTAAGCATTTCATAAAATCCCCTCTTTTATCCCATAAATAATGATTAATTAGTTAAGATGAACAAAATTTAACCAACCTAACATACATCAAAAACAAAAAGCAGAGCTTATATTTCATAATCAAATAAATGCGACCTCACATTTAAATCATCAGTTTTAAATTTTTTAATCAGGGCTAATAAAGCCTTATAACAATTAACAATTATTTTTCTGATTCTCTAAACTCTATTTTAATAAAAATAAAACATCGGAATTAAACCAACCATTTCGATCAGAATTATTTTTAATCAAGAATAATTCAAACCATTTTGGTTGGTTTAATAAAATCTAAACAATACCATTTTGGTTGGTTTTATTTTTATTAATTCTAAGCATTTTGATCAACTTTAAAATCATTATTTCTTAGTATATTTTTTAACAAATTAAAATATTAAGTATTTGTTTTAATTAATTTTAATAATATATTTTTATTTTAAGTGTTTTATCTATTTATTTCTTGTTGCGTTTTGTTTAATAATATAAGCATATTTAAATAATAGGCTTAACGCATGAGCTTAAAACCTAATGATTTAAACCGTCGGTTAGTCAGAGAAATTGCAATCATATTAATAATTAAGATTGCACTTTTAATGACGATCAAACATATCTGGTTTGATGCACCGACTATTCCTAAAGATTTTGATAACCAAGTTGCTGAGCGTATTGCTGGCAGTCCTTCCCAAATCAAGGAGACACGTTGATGATTTCTGAAAGCGTGGTCGATCTTTCGCGGTTCCAATTTGCAATGACCGCGATGTATCACTTTATATTTGTACCTCTTACTCTCGGTCTGGCTTTTATTCTTGCCATTATGGAAACCACTTATGTGATTTCTGGTAAAGAAATTTACAAAGACATGACCAAATTCTGGGGCAAACTTTTCGGTATTAACTTTGCTCTAGGTGTAACCACTGGTCTGACTATGGAATTCCAGTTCGGTACAAACTGGGCGTACTACTCTCACTATGTTGGTGATATTTTTGGTGCGCCACTTGCCATTGAAGGATTGATGGCGTTCTTTTTAGAATCAACTTTTATTGGTTTATTCTTCTTTGGCTGGGATCGCCTTTCAAAAGTTCAACATTTAAGTGTGACATGGCTAGTTGCACTCGGTTCGAATTTATCTGCACTGTGGATTTTAGTTGCCAATGGTTGGATGCAAAATCCTGTCGGTTCAGAATTTAATTTTGAAACCATGCGTATGGAACTTGTAGATTTTGGCGCTTTGATTTTTAACCCTGTTGCTCAAGTAAAATTTGTTCATACTGTTTCAGCAGGTTATGTCACTGGGGCAATCTTTGTTTTAGCCATTTCGAGCTATTACTTATTGAAAAAACGTGATTTACCTTTTGCGCGTCGCTCTTTCGCCATCGCTGCAATTTTTGGTTTAGCATCAACACTTTCTGTAATTTTACTGGGTGACGAATCAGGTTATGAACTGGGTGATGTTCAAAAAACTAAACTGGCGGCAATTGAGTCTGAATGGGAAACTCACCCAGCTCCTGCACCGTTTACTTTGTTTGGTATTCCAAACCAAGAAGAGCAACGCACTGACTATGCGATAAAAATTCCATACGCAATGGGTATTATCGCAACACGCTCATTGGATAAAGAAGTAATGGGTCTTAAAGACTTGATGGTTCAACATGAAGCACGTATCCGTAACGGTATGGTGGCTTATAGTGAACTTGAAAAACTTCGTGCTGGTGACCGTTCGCCAGAACTTATGGCTTCTTTCAAAGAAAATCAAAAAGATTTAGGTTATGGCTTACTTCTTAAAAAATACACTGAAAATGTAACTGATGCATCTGAATCACATATTCAGGCAGCAACGAAAGATACGATTCCTAACGTAACAGCATTGTTCTTTTCTTTCCGCGCAATGGTTGCTTCTGGTTTCTTAATGCTACTTCTATTTATCCTTGCAACTTTTGCAGTAGCAAAACGCAATGCTGAAAATAAACCATGGTTACTTAAATTTGCACTATTTGCTTTACCGCTTCCTTGGATTGCAGCACAAACTGGCTGGTATGTCGCTGAAGGTGGTCGTCAACCTTGGACCATTGGTGAAGTACTACCTACACACCTATCTGCATCAAGTTTAAGCACTGGTGATGTATGGGGTTCAATCATTGCATTAGCTGCGTTCTATACTGTGCTGTTGATTATTGAAATGTATCTAATGATCAAGTTCTCACGTTTAGGACCAAGTTCTTTACATACAGGTAAATATCACTTTGAAAAACTTGAAGCTCAACAAGCTCAAGCTGGGGAGGCTCAATCATGATCGAATATGAACTTCTCAAAATTATCTGGTGGGTTTTGGTTGGTGTCTTACTGATCGGCTTTGCCCTCACTGATGGTTTCGATATGGGCTCAATGGCATTGATGCCATTTGTAGGTAAAACAGATGACGAGCGTCGTGCAGCAATTAACACGATTGCACCACACTGGGAAGGCAACCAAGTTTGGTTTGTCACTGCTGGTGGTGCCCTCTTTGCAGCTTGGCCAATGGTTTATGCTACAGCATTTTCTGGTATGTATTGGGCACTGTTACTGGTCTTATTTGCATTATTCCTCAGACCCGTTGGTTTCGACTATCGTTCTAAACTTGAAAATACCAAATGGCGTAATTCATGGGATTGGGGTTTATGCATAGGGGGTGCTGTACCTGCACTGGTGTTCGGTGTTGCCTTTGGTAATATGTTCTTGGGTGTACCATTTACCTTAGATGAAACTGTACGATCAACCTATACAGGTAGTTTCTTTGCGCTACTCAATCCATTTGCTTTAGTTTGCGGTATTGTCAGTTTATCGATGCTTTGTGCACATGGTGGCGCTTGGTTAATGCTTCGTACAGATGGCGTATTACGTCAACGCTCTGCAAAAGCAACTCAACTCATGGGTACAATCTTTTTGGTCTGTTTCTTAGCTGTTGGTGCTTGGCTCTACTTTGGTGGAATCGAGGGTTATACCTTAGTCAAACCATTTGATACCAATGCTGTGGCAAACCCATTAGCAAAAGAAGTTTTGACTACAGGCAACCATGGTTGGATGAATAACTATTCAACTTACCCGATCACAATACTTGCCCCAGTTTCAGCAATCTTGGGAGGCATCCTTATCATCTTCGGTGCAGGAAAAAATAAAGCAGGTATAAGCTTTACTGGTTCGACTCTGGCTGTCACAGGTTCAATTTTAACTGCTGGTTTTGCACTGTTCCCATTCTTAATGCCTTCCAGTATCAATCCTACTGTAAGCTTGACCATGTGGGATGCTGTATCCAGTAAAAATACCCTAACAGTAATGACCGTTGTAGCTTCAATTTTTGTTCCAGTGATTTTAGCCTATACCACATGGTGCTATTACAAAATGTGGGGCGTCATTACCAACAAACATGTTCAAGAGAACTCACACAGCCTGTACTAAGGCTGTGTCTAAGCAAATAGGAGAATATTATGTGGTATTTCGCTTGGATTTTAGGGATCTTGATGGCATGCTTTGCGGGTGTCTTAAGTGCCCTTTATATCGAACATCATCAAGATTTGGATGAGGAATAAACCATGGCAGAGATCGCAATGACAACAAAAGAAAGGAAGCCGAACAAGTTTGCAATGGCCATTTCGTTTTTGATGGCATTGCCACTTGCAGCAGTATTACTCATCCACCCTGGTGCAATGCTTGATGCCAATGGACACTACAACCATAGTGCCCTAATGATGGTCATGATTGGCATTTCAGGTGGGTTTATACATGGTGTAGGATTTCTGCCACAGTTTTGGTTATGGAAATGGTTGTTTAGCCCTTATGTGGCATGGCCACTTATGTTATGGGGCTATTACACTTGGTTCTTGACCTAATCTAAAAAACAATAAAACCCTGATTTATTCAGGGTTTTATTGTTTCATATCAACTCAAATCCTATCCGCTATGCTCTTTTTCATTTCAACCAAGTGTAAACCCACAATGGGGATACCTACATTTGCACTTAAAGGATAATCATCAATGTGCCCTGTTGATTGATAACCACGGCGCTCATAATATGCAATCAGCTCATGACGAACACTGAGCACCCACATTACAAAATGCGTTAAATTAGGATGAATAGGCAGCATCTGATCACGCACATAATGTTCTACAAAATCAAGTACCTTCTTACCAACCCCATGATTTTGCATTTTCGGTGCTATACAAAATGTGCCAATTTCGACTTGGATTCGATTAAATGTTAAACCTATACAGCCCACGATCTCTTCAGCGTGCTCAACAACAAATAATTTGAAATGATCATCTGCCAACATTTGTGCCAATTGTTCGGCATTAATTCGAGCGCCAGTGACTATTTCTATTTCACTGGTCCAACTATTTTCCTGTTGTTGCCGATAGGCTGAATTGATCAAATTAATCAATTTCTGAATATCTAAAATTTGTGCAGTTCTAAATTTAAGTGAGTGTTTCATTGAATTTTAGGTCTATCATTTTATTGTGAGCAAATGACTTTATAAAACCTAATGACTATTTTGGAAAGCGGTTTTGAAGAATAATCTTCAATCGTAGATTTGAATAGAAATATTAAGATCGGATATCTTCTTTAAACAAGAAAATAATTCCTTTAATCAATCAACTCTTAAAAAAAAGACCATCGAGATGGTCTTTGATATTATCTAAAAAATTTCTGCTGTCATAAGCGTCTGCGAAGTGTCAATTGACGCTATTGATCAGCCAACCAAGTCATAAACTTTTGACGTTCTGCTTTGCTTGCTTTTTGCCAAATTTGAATCAATTGTTGATCAGCAGCATTGCTATTGGTTACAGCTGGTACACTTTTTGGCGAAGCATTTGAAACAACTGCGTGAGATGGCGCGGTATATACTGGCGCAGGTTGATTCACAGGCGCTTTATTACTTGTGGTTAAATCAATCACACGCCCAAATACGCCAGAACCAAACCAAGGTTTTGCTTCAGTATTGGCACCTGTTTGTTGAACCACGAGTCGATTATGATTGTCTAAAATTGCAATCGTTGGCTGTTCTGCATATTTTTTTGCATCATCAAAGTTATTTGGAGCACCCACCAGAGCCAACTTATAATTTTGTCCATCTTTTAAATCAGGTGCTGTAATCGTGACCACACCTGATTTTAAAATATCGTGTTCACCATTTAAATGCTCAAAATATTGCTGATAACGTACACTCACAGCAGTCTGACCGGGATCAACTTGATACTCGTTCTTTTTACGAATCAAACCTGAATTGACTTCTTGATCATTCACAGCCAATACAACAATTTCTTCTGGCGCAGATAGCGTAACTGCTGCAAAAACTGACCCACTCAACATTAAACCCAATGCAGCAATTCCGTATTTAAATGCCATGTTGCTCTACTCTTATGTCAAAAATATGTAAAATTTATTGCACTATGCAATGTGGTGATGACAGTTTTATGACAACAACCGGCGTTTTATCATGAAGCTTAAATCTTTGGTTTTTTATTTTTATTTATAGGATTCATTTTTTAGTCACCATATTGATCAAAAGCATCTGATTTGACAGAGATTTATCCCAAGTCTATGTCAATATAAAATCGATTTTTGCCTAAAATATTGAATCTTTATTTGACTTGTAAAATGGTAATTTTATCCTTATGCAATTTATCGCAACACTTTAAATGATCATACCGACCATATTTTTTAAAGTGACAGTTTTCATTACATGATTTAAAAATCAGAACAATTTATCGTAAAAATACAACAGCTCTATCGGGTATGCCACATAACAATTGATTTTTGGCATCTACAGCATATATCTGATCTTGTATTCATCTGAAATAATACCGTTCATCCCTTTGTCCTAAAAACACATGTCAAAGCTATATTGACATTACTATAAGTAAACAGGAACTTCGTGTACAAATATTCGAACAAAGAAGTTCAGCATTCTAACAAAAACAACAGGGATATATTCACTATGGAACAGAAACCTACTCCTCGATATAAAGCGATATTAACGGCTTGTATCATCGGCATAGCTTCAATTTCAGCAACATCAATCACAACTCAAGTGGTGGCAGCAAACAGTAATGTAACTTCGATTACACCAGCCCAGCTTTCAAGCGTTGCCTATAGCATGAATGCCAATATGGCACAGCGTAATTTGACAACATCTGAAAGAACTCTGTATCAACAATTGTATAATATCGCCAATAGCCAAAATTCATTATACAACCCATCTATTTTTTCAATCGTTCAGCAGTACGAAAATGTTCGCAGCAAAATCCGTCAACAATTTGTAGTCGTACAACAGTTGGCTGAGAATACCTACGGCACCCGTGCCGAACAGAAAGTTTTACTGGCAACCAATGCATTTATCTTGATGTATTACGATGCACTCAGTCGGAACAATCCCAAATTTTATTGGCCAAATCTAGGAGTTTTCGTCGCTAATGATGTACGTTCTACATATGCATTGAGCTATTCTTTATCCAATGCCTTAGATCCTTTGAATGTCAAAAACGGACAAAATGTTGTCATTGCTGGAATGCCAATCCCAACATTGCAATCGACCATCGCCAAAGCCAATAATGAGTTAATTCAAGGACAAGCCAATGTGATGGCAGATATCGGTGGGCTAAGTGTCATGCATCAGCATTATGATTCAACAATTCTGGCACAACAGCTCAGTGGCTACGGTGCGAACCTGTCTCAAGCATTTAAATTACAGAAACTTGCAGATGAGGAAGCATTGCGATCTGGAATTTACTCATCACAGTTTAAAAAGCTCGCAACCAATGCTGCTATCAGTTTTGGTATACATGAACAGGAAAAAATTTTACAACCTATGTGGGACAAGCCTTTGATGCGAGACTTTGCCAACATCAACAATTTTATGCTGTCATTAAGCCTAGAGAATTTGGGCTTAAGGGGGGATATTTTTGTTGGGGTAAATAAATTTAAACTGATTTTTACACCTTATCTCATTATTCGCGCACCCTTTACGGCCACAAATCTCGCCAATTTACAGCATCGAATCGCTATTGCTCGTAATGGCTTCAACGTCTTAAACGAATGGAAACAAAATATCTTTTTTGCACCGTGGATTCCGATTTATCAAGCACAGATTGGTCGAGGTGAAGGATTGTACCAGCCAATAGGCGCGAGATAACAATTAGCTCACTGTGCATAACATTACATTTTTTTCAAAGCGACTACATTTTGAGCACAATTCTTGCTTGTTTAAATGGGCGTATATCGCACAATAAAAAATACTCAACAGAAAAGAGGTGCAACATGATTTTTAAAGACCATATTGTCCGTGTTGAAAATATCAAGACGATGCAAATGCTAAATGATGCAAAAATAGATCATCAAGTGATTGCATTGTTTATGACCTGTGAAGGTATTCCTTTATCCACAGAAGACGTCAGCTGTATTTTAAGACAGTATGATTGCCTAGGACAGCACAAAGTTTCAGTTCAAAAGGCGAAAGCTTTGTTGCAGGCTAAAATGGAGCATTTTGAGGACTCAAAATTACCTTGCCCTGCTGCTTATTAGTTTATATCAGTATGAGCGTCGCACTTTAACCCAACTTTTAGTGGCAAATAGAATTCAGCTTGTATTTGCCACTTTCATAAAAAACCGTTTAATACTGACAACCTCAATACTGTTATTTTTGCAAAGTGATGATGAATATTTGGTTTTCAATATGATAATGCAACCCTGATTGCTGCATTTTTTCTTCTAATAATTCAGAATGGTCAATACATTTCAAAGCGACTCGTTGACCAATATAACGATTTTCGATTGAATTAATTTGAATCTGTCGAACTGTCCTCAGTGGAAAAATACCATAACGACATTCAATGTAATTTGGTGCTGGAAAAATTAAAAAATGATCCCATACTGATACTTCTAATGTATCAATCAGTTGAATGCGATAATTAAGATTTAATCTTTCAATCTCATTGAAAAGTAATACGATTGCATCAATCATCATCAGATATGAATATTTTATAAAACATTCATTTTAAGCAATCAGCTTTCCTCAATATAGATGTGTATAATGAAAAATCCTCAATAATTTTGTATTTAGCCCTATATGCTTCAAATTCTACAGAAACAGCTTGATGAAAGTACATTTTGCCCACTGTGTCAGGCAAGTATGTATTATGTCGAGGCTGAGGAGTTTGAAAAAGACGTTCAGTTCCATCAGTGCAGTCATTGTCATCATCAAGTGTTCCCCAATAATCAAGGCAACTGTCATTGTGAAACGTGTCAAAATAAACGACGTAAAATGATTAAAGAAACGCGCCTGCAAGAAACAAGAAAACTCAAAAGAAAAGATGATTTTGAATTGGGCTTAGATCAACTCAGCTTTTTACATAAGTTATTTTTATTGAGTATTTTAGACAATCAAGTACATGAAAATAGCCAACATCAAGAGTTTATTGATTGGGAAATCATTAAATATCATTCAATTACACCCAACTATTATTTTCAAAGTCAACTTCTCAATCAGTTGATTAAAGAAAACGTTCTTGTGCCAAAAGATTTTAGTGATGATGCACATCAATACTATATCAATGTCCGTTTAGATGGTTATTCCGAACCCAGCCTCTTTAGCATTACCACACAGCTTCGCCATTGGTTTTATGAAAATTTAAGTCAAGGAATACCATTCAGACATTCAGAAGAAGTCAAGAACACTCTCTACGTGTTGTTATATCAAGAAATCGTGCAATTTACTCAACATTATTGTCGTACTTGGGGAATTCAAATTTCGGGCAATAAGAACTTCCAAACATTTTGTTATCGACTACTTGATGTTTTGGCTGTAGGGCAAATTTTCTATTTGATTCAGACCGCTTTGGAATATTTATATCAGAAAAAAGCCTTGCAAGTCCGAAATGAAAATTTTATTAACACCAATATTCTAAAAAAAACCGTTCAGCAATATCGTGAACGTGCTGTCGCAGAAAAATGGGAAACATCGACGCTACCTCGCCCCCCCAACATCCCTTTAAGTCGCATGAGTGAAATTCTGTTTTACCATTTTTTAGGCTACGATGAAGGAATTTTCTTCCAACCAGTCTGGAAGTCTTGGAAAAAGATTGAACCGCGCTTAAACTTTTATTCACAAAAACGCTGTATGTACTGTGGTTCAAATGAACTCACTGTTGAATATGATGCACAAAATTACGTGACACTGCTCTGTCGAAACTGCAAACATCAAGATCACTACTTTACTCAGTAAGGACTTTATATGAATCATCCTGAAAATATTACCCATTCTCAAACGGATCAACTTCATATCCAGACTGATGTTATCTTACAGAAAGTTGTGGATGCTTGGACAGAATTACAAACCCAACAACCGTTGGTACACTGCATTACCAACAGCGTTGCAGCCAATTACGCAGCCAATATTTTATTGGCGGCTGGTGCATCACCTGCAATGATTGATAATCCCTTTGAAGCAGAAAGTTTTGCCTCTATTGCAGCGGCATTGAGTATTAATCTTGGAACACCAACATCTGAACAAATGCAAGCCATGCAAATTTCAGCACAGACTGTTGCAAATAAAAATACGCCTTGGGTACTTGATCCTGTGGGTTATGGTCCATTTCTAAAATGGCGTAGTGAAATGGTCGATCAATTGGTTTTACTTCATCCGACTATTATTCGTGGCAATGCATCTGAAATCAGTGCGCTCGCAGGCAACCAAGTTGAATCCAAGGGTGTTGATAGTGCAGTATCAAGTAATGAGGTTTATTTACAAGCTCAAGCGCTGTTAAATCATTGTGAATGTGTTGCAATTTCTGGTGAATCCGATTTCGTCCTTTCAAAAGAACTTCATCATGTGATTCAAATTAATGGGGGAAGTTTTTTACAGCCTAAAGTTACGGCAACAGGTTGTGCTTTAGGTGCTTTAATTGCGGCATATAGCGCTGTGACCACTCCAGCAATTGCCACTATTTCTGCACATATTCACTTTGCCATTGCTGGAAAATTGGCTTTTGAAAAAGCCTCTGCTGTGGGGAGTTTTAATGTGGCGTTCCTCGATGAAATTTACCAAATGAGTGCCAATAAAATTTGGGAATACAGTGATATTCAAGTATTAGGTCTCTAAATTAATCTGAAATTGATTAGAGGATAATACTGAACAGTATTTAGAAGATTTAATTGCATATTTGTCTAGGTTTGATCAGCAACCATTTATTTTATTTGGAAAAAACTGCAACTTAAAACTTTCATGACTTTATCCTACTGAAATTGCAGAACTTGCCACAATTTTGCAATCAAACTTTACCAAAGAGCATGGACTATATCATTTCAATGGCTACTTATCAGATGATCGTTTTCTTTATTTTAGGTGCTGGTTAATTCTTACAGGAAAAGAATTTTTTGAGGGCACATTGCATGAGATTGAAAACTTCGTCAGTTGTACTGTTTGAATAAATTGCTCAATTAAAGCGTGAATAAAAAATGGGGCTTATCGTTAAGCCCCATGATTGATCATTTTTTTACAAATACTTTCTTATAAATTTCTCTCGGCATTTCAGCAAATTCCACACAGAGCTGAATTTCTAGACCTTGAGCTGAATAGTCTTGAAACGACTGTAAAAATTGTGACAGATTTTCCGTCATTAAATTTTTTTGTTCTTCACTGCGTCCGCTTAAACCTTGTAAACGAACAAAGATGAATGCTTGTTGATTGTCTCCAAAACCGATCAGATAATCTGAAACTGATTGAATACGCGACTTAATATCATGTGGATCGCTGACTAAGCCCGTATCAAACAAAGCATGATTTAAACCCAACATCAATTTCTTTTGATCTAAATTCTGAATATTGTCTGAATAATCAATAAACATTTGTGGCATCGTGTTAACCATATGAAAATATTATAGATTAGTATTCAGTATAACATCCCTACTCTAGAAACTGTAAAATTAACGCAAATTTATAACTTTAGTTGTATATACTTCATTAAAAAATAAGCAAAAATTTAGATATAGTACTATTATCAAAGCATTGGTTATCAAATTTTTGCTTAGAATTCTCCACTCCCAAAATCTTGTTGAATGTAACTTTCTGATCGTTGCATCATATCCATTAATTTTTATATCACTACCACGACGTATACACGACCTCATAACCAAGGCAGGTATACTGGACGAAAAAATAAATTTAGCGCCATAATAACTTCGGAATAAAATGACATTTCTCATCTATCCAACATAGTTTTTCTTGAGTTTCCAATCGATCATGAAGTCCCATTAAATGTAAAATATAACGGTCTAAATCACTGGCATCGACAGGTCTTTGGCTACTTATTCCCTTTTTCGGCATTTGATCATACCAAATCAGGATTGGTACACGATAACCTGCTTCTGTATCCGAACTATGACCTGCATAATTGAGTTCATGACCCACTTGATTTCCATGATCAGATAAAAAAGTAAAAGATCTAAAATCAGCCCTTTTGGACAAAAGCAAATCAAACAGTTTAGAAACAATCCAATCTTGATAAAGGATACTATTATCGTATTCATTACGTTTTAACTGAATAAAATGATTGATTTTATTTTGCTCCAGCGTCCTTTCAACCTCATCATTTGTCGCATCATTAAATTTAGAAAACTGTTCAGGATAACGTAACTTATAATTTGGGTGTGAACCAATCAGATGTAGAATAATGAGCTTACGAGGCGTTGGATCATCTAACGCAGCTTTATAAGCTGGAAGAATATTTTCATCCAATGTACGACTACTACGACCGGGCTGTTTATTGATAAAAACCACTTCGTCGGCATAGTTTGCAAA
This sequence comes from Acinetobacter sp. Ag2, assembly GCF_001005515.1. Taxonomy (NCBI): domain Bacteria; kingdom Pseudomonadati; phylum Pseudomonadota; class Gammaproteobacteria; order Moraxellales; family Moraxellaceae; genus Acinetobacter; species Acinetobacter sp. Ag2. The sequence goes on from NZ_LBNA01000052.1 coordinate 123,461, forward strand.
TAATGATGAGATATAAACATCATCTTGATTACTGATCCAATACACCTTGAATCCTGCAGCTTTTGCATAGCCCATAATATTTTCTGGTGCTTGGTCATCCATCGCATTGCGTGTGCCATCATTAAATAAATAACGTAGCGATTGAATGGTAGAAGATGCAGGCGAATAACCTCGACAAAATACTTTGAACTGCCCACTACGTTTGCTTAACTCAGGTGTTGTATTTCGAGGATAACCACATAAGCCAAAATTAAAACTGGTAATACTGTCTGTTAAAACCACTGTATGGGTTTGCTGTTCAGCAAACGGTTTACGTCTATCCAATCTTTTTTTTGCATTGAACGTCCAAGTTTGATGTATATGATGGTGTTGTGAAACACGTGACTGAAAATCTTTAATTTTGCCATAATATCCATGCCAATAAGGTAGCGGATGTAAAGCAAAAGAAGGTTTTAGCACATAACTGACCACACACAGTAATATCAAAAAACCGAGGATTGAGCGCACTACTACACGCATTGGATAAATATGGTAATGTGGCTGATCAAAATATTTAAATAAGACTAAAAGATACAATCCCAATGTGGTTAAAAAACACAACAGCAAAAGCCCAAACAGTCCTGCATGTTGTTGCATGAACTCTAAACTTTCATTGAATGTGGTATTTGCAATCGACTCAACTATTAAATAGCCTTCTGCATCACTGTTAAATAACCACCAGCTCAGTGAAAGTAAGGTTGTATGCAAGAAAAAAATAAACCACCAAAGTATCGCGGATATTTTCCAGACCAGTTTTGACTTGCTACTCGCTTGGAAGCATAACCAAACACCTGGCATTGCTAAAAATGCTAAACGTAAACTATCCGCCCAGCTTCCAGCAAAGCCCAATGTGAAAAAGACAATCAAGACAGGCAAAAGCAAATAAAATGCAAAAAACCATCGTTGTATATCTATCGGCAGTTGATTAAATCGGCGCATTGCACTTAAACGCTTCAAACTTTGAAAAAGTAATGTTGAACGAGAGCAGCAACACCAATCGTTAAGAATACCAGTGCACCAATTTTATGAATCAATGAAATTGGAAGTTTTTCTGCAAGTTTGTTGCCAATAAATACTGCTGGAGCATTCACCAACATAATTCCCAAAGTAGTCCCTACTGTCACCCAGCCGATACTGTCAAAACGAGCAGCTAAAGCAACTGTTGCAATTTGGGTTTTATCCCCAATTTCTGCCAAAAAGAACAACACAAATGTTGCACCAAATACACCATATTTTTGCCATTTATTGATACTTTCGGATTCATCCCCCAACTCATCAGGAACAAGCATCCATATCGCCATCCCAATAAATCCTAATGAAACAATCCATAGCAGTACAGCTGGACTCAATACCGTGGTGATCCACTGACCCAATATGGCTGAAACACCATGATTGACAAGTGTGGCTAAAAAAATCGCCAATAGAATGGGAATGGGTTTTCGAAATCGTGCAGACAGAAGCAGAGCTAAAAGTTGAGTTTTGTCACCCATTTCAGATAAGGCAACAACAGCAAGAGAGATAAGGAAAGCAGACATCATAATACTTTTCTCTGGCTAGCAATAATTCCCAATGATTTATAACTCTAGCTAGCCAAAGCAGAGTAACAAATCAAAGGTCTTGCCAACAAAAAGAAATTATGATCAAAAAGATCTTTTGGTTCTTTGCTATGATGACCATGCCCATTTGAGCAATTATGTTGACCATCACCTTTTTACCCGAGGTAAAAAGCGGCTACTCCCCAATGAAGTTGAGTTATCATAAAGAATACTTGAGCAATTTTCAAACATAATTTTGCGATATCAAAGTTTCATATTTAATCTAGCATTGCGAGCCTGCAATAGTACGTTTTTACTCGATCTGTACAACTTATAGCATCTAAGATGAAACGCTAGAGTTGATGATCAATTCTAAATTTTCATAATCATCAAATTGTTCAAAAGAAACACTTCAATCTATTCATGTTCGTGCATAATAAAATCAGCACAACTGAAAGCTGAAATTATAGTTCTTCATATGCTTATATTCTGGGAATATTGCAATATACCAATAGAGTAATTTTTCTCAACCTTATTCATACTTCCAGCATTAGAAGGATTTTTATTCGACAAATAATAGGGCTAAACGCACCTGGTCATATCCCATTTTAGGGCTGGTCAACTCTACGATTGGGCGTAATTTTATCGCACCATCATCATTAAAATGACTTGGATCTTGCCGTTTCATTAATTTCTTATAAATGGTCCGTATTTTCTCGACCACCTCTTCCCCCGGATTAGCAACAGAAATATCAAGCCCTTGTTCCTTATGCAGTCTCGCCAAATGATTGATGATTGTTGCTGGTGTTAAACCTCGCTCAATGGCAATATCTTGAATTTCGTAGCCACTTTCAAACAACTCACGCGTTTCGTCCAATGTGGCTGAAGCATAGTTGGCTTTACCGATATTACGCGCCAATTTTTTTTCATTGCGTTCTATTTCAGTGGCGTTCAATGTCCCACCACAATGGCGAATAAAAGCATTATGTTGGGGTGTTAAGTCAACCTCCGCATAGTGCTGTTCAGCTTCACTGGAAAGCTCTTGAAAACGACGATCTGCTTTGATTGCCAAACTATCAAGTTCTAATGCTTGATCGTTGAAGCCAAGCAATCTAAGCCCCTCAATTGATTTTAACCGTGACAAAGCAACATAACCTTGCCCTTTTTCAAAAGTATGACTCAAATTAATTTCAGCAGCTTCTAAGGTCATGCCTTGTGATTTATGAATAGTAATTGCCCACGCCAAACGCAATGGAACTTGTTGTAAACTGGCAATGGTTTTACCGCCTTCATTGTCCACTGACCAAGTTTCAGGAGCGACCAATAAAGTTGTTCCATCGGTCATTTTCACCTTGGGCAACATCCCCATTTCATCATCTTCTTCAAAACCAATCACTTCACCTAAACTGCCGTTGATATATCCCATGTCAAAATTATTTTTAACAAACATCACTTTGGCATGTTTTTTTAATGTCAGTTCTTCAGGCGCACGAACTGAGGATTTTAATGTTTCTATCAGCTTTTCGTTCCCATCTGTCACTGCAACAAATTGATGATCATCACCCTCAATTGCATTTAAATGCTGAAAATTGATGCTATCCACATCCATGTTGTGCGTATATAAACGGGTGAACGTTTCACCTATATCTTGATGACGCGTATTTTGTAAGGCTTGAATATGTTGTGGCTGAATATTCTGTGCACGAATTGCATTTAGAATATCATTGAGTGCAGAATCATCTTGACGATGCTGTTCAGTCAAATAACAAACCCGAAATTTTGCCTCAACCCATGCATTAGACATAAAACAAAATTTATCACGATTCAGCTCATTATTTTTTCCTACAGGCGGAAGCTGAAAGAAGTCGCCGGCAGCAATCACTTGAATTCCACCAAAAGCATCATCAGATTCTTTAAAATATTTCAAAACTTGATTGACCAAATTTAACTGTTTGGCATGTAACATTGAAATTTCATCAATAATCAATACTTGAGCATTTTCCAGATGCTCTTTGAGATATTTACGCTCTTTCATCCGCTTCAAATCATCGTCTGAAAGCGTATCTTTAATGCCGATACCAGCCCATGTATGAATGGTCATTCCATTCATATGCGTCGCCGCAATTCCTGTAGAGGCTGTAATTGCGACAGGTACTTTACGGACTTTTAAATAATTGATGTATTGATTCAACGTATAGGTTTTTCCTGCACCAGCAGAGCCAGTCAAAAAGACATTTTCACCCGCTTTCATGAGTTTGAGTGCAGTTTCTTGTTTCATAACAGCCTTGAATTACCTTAACAGGATGGGACGGCTATAGCCTAACGATTTTTAATTAAAAAGTTAAGCCAAAAATAGCTTAGAAAAAAGAATAGACCCTGTTGACGATGTTTATAAGTTACCGAGTTCTTCATTCGGTTGAATACTACTTTTCCATTTTAAATGTTGATTCACATTTTCGATAAATGCCAGTGCCTTGCTTATATAAGATTGATCTGGAATATGATTATTAGGCAAGCGAAGCTGATCAAAGCTCAACTGCCCTAATTTATAGTAACAACCTAAAGTCATGACTTGATTGGGTTCAGCTATATTTGACATATGGAATGCTGCATATTCACGCTCCACTATTCTTGTGCTGTAGGAGACAGCTAAACAATGTTTGAAAACGACTGACTCTTGAGTAATTCGTTGTAGACTGTTGAGTTCCTCATAACACCAATCTTCAAAATAAATCTTTTGCATCGGCGCAATGCGATCCCACGAATCCACAGTAATTTTTTCTTTGAGTTTCGACATTGTCGTAACAAGATCATTGTGCAAATGCCATCGCTTCGCTTGTTGATAAAGACCAGACCAAGTCACATTACGTTCGATTTCATGATGTGTATTAAATAAATGCATCACATAGTCCAGAACAAAGCTGTCATAAATACTATAATGCGGCATTCGATCGGTATTGATATGTTTAAACTTCTTACGAAAATCATCTACCTGAATATTATTTTCGCGCATTTGAATAAAAAAATCAGGATGTTGCTGCAACTGAGGATCGATGAATCTGATTAATGGCGCAGGTAATTGATTGGCAATATGCTGAACAAACAACATAAATGCCTGAATAACACGACTGATTTTGACAAATATTTTCTTATAAGATTGGGCTTGATCACCAAGGATCAATGTAGCGAAATCCAACCATTCTTCGATATATAAATAAGAATTTGAAATCAACTTGTGCTGTGATTTATGTTCACTGACCGATTCCATAAAGCGGTAACGGCTATTTTTGGGATGATTTTGCCATTCATTTGTAATGGCAAATGAATGGCATTCTATTAAGAATAACCGTGCAGCACTATTTTTAAAATATTTTAATACAGCCAATATTACTTCAGGAGAGATTTTTGAAGTATCAATGAGACTTAATACCGTGATCGTCACTCGAACGTTTACATCTGTAATATGCCGACTAATCCAATCATTAACCTGTTCATTTTGTTTATATAGCCAATTCACAGTACGTTTTAAAGCAAATATCGGCAATTTTACAAGTTGATCCAACTCCCAATATTCATCCTCTGCCTGCAAAAAATGTTGTTTACTCAATAAGTCCTGATACTGCCAAAAACCACGTTTCATATGCTTGGCATATGCCAACATTTGTGGAAACTCTTGTGCATGTTTCGACAATAATTGATAACTTGTAAAATATTGCTCAATCTCGCACAAACGTAATGACTCGGGGTGAAAAACTTTAAAAATCCGAAAAAAATGTTTGGGTAGGAACTGGTCCAATGCAAAAATAGCCTGATGGAATTTTGGAATAAATTGCTGGATAGATAAGAACGTTTGCCCCAAGACAGAATTAATCAGCAATAAATGCTTAATATTAATTTCCACACTTAACGGAATAGCTTTACCATATTGAGCAAAATCAGAAATATAAGCATGATCAAAATAGTTATAATGGATTAAAATTTGATCAATCTGCTCAGCATCTGCTTGATTGATATTATACAAATACTGCTCTACTCTGTTTTCACCATCAATCCAATCAAATATCTGCTCAATCAATGTTTGACGAAGAATTTGTGCTTTGGTTTTTAAATCAGTGGGATGAATTGCATCATAAGATTTGGTATAAAAAAATACCTCTTGCGACACATATTGAATCAGTCGCTTAGGATAATGCGGTGACTCAGATAAATGTGCCAGCTTATCCTGATCAAACTCAAAAGACAGCCCTGCTGTCTCATCAAATTTAATCTGCAATAATTGGTTGGCTATACCGAGTTTGTGCTGTGCATGATCAAATTGGAAAAAGTTATCTGCATTCACCGCTTTTAAATAGTAAAGCTGATCAAGATAAATACGCTCTAAGCTTGCTGAAACTTGAATTAATTCTTGTGCAGCAAGTTGGTGTCTGTTTGGCAGCTGATCTTGAACTGTCTGCACCATAATCTGCTTAATCCATCTCTTTAAAATTCTATCGAGTTGAATATTCTATGCGAACCATTTAACAAAACAAATCGTATTAGATTATCTTTTGCAAAAGTTTGTTAAGTCTCTGTGGAGAATTTCACAAACGATTTACATTGTGGGTTTAAACGAAATTGGCTCTGCTATTTTGAACAGCAGAACCCTTTCAAGCAACAGTGGCAATTCTGACAGAATTTCAAATTACATGTTTAGAGTTTCATTAAGAATGTACTGGTTTGATTCCCATACGATCCTCAATCAAATCGTAACACCATTGGAAAATAAAGGTATAGATTAAAATACATGTGGTCATCCCTAAGTCCAATAGGACCGCCTGCCACAATGTCATATCCATTGCATAAGCAACCATTGGAATAGTCGCCAACATCAAGCCACCTTCGAAACCAATGGCATGCAGGATACGCACGCCAATAGTACGTTTAAGCTTTCTTTTATGCTCAAATTTCTCGAAGAAATGGTTAAAAATCATATTCCAAACTACAGATGTCACAGCCATAGCCACACCCAATACACCTGTAACTTCCATTGGAACTTCAAAAATAAAACTTAATGCAATCGCTATGATCACCAATAGGATGATTTCATAGCTCAATGCATGAATAATCCTTCTTTTGGAAATCATCATTTAAAACTACTCTTTTTGTTTCGACTGTTGCATTATATTTTTATAATATTGATCAATCGAGTCAGATTCTTTCAATTTTATTGAAAGATTAACTTTATTCTCTTTGCGATATTTCTTTCATTTTCACATGATCTCATTTACTAATGGCGGTCCAATATGAATATCAATCAAGAACAGTTGATGATTTTTAAAACAGTCATGGAAACAGGTTCTTTTTCTGCTGCCTCAAGACAGCTTGGAAAAGTTCCATCTGCGGTCAGCATGTCGATCGCCAACTTAGAAATTGATTTAAATCTTAAACTTTTTAAGCGGGTCGGACGCGAACCTATACCAACATCACAGGCACAGCTTCTATATGAAAAAACCGAACAACTTCTAATTGAAATGAATCAATGGAAACAACAAGCAATTGCCCTCAGCGAAGGTTTGGAATCCTCACTGAATATTGTGGTGGTTTCAGAGTTGGTACATACCGATTGGACCGAATATATTGCATTGCTTGCCCAACAGTTTCCAAGTTTACAAATCAACATTTTTTCTGCACCACAAGAAGATGCACTTAAAATGCTTATGAATCAGACAGCGCAATTGGCGTTGATGTTTGAACGTGAAATGTTAGAAAGCCGCGAACAATTTGTTGAGTTAAAAAAAGAAGCTTTAGTGCCTGTATCTGCAATCAATCACCCTCTATCTGCCCACTCAAAAGTAAGTTTTGAACAAATATTGCAATCCAGACAAATTGTTGTCGCCAGCCGAGATCGCACGATTAAACCCGAGTTACTCTATTCTAAAAATTACTGGCGTACTGACAATCATCACTCAGCTTGTTCGCTGATCTTAAAGGAATTAGGTTGGGGAGTACTTCCCTTAGAAATGTTTAATGAAAACCCAGAGCTCAAACATAAGTTAAAAATACTTGATTTGCTCGATTTCACACCAAAATTTGAATATTTTGTTGATTTGGTTTGGAGTCGTGAGAGTAATTTAGGTTCAGCTGCTCGTTTTTTGATTAATCACATTCGAAATCAAAGAATTCATACAAAATAATATGTCTTTCAGTACATTTTCCTATTTTGCTGAAATGGCATTGTGTTATAACTAAATCACAAATATTTTAACTAAGAAATAACCGGTAATGACTCAATCTGCATTAGACCAATTAAAACGCTTAACCACTATTGTTGCTGATACAGGTGATTTAAACGCTATTCAACAATTTCGCCCGCTAGATGCAACGACTAACCCTTCACTGATTACAGCTGCCGCACAACAGCCTGAAAGTCGCACCTTGATTGAAGATGCTTATGCACAAGCTAAACAAGAAGGCTATGCACTTGATGAACTGGTCGAACGCACCATTGATATTCTGACAGTAAAACTCGGTGTAGAAATTTTAAATCTTGTTGAAGGACGAGTTTCTACGGAAGTTGATGCGGCACTTTCTTACAATACCGAAGAAACAATTGCGAAAGCCAAAGAACTATTGGCGCTGTATCAAAGCTACGGAATCAATCAAGATCGAATTTTGATTAAAATTGCATCTACTTGGGAAGGTATTCAGGCGGCTAAAGCCCTTGAAGCAGAAGGCATTCATTGTAACCTGACTTTATTATTTGGTTTACATCAAGCCAAAGCATGTGCTGACGCTAAAGTCACGCTGATCTCTCCATTTGTTGGGCGTATTTTAGATTGGTATAAAAAAGCTGAAAATGTTGACAGCTACCCGATTGAGAAAGATCCGGGTGTACGCTCTGTCAAACAGATTTATCACTACTACAAACAGAACCAAATTAAAACAGAAGTTATGGGCGCAAGCTTCCGTAGCGTAGATCAAGTTCTAGGACTTGCTGGTTGTGATTTACTGACTGTTGCTCCTGCACTGCTTGAAAAACTGGAAAATGATCAACGTACAGTAAGCGCTCAGTTGAACCATGAACAATCACATCAAGATCAACCACATCAAGAAATTTCTAAAGCTGAATTTAAACAGCAACTCGAATCAGACTTGATGGCATTCCAATTATTACAAAGTGGAATTGATGGCTTTATTAAAGCCCGTGAACAATTGGCTTTATTATTACGCCAATCCTTTGGGCTTGAAGCTGATTTTATTGATTGAGTTTCAATCATTGACAGTGTTTAAAATGCACTAAAATTGCTCACATTCTAAAGCCGAGTTTGTTATCATAAGCACTCGGCTTTTTTTATTCGCTTTTCTTAAACTGTGAGAATATTGTGTTTGGTATTACGGATGTCGTGACATATATATTAGGGACAATTTTTATCGTCATTCTCCCGGGTCCAAACTCGCTCTATGTGATGTCCATTGCGTCAAGATTTGGGATTAAAATAGGCTATATCGGCGCGTTTGGTGTTTTTACTGGTGATTTAATCCTGATCCTTTGTACCGTATTGGGTGCTGCATCCTTATTACATGCCTTTCCTTGGCTATTTGTAATTCTTAAAGTGGTCGGCGCAACTTATTTGTCTTATCTAGGAATTCGCTTATTAATCGCCAGTGTTAAAACTTGGCGTAGCACACCACAAACGATTCAATCAGATGCTGTCTCATCAACCACGACTGAACAATTTCATCCTTTTCGTACAGCATTGACAATCAGCTTGTTAAATCCGAAAGCGATTTTATTTTATTTGTCTTTTTTTGTGCAATTTGTTGACCCAGATTATCCTTACCCAGCGCTAAGTTTTGCTGCTCTTTCTGTGATTCTACAAATCATTAGCATGAGTTATTTAACCATTTTAATTTTTTCTGGGGTTAAACTCGCAACCTTCTTTAACACCCGCTATAAAGTTGCGGCAGGATGTGTTGCAGCGGTCGGTCTATTGTTTTGCGCCTTTGGTATAAAGCTCGCAGTTTCAACCATGTAAAAGCATATAATGAGTTGGGTAAGCTTAAATTTAAAGCGCCTTCCACATTTGGGTCTATACACATTTTATAAATGGCTTGCTTTGAAGGTTAAAATTGAGCATTACTTTGTTTGTAATGCAATAATGGGGTTAAACAAAAAAAAGTAGTTAAGCAAAGTGAAGCATCGTCTAAGTCAGGATCAAGCAATGTTAATGTGTAGATTTGCTTGATCATAAAAAGCTTGAATTATCCAGCAATGATAATAAATTCAATTTTTCTATTTGCTTTTGATATTAAATTCTAATTAACGCTGTCAGCTTTAAAATGATCCATGTATGATGGATGCATTTTCAACCATTCAATCAAATTTAAAAGCAAGGGATCATGCAAAAGCTTCTCCAAGACTTCTCAGTACCTGCCGTATTTGCAGGCTTTATTACTTTCCTTATCGGTATCAGTGTTTCAGCTGTTTTAGTGATCCAAGCTGCACAATTACTTGGCGCGAATCCAGAACAAATTACCTCTTGGTTTTGGGCATTAGGTCTAGGTATTGGTCTCTCAGGTTTAATTCTGTCTTGGAAATTTAAATATCCTGTTGCAACCTCATGGTCTACTGCTGCACTCGCATTAATCATAGCAACAGCAAGTGGTTATTCACTTTATGAAGCAATTGGCGCTTTTTTAGTATCAGGTTTGCTTACAGCTGTACTTGGATTTTCAGGTATTTTTGAAAAAATCATCAATTATATTCCACAAAGTCTGACCAGTGCGATGTTGGCTGGAGTATTGCTAAAATTTGGAATTGCCTTATTTGCCAGCATGCAAAATGACTGGGCTTTTATCCTTAGTTTATTGGCTGTATATGTGATTACAAAGCGCTTATGGGCTCGTTATTGCATTGTCATCACTGTGATTGCAGGGATTATCATCTGCCCCTTCTTTATGGAGTTTCATGTTCCAACGCTTCACTGGGGATTAGCAAAACCTGTATGGATGATGCCTGAATTTACATGGTCAGCAATTTTAGGGCTAGCGCTACCACTATTTGTGATCAATATGGCATCTCAATACTTACCTGGGATAGCGATGATTAAAAGTTATGGCTATCAACCGCATGTCAATCAGTTAATAGGTTGGACTGGAACCGCTCAAACATTACTTTCACCTTTTGGCTGCTATACCGTGAATATTGCTGCAATCAGTGCCGCAGTAAGCCTAGATGATCAAGTACATCCCGATCCATCTAAACGTTATATTGCTGGTATGAGTTGTGGATTTTTCTATATTTTAATGGGCTTGTTTGCTGCCACCTTAACCAGCTTATTGATGTCGTTCCCGCACTTATTTATCGTTGCTTTAGCAGGTATTGCTCTATTTGGTACGATCAGCCACAACATTGCGATTGCATTCCATGAAGTTAAAGACCGAGAAGCTGCATTACTGACCTTTCTCTTTAGTGCCTCAGGAATACAATTTTTCGGTATAGGTTCTGCTTTTTGGGGACTTTTATTTGGTTTTGCCGTTTCGTTTATCTTAAATTTTAGAGTCAGAAAATAATCAAACCCGATAAGGTGAGTTGCTTGACTTACCTTATCTAAAATTTAACTGAATAAATGTATTCACACCTCTACTGTTCAAAACAATAACTAATCATATTGAGCAGAGGTAGATGAGTAAAAATAAAACACTGCTTTGTTTACTGCGCAAGAATAATGTTCAACAAAAAAATTGTTTATGTAAAGTGAAGCACCACATACGTAAATCGATTTAAACTTTAGATATAAAGTATGGCATTACAAGTTTTATATTATCAAACAATAGACTCATCACATTGATTTATTGATCTAAAAATTATATTTATGCATGTTTTTTTTAGCATATTGACTGTAAAAACACCAATACAAAGAAAGGGAATTTTAGCTAAAAAAAAGCTTACCCTAGGATGGATAAGCTCGAAACTTGAAACAACAATAGAAACTTCAAAAAAGAATCTGGTGCAGATTATAGTGATGAATAATTACTCAAACCAATATTTAAAAAAACTTAGTGAATAGTTTTTCTTACAAAATAAAATTAAACTGTTCACAATTATAAAAAATTAACACTTAACACATCACGCTTTTTAAGCATAAAAATATATAACAATCATCAAACTTTCCAAACTTGAGACTAAAGTATTAGATTTCTGGATAGTTACCTGTACCTTCAGGCCAAGGTGTTAACAGCTCAAACCCTGTTTCTGTCACAGCAACCATATGTTCCCACTGTGCAGATAAAGATTTATCTGCTGTCACAACAGTCCAACCATCTTTTAATTCTTTGACACTGGCTTTACCCGCATTAATCATGGGTTCAATGGTAAATACCATGCCTTGTTTAAGCACTAGCCCCTGTCCTGGTTTTCCATAGTGCAATACATTGGGCTGTTCATGATAAATTTTACCAATGCCGTGACCACAATATTCACGAACGATACTATAGCCTTCACGTTGACCTACACTTTGGATGGCATGCCCAATGTCTCCAAGTGTTGCACCGGGTTTTACAGCATGAATACCTGCAACCATTGCCTCATATGTAGTTTCTACTAATTTTTTAGATTCAGGCTTTACAGTACCCACATAATACATACGACTGGTATCACCAAAATAACCATCTTTAATGATTGCTACATCAATATTAATAATATCACCATCATTCAAAACAGTATTTTTAGATGGAATACCATGACATATCACTTCATTGGGAGAGATACAGGTAGTTTTTGTATAACCATAATACCCGACATTGGCTGGAATAACTTTGAGTGTATTCACAATATAATCATTACAGATGTCATCCAAATATTCAGTCGTTACCCCTGGCTTAACATATGCACCAATCATTGCTAAAACTTCGGCAGCTAAACGCCCTGACACTCTGAGTTTTTCAAGGTCTTGTTCAGTTTTGATGGTGACTGTTGAAGCTTTCATTGGATCTGTCCGCAAAAGTGAACCGATATTATATGCTTTTTCGATTGCTTTAGGGCTTTTTCTTGTTGATGATGAGAGTTAAAAATGTCGATTGGTATGCATAATTATAAAAATAAGCTTTAAACTACGAATTTGCGTTTTTTAATCCTATAAAATTTTCTTTAAAATTGGCTTGTACAAATTTAACCAAATTAAGCGCTGAATCATCCACATAAATATAACTCATATGGTTAATTGGTTAAAATTTATAAAAAACAGGAATATTACCCATAAAATAAAATACAAAAAATCTCGCATTTCCACTAAAATCGCTGTTTTGCGTTTTTAACCACACTTTATGACTAATCTCCGTACCAAGGATATTATTGCTCTAGGGTTCATGACTTTTGCCTTATTTATTGGGGCAGGCAATATTATCTTTCCACCCATTGTCGCTCAACAAGCGGGTGAACATGTATGGCTAGCAGCATTGGGTTTTCTAATCACCGCTGTAGGCTTACCTGTCATCACCATTATGGCGCTTTCAAAAACTGAAGGTTCGATTGCAATTTTAAGTTCACCTTTAGGCAAAGTTGCAAGTTTAATCTTGACTGTAGTGTGTTACTTATCAGTCGGTCCACTTTTTGCTACACCACGTACTGCTACAGTTTCGTATGAAATCGGTTTTTCATCTTACTTTGGTACAGGTGGCACTCCGCTATTTATTTATAGTGTGATCTACTTTGCCTTTGTTACTTTAGTGTCTCTTTATCCAAACAAACTGTTGGATACCGTAGGTCATATTCTTGCACCTCTTAAAATTATTGCACTTGCCATTCTTGGTATTGCAGCCTTTATCATCCCGACTGGTTCAATCTCTCCTGCCATCAATAATTATGCAACTAGCCCTGTTTCTGAAGGCTTTGTAAATGGTTATTTAACCATGGACACTTTAGGTGCATTAGTGTTCGGTATCGTGATTATCCATGCCATACATTCTCGTGGTGTCACCGACAAAAAACTGGTAACTAAATATGCAATCATTGCAAGTTTAATTTCTGGCGTAGGCTTAACACTGGTTTATATCAGCTTATTTAAGCTAGGTTTAGGTAGCCATGATGCAGCACCAAATGCAGCAAATGGCGCCGTGATTTTGCATGCTTATGTTCAGCACGCTTTTGGTGATCTTGGCTCATTATTTCTTACTGCTTTGATTTTTATCGCATGTATGGTCACAGCGATCGGCCTAACATGTGCATGTGCTGAATATTTCTCTGAGTTGACTAAGATTCCTTACAAAGTTTTAGTGATCATTCTGGTTTTATTCTCTTTGGTCATTTCAAATTTAGGTTTGACTAAATTGATTGCATTTTCTGTACCAGTTCTCAGTGCGATTTACCCGCCCGCTATTGTCGTTATTCTATTGAGTTTCTTTTGGAGCAAATTTAATAATCCAGCAACAGTGGTTGCACCAGTAACTGGCATTGCATTCTTATTTGGAATTATTGAAGGTATTAAAGTAACGGAATTTAAAGATAGTTTACCGCTATTGATCCAAAACTTACCGTTAAATGAACAAAACCTTGCTTGGCTTATTCCATCATTGATTGTTTTAATTATTTGTGTCGTTATCGATAAAGTTAAGAAATAAAGCGTCTTAGCCATCGTCCTTAAAATTTGATTTTACCCAAATCTAATTTTAACTGTGATCAATAATTGTCATGTTTACCCAACAGACTGTTATTGTTTGCGACACAACTTAAAAAAATTCAATGTATTGCATGTGATTAATCACACACTGCTAAAAATTACTTTTGCATTCTCAGTTTTGTCGATCATTTTTATTCTTTAGATGACAAGAACATTCCTTGAATATACACAGCAATCAACTGATTAAAGTTTAATCATAAAAAATATTAACTTACAATTTGCTGCAATCAAATATAAATTTTCATCATTGATCATAATTTATTATAAAATTTGCATAAATATTGCATAACTTTCATCGACTTTAGTCAAAATTCTCTTGCACTTGTTGTAAGTTGCTGTATTTTAATTTGATAACCACTTCACACTTCTTCAACAATAAATACACTATTTAAGAAAAAAATCACTCATATTTTCATTTTTTATAAAATAAGTCATGTTTGTAATAAATATGTCATAATTATTTTAAATAATAAGAGTATTTGCTCTTGAAATAATTACTAGATATGGTACAACTGAATAAACCAATCCAGACTAAAACAATTAGGTTTTTGTCGAGCAGACAGGAGGGATGGAGATGTTATCATTACATTTCAACAAGCAAGTCTTCATTAATTCTTTGAAGGCAAACACAAAATTAGTCACATATTTGAGTACAACGATTGCCCTTTTGGCTACCCTGCTCATCCACGGACTTATTCAAGGCAATTTAAAACCTGAATATTTTGCTTATGCGTTAGCGGTATCTGCGGCTTTCTATATTTGGGACGTTGTAGATCATAAATCGCGAAAACTCGCAAAAATCACTGAATGAAAGATGGATGCCAAGCATCCATCTTCATCAATAATAAAAAATTATAATAATCCTTTAATCATCCCTAAAAGCAAGATTCCTGTCGCAAAAATCTCTCCAATAACCAATAAAATCATCGCTAAACGAAGTAAAATTTTCGGTAAATGTACAGCACCTAATTGATGAGGTTGCTTAAATTGGTTGGTCGTATCTTTGAGCCAACCATGTAAAACATAACTTGCAATAGAAAAACTAAAAAAAACTAAATTTACGATCACACAGAGTAAATTAATTATTTCCTGGAAACTCGAACAATACGCCATCACAGCTAAAATCAAGCTAGCAGGCGCGTAAAGCAAGCTACTTCGATGTGCTATATCGACATAGTAGTGTGCTCTAGCAAGTTCTGAACGACTGATCTGGACGTACTTCCAGACACCTGTGAGCATCCCTACCCACAAATAAACCCCACTAAAAATAAGTGCCAGTTTTACCGATAAGTTTAAAGTGATTAAATCCATTTGATAAAGTTCCTATTTTTCCTTATCACATTCAGATCTGACTTAAGAGTCATCTTTCAAACAAGTTTCTTTTTAGAACTTGTGTAAAGTAGTTTTAAATTGAACAGCTTTGGATTGTACTATGACAATATATGAAAATTTAACCATAAGCTGCGCAGATAGCTATAGCTTAAGTGCACGTTTTTATCCGGCAAAACAATCAACTCAGCACTTACCTGTACTGGTTTGCCCTGCTACAGGAATTACTCAGGGCTTTTATCATCATTTTATCGAATGGCTTACTCAACAAGGTCTAGATGTGATGGTCTTTGATTTCCGTGGTATTGGAAACTCATTACATGGACCATTATCTCAATCCAAAGCAAGTATTCAAGATTGGGGACAGCTCGACATTCCGGCTGCCATTGAGTCACTTTTAAACAAGACAGGAAAGAATCAACTGACTCTCATTGGTCATAGTGCAGGGGGTCAGTTACTCGGTATTGTTCCAAATTATAAGAAAGTCGCACAAGTTATTTCGATATCTGGCTCTACTGGTCACGTAAAAGGACTTAAAGGTCGCACTAAACGCTTAGCACCTGTCATGTTTAATTTAGTCTTCCCAATTTCCAATCGCATCAAAGGCTATGGTGCAACTAAAATGCTCGGTATGGGAGAGAATCTACCGCAAAAAGTAGCACAGCAATGGGCTGAATTCTGTAGCCAACCAGGTTATGTAATAAATGCTGTAGGTAAAACCGTATTTGAAGATTATCATCATGAGATCGAGTGCCCTATCACCTCTTATTGGTCTTCAGATGATGAGATTGCAACTTCCGCTAATGTAAAAGACCTGCTTCGTCTTTACCCTAGAGCCACAACTGATATGATCGAGCTGAACCCACAACAACATGGTCATAAAGTGATTGGGCATATGTTAATGTTTAAGAAAAGCCATCAAAATCTCTGGCCAATCATGACCCAAAAAATATTTAATCCAAAACTTTAGTTTTCAGCACTTAAATACATAATCCTGTTTAAGTGCTCTTTTTATTCAAAAAAAATGCCTCAGGACTGAGGCATTTTTATCAAGGATGAATGATTTAAATCACTTTACAAACAATGATTATGAAAACTGCTCTGGACGAGTAATTTTTACCGTTTTGATTCGATTCTCATCCATTTCAATCACTTCAAACCAAATCCCTTCATGCTCTATTTGTGTACCCAAATGCACATCGCCTTGCGTTTTATCGAGAATTAATCCAGCGACGCTAAAGTATCCAGAATCCTCTTGAACAAGGTCAAGCATTCCCAACTCCAATTCAAGTTGATACAAATCGAGCATACCTGATGCCTTCCAAGTACTTTCATCCACTTTAATCAGCTCCAACTGTTCATCTGCATCTGGAAACTCACCTGCAATGGCTTCAAACACATCAAGCGGAGAAATCAAACCTTGAATATTTCCAAACTCATTACTCACCAAAACCAATGAACCTTTGGAAGTTCTTAGTGTATGAATTGCATCAATGACCTTCATTTTCTCAAAAATAAAGATGGGACGATTACGTTTCAATAAAGCTTGAAGCTGTTCTGGCTCGTCCAATACATCAATTAACTCTTTAGCACGAACAACCGTAACCACTTTGTCTAATTGCCCACGACAGACAGGGAATAAACTATGCGGTACAGCTAAAATTTGTTGACGTATGCTCTCTGCATCATCTTCTAGGTTAATCCATGAGATCTGAGTTCTTGGTGTCATAATCGATGCTACAGAACGTTCCGCAAGGGTAAGTACGCCACCGACCATATAACGTTCTTCATCACCAAACGCTTTTTGTGCTGCTAAAGCTTCAGGGCTTTGCAATAAATCAGCATCTAACTTACTGCCCATCAATTTTAGAATTGAATCCGCAGTACGATGACGCAATGGCGTTTTAGCTTGATGTTTTTCAGCATTACGGCTTGAGAATTGATTAAATGCTTCGATTAAAATCGCAACGCCAATACCTGAGTAGATATAGCCTTTCGGAATATGGAAACCAAAACCTTCCGCAATCAAGCTAACCCCAATCAACAATAAGAAGCTTAGACATAGAATCACCACTGTAGGGTGCTTATTTACGAATGTCGTCAATGGCTTAGATGCAATTAACATTACAATTACAGCAATCGTAACTGCCGCCATCATCACATAAATATTATCCACCATACCAATCGCAGTAATCACCGAGTCTAGTGAAAATACAGCATCTAAAACAATGATTTGGGCAACAACAGCCCAGAAGCTGGCATATACAGCAGCACCTGAACTTTTGACTTCAGGCTTCCCTTCCATTTTTTCGTGTAATTCAGTGACAGCTTTATAAACGAGGAACAATCCTCCAAATAATAAAATTAAGTCTCGTCCTGAAAAGGATAGTCCCCCAAATGCAATTAAAGGTTTAGTTAAAGTGACTAACCAAGAAATAATCGTCAATAAACCTAAACGCATGATCAAGGCCAAAGAAAGACCGATGACACGTGCTTTATCTCGTTGTTCTGGAGGAAGTTTATCTGCAAGAATGGCAATGAATACCAGGTTATCGATACCCAGTACAATTTCTAAAACGATAAGGGTTAAAAGTCCAACCCAAATTCCAGGGTCTAATAAAAATTCCATTATTAGATCTCCCGCTTATTTTTATAAGTATATAAATTGGAGAAAAATAAGCTTAACCTACACGGCGACGGATCCATGAATGATACCTTTTCAACTAAATTACTTTAATTATGCACAATATCGACGACTTGTAATTATTTTTCATGAAATTTTTACATTTATTTAATCTTTAAGTATTATCAATTTTTTCAAAGCTACATCTGATTATCAAGCTTTCGCACTGTTGCCAATAAGAGATTCACTAACTTTAGAAAATAGTCGAAGATTTCGATAAATTTTAATTATTTTTCACCTGTTGATTTTATTGAATTTTTTAAATTAAAAATTGATATGTTATGCATTTATACAAAAAAATTGTGAAATTCATTAGCTACAATCGACAATATTTTTCATAAAGTCAACTTGGTTTTTTTTATTTTTCAGATATAATAACAATTGATGTTAATTTGTTTAACAAATAAACCTATTTTGTTGCAAAACATTGTTGAAATTTATGGCTTGAATCATGGAAATCAAACGTTGAACAAAGTTCTTCATGATTGTTTTTCAAACAATGGCTAAACCATCTTTCATTTTGATTAGCAATAATCAAAGGGGTTCACTGTCGATTATAGTATGATTTTTTTAAGAGTAACTAATCAATTCAGTTTTTTTAAAAAAATTATAATGCACTATAAAGACTGTAAAACATGAAACTGGTAATCAAGCAATTGCATGAAGAAGCAACTATTTTCCGCTATATGAAGTTGTCACCTATTCATATAAAAACTGCATTTTAATGTATTTTTGGAATAGTTTAACTTAAGTTAATTTTCTAGATGGATCTATTTTTCGTCGATTTTTCTAGTTTTTTGGCATTAAGTGTGACGCACATATTGATTCAGATATTCGAAATAAAATATTATTAGTGCTTAACATATGGCAATAATTACAAAAAAACAGGGACATTCAGATGACTAAGAAATATTCAAAATTTCTGCCTTCTGCGGAAAATTTTAATATTGAAAATTTTCCTTATTATTGGGTTACACAAGTCCATGCTCAGTACGTCTTAAACTTAGATCAAGTGCTCAAAAAGTATGGGGTTGATAATTCACGGCGTCGTTTATTGGTTTCCTTAGAAGCCAAACCTGATGCCAGTGTATCTGAGCTTTCCGAAATGATTGTCTCTAAAATGTCGACAACCACAAAAATTGTCTACCGTTTAAAAGAAGAAGGGTTGGTAGACACGTATTCTTGCAAAAAAGATAAACGGATTACACGCGTCTGTTTAACTGAAGAAGGGAAACAAATAACCCAAAAAATCAATGATTTAATGGGTGTGATTTTAGAGCAATCCTTTGAAGGACTTACCCCGCTTCAAATTGAAAAAACCATAGAGAATTTAAAAATTATTTTTAAAAATCTTGCACATTGATGTTGAAAATTATTCATCAAATATACTTAACTGTGGAGAGTTGATGTCATTACGTTGTTTAGGACAATAAAAGCATTCAAACTCCTCCACAGGAAATCCCTCTATAAAACTCGAAATATCAGGCTGTTTCAAGTTCAGCCACTCATCCAAGCGATGATGTGGAATCACGACAACAGAACGCTTATCTGTTCTTGGCTCATGAAACTCTCTCATCATGGGATGAAAATGGGCATCCATGCTAATCATAGTTGCTGACCGAATTACTTCACCATTTTTTAACCGTGCAATTTCGTATAATGCTGCAATATAAAATGCCTGACCATCCTTCCGTCTAACACCCCATCGCTGTGGCTTTCCATTGACATATTTAGACTCGTAAAACTCAGTAACGGGAATAACCCCGAATTGGCATTTACTCAATGCTTCTGTAAAACTACGTTTTTCTATCAATGTTTCATTACGCGCATTATAAGTATGCTTCCCCGCCTCTTTATCTTCAGCCCATTTTGGAATTAAACCAAAATTGACCAAACGCCACTCAAGACTTTTTTGAGCGTTAAAAAGTAATGGCATTGCAAAACTAGGAAATACTTCTGGTTGATATGTAAAAGGAATAGCAGGTAAGCCAAGTTGTTTTACTTGTGTGGCTGTGATCGGTTTAAAATTAGCGCACATAAAAATGATAATGGGTTGATCACATTCATTCTCTTGATTCTATGAATGTGATCTAACTCAATACTCCTGATATATTCAGAATTAACCAAAGTCCGTCTAAAATAGCCTATCCAAAGATTTTTTTAACTTTCGCACTTAAACCATGGAAAAACTTATGTTTAGCATTGGCTTTTTCACTGGTCAAAAAGTTAATTTGAATCGATTGGCGTTGCCCTTCATAAGGAATATAGCCATGCCAACCATTATCAGTAACTTTAAATGCAACCAAAGAGCCAGGACCAGCACCAATCTCAGCGACATAGTTATTGATATCTTTGTCGTCATTTAGAATACGTAAACGACCATTCGGTGCATCCCATGATTCATTTAGATAAATCAGAATAGTCAATAGTTTACTTTTAGAATCACTGTGAATACGACCATCTTTTTGTCGAGAGTAACCACGCAAAGTGATCATCATCGGATGTTCCATCACATTAACATCAAATTTATCTGTCAGAATTTGGCGAAACTCTGGTGTATCTAAAGATTTTAAAAAACGATCAAAATTAGGTTTAATTTCCACATCTTCAATATTAAAACTTCCACCCTGTTCAATTTTTGGGAAGTCTTTGATCACTGCTTGAACTTCACTGTCTGCCAACGCATTTTCAACCACAAAAAACGGATAAGGTGTTGTGACGACTTCAGCATTTTTCAGCGCATCTAATTTCAGAATTGATGTCATTTATAATTCAACATAATAATTAACTCCTTTAAATTGTAGCAGAGTTTTCATGTTGTTGGCTTAAACCAGAATCAGCGAAAACAAATTTTCTGGGCTTAAAACTGTCTTTTTGCTCCTTTAGAAAGCCATAAAGCCTCCGAAGAGGCTTTATGTTTGATTTAAAATTTACAGTGTAAAATTAATCACCTGTATAACCTTTTAATTTTAAACGGTATGCATGCAATAATGGTTCTGTATAGCCTGATGGTTGCTCACCGCCCTTAAAGACTAGATCATAAGCAGCTTTGTAAGCATAACCATCGAAGCTTGGTGCCATGTTGGTATATTCTGGATCATTGGCATTTTGCTCATCCACAATTTTTGCCATACGTTGCATAACTTCTTCAACTTGTTGCTGAGTTACAATGCCGTGACGTAACCAGTTCGCAACATGTTGAGATGAAATACGCAATGTTGCACGATCTTCCATTAAACCAACATTATTAATGTCTGGCACTTTAGAACAGCCTACGCCCAAGTCAACCCAACGTACAACATAACCCAAGATCCCTTGAAGATTGTTTTCAAGCTCCTTGGTTTTCTCTTCTTCAGTCCAGTTTGTATCAGTCGCCAAAGGTGGAGTAAGTAAATCATCTAAAGGTAAAGCTTCAGTTTTCAACAATTCTTGCTGACGAGCTGAAACATTGCACTGATGATAATGAATCGCATGAATCACCGCACCTGATGGAGATGGAACCCAAGCACAGCTTGCACCAGCTTCAGGATGTTCGATCTTGGTTTTGTACATGTCTAAAAGCATATCTGGTTTTGGCCACATGCCTTTACCAATTTGAGCTTTGCCACGTAATCCAGCTTGAAGACCTACCATCACGTTACGGTTTTCATATGCTGGGAACCAAATTTGCGCTTTTACTTCACCTTTACGAACAAATGGTCCTGCTTCCATGAATGTATGGATTTCATCACCAGTACGATCCATAAAGCCTGTATTGATGAAAATCGTACGATCTTTTGCTTGAGCAATACAGTTTTTCAAGTTTACAGAAGTACGGCGTTCTTCATCCATAATCCCGATTTTCAAAGTTTTCGCTGGTAGACCCAAGGCTTGTTCAGCACGTTCAAATAATTCAACAGCAAAAGCAACTTCTTCTGGACCATGCATTTTTGGTTTAACGATATACATAGAACCTTTACGAGAGTTCTTGTTTTCGTTTTGACCTTTGATGTCCGCAAAAGAAAGCAATGGCGTGATTAAAGCATCCATAATGCCTTCGTAAATTTCAACACCATCTACAAGGATCGCAGGGTTTGTCATTAAATGACCCACATTACGAAGCAACATCAAAGAACGACCATGAAGTGTCGTTTCACCACCAATGAGGTTCTTGTGGCTACGATCTTTGTTTAATTTACGGGTAACGGTTTTACCGTTTTTCTCGATAGATTCTTCAAGAGTACCCTTCATCAAGCCTAACCAGTTACGGTAGCCTTCAACTTTTTCTTCTGCGTCTACAGCTGCAATCGAATCTTCCAAATCTTGAATCGTCGTTACTGCTGCTTCTAACACAAGATCTTTAACGCCAGCCGCATCTGTTTTACCGATTGGACTATTTGCGTCAATTTCAATAATTACGTGCAAGCCATTATTGAGCAGTACGATTTCAACGGGTGCAGATTCTTCACCATTGAAACCCACAAATTGAGCTTCTTTTGCTAAAGTGGTTGTTGAACCATCTTTTAGCGTTACCACTAATTTTTTATCTTCAACCGCATAGCGAGTTGCATCTGCATGAGAGCCATTTGCAAGCGGGAATGTTTCATTTAAGAAGTTCTTTGCAAATGCAATAACTTTGTCGCCACGAACAGGGTTATAGCCTTTACCCTTTTCTGCGCCACCCTCTTCAGAGATCACGTCAAAGCCGTAAAGTGCATCGTATAAAGAACCCCAACGGGCATTTGCTGCATTTAGGCAGTAACGTGCATTACGCACAGGTACAACCAACTGCGCACCAGCCAATAATGCGATTTCTTCATCTACATTTTCTGTGCTGATTTGGAAATCTTCTACTTCTGGTAATAAGTAGCCAATTTCTTTTAGGAAAGCTTTATAAGCTTCAAGTTCAAATTTATTGTTGCGGTGCCATTCATCAATTTTAGCCTGAATCTCGTCACGCTTTGCTAAAAGCGCCTTATTCTTAGGGCTAAGATCGACAACAACTTGCTCAAAGTTTTTCCAGTATGTTTCACTGTCTAAACCAGAACCTGGTAGTGCTTCATTTTCGATGAAATCGTAAAGTTCTTTAGCAATCGCTAACTTGCCTTTTTGAATACGTGCAGTCATTGTCTTTCCTGATATTGCTACTTTTTATAACAAGAGTTTCTAGTATACCGATTTAAACCATGCTGAATAGTATTATCACATTCCTAAATAGTGATCATTTTAATTAAAATAAATACATACATTAACTTAAAAAATAACGATCAGAAATCCGACAATATCATCAACTTGAATGGCTATTTACAGTGTATAAATTTTTTAAAATGTCTAAATTAGACCAAAGTGCTGAATCTACGCTAATTTACTCATTTTTTAATACACTTTTTTCCTTGAGCAAAGATTAAGCCACGAATAAATCTAAATGTCGATAAAGTAAAGTGATATTTCTATGTAAAGAATTGTTCGATCCTTTATGGCTTGAATTTTTAGCTCAATGATTGTCTGGAAAGTATGATCAACTCGTTTTTAAGGAATAACTAAAGTGAACTGAGACACTCTATGTTTGGTTATTTTGTTTTAAAATTTGATAAAATCAACGCAAATAAAAACCTGCTTAAAATTGGTCTCTTAAGCAGGTTAGATATGATCAAACAAAGATCAGACATCAATCAAAGATAGATTTGAGATTTGATTTCTTCGATCTGATAGAAATTTAGTTAAATGTTTTGAAACGTGCAGCATCATCAATAAATGCTTTTTCACCAGCAGGTGCTTCAATTGAACCAAATACCAATTGCGCACGAAGTTTCCAATCCGCAGGGATTTCAAAAGTTTCTGCAACTTCATCATCCACGATCGGGTTATAATGCTGTAATGAAGCACCAATACCTGCTTCAGATAAAGCTGTCCAAGCTGCAAATTGCGCAATTGCAGTCGAGTGTTCAGCCCAAACCGGGAAATTATCTGCATAAAGTGGGAATTGCTCTTGCAAACCTTTCACTACGCTTAAATCTTCGTAAAACAACACCGAACCTGCGCCAGCAATAAAGCTATTAATTTTACCAGCAGTTCCTTCAAATGCTTCAGCAGGAACAATTTTACGTAAAGTTTCTAAAACAATTGTCCAGAATTTTACGTGTGAATCACCAAATAAAATTACTGCGCGAGAAGATTGTGAGTTAAATGCAGATGGACTATGTTTTACTGCATCTTTGATGATTTCTTCAACTTTTGCTTGGTCTAAGCTGATATCTTTACCCAATGCATAAATTGTACGACGTTGTTTGATTTGATTTAAAAATGACATAATGATAATCCTTCTTTGGCGCGATACGCCGTTTTCTTTAACATAGACAAAGTTTATTGCATGATTTTGACTGTTTCCATGCATAAATACATAACAATGTGTTCTATATTTAGAACAATATTAGAAATAGAAAGACTTTTAAACAATTATACTCCTATCCAAAATCACATTAATATACTGATTTTTATAAAAATTAAATCCATGCAGCTAATTTTAAAAAAATATTGTTGCCATTTTCTTCAAATTGTTATTGCGTAGACCACAAAATAAATTAAGGTAAAAATCATCTTTAATTCAACACAGATCAAGCTATTCTCAGCATCTGGTACGCTAAATACTTTAAAGCATAAATTTAAACAGAAAATAAAAACTCCGCATCAAGCGGAGTTTCCAAATCAGCGAATCAGACTACAATCATTTATCTGTTTCAAATAAAGCAGCTACAAATGATTTAGCAGAGAATGGGCGTAAGTCATCTATTTTTTCACCAACACCAATAAAACGGATTGGTACATGTGTACGACTGGCAATATTAAATAGCACTCCACCTTTTGCAGTACCATCCAATTTAGTAATCGTTAGACCTGTAAGACCTACAGCTTCATCAAACATTTCCACTTGGTTAATCGCGTTCTGCCCTGTACCCGCATCCACAACCAACATCACTTCGTGCGGCGCTGTCGCATCAATTTTCTGCATTACACGTTTTACTTTGGTCAGTTCAGACATTAAATTGCTTTTATTGTGTAGACGTCCAGCGGTATCTGCGATAAGAACGTCAATTCCCTTAGCACGCGCACTTTCAAAAGCATCAAAAATTACAGACGCACTATCAGCACCATGACCTTGAGCAACAACAGCAATATTATTACGCTCCCCCCAGATTTGAAGCTGTTCAGTTGCTGCTGCACGGAATGTATCACCTGCGGCAAGCATGACTTTTTTGCCTTCACCCTGTAAACGTTTTGCCAACTTACCAATTGTAGTGGTTTTACCCACACCGTTTACCCCAACCACTAAAATCACAAATGGATTTTTATTTGGGTCGATATGCAATGGTTTTACGCGTGGTGCAAGTAATGTCACCAACTCTTCTTGCAAAGCTTTATACAATGAATGTGAATAGATCAAATCTCCACGTTCAGTACGCTCAGTTAAATTCGCAATAATGGTTTTTGTCGCTTCGACACCAATATCAGCAACTAAAAGCTGTTCTTCAACTTCTTCTAGCAATTCATCGTCAATCTCTTTTCCGCCGATCAATATGTTGACCATACCATCTGCGAAGCTTTTGCGTGATTTAGACAAACCTTCTTTCATACGACTGAAAAAACCACCTTTGGCTTTTTCTTCAGTCGCTTCAATCTGTTGTTCTTGACTATCAGCTTGAGTAGATTCCGTTTTCGGTATTTCTACTTTATTATTTTCAATAATAGGCACATTGACGGCTGGTAAACTAGGTAATGTGACATCGTCATCCCCGATATCCGCATCAATCAAGAATTTATTTTGCTGTTCTTGCATGCCGATTCCTTGAAAAGCATAGCGTTAAAAACAATGAGTTTAGCATAGATTGAAACATTTTTAGCGTTAAAGCAGCGATAAAACAAGCGAACCAAAATGCAACACGATCGCCTTGCTTTAACTGGTTCATTTTTTAAGAATAGTTATAAATTTAGAATAATTTTTTTAGGTCATCTGTGTATATTTTGAAATCTAAATTCTTACAACTTATGCAACACTCCAAAGTTATTATTGCGCCTTTATTATTCTTATGCACTTATACTTTCAATACTCAGCTTCATTCAGCCCCAGAAAGTCAACTTGCACGTACAACTTTTGAAACTACGCTAAAGAATGGTCTAAAAGTCATTATCCGCGAAGATCACCGCTCCCCTATTGTCATGACTCAAATTTGGTATGGTGTCGGCAGTAGTGATGAATCTGGGAATGTACTCGGTATTTCTCATGTACTTGAGCATATGATGTTTAAGGGAACAAAGAAAGTTCCAGATGATGAGTTTGCTCGGTTAAGCCGAATTTATGG
The DNA here is from genome assembly GCF_001005515.1 of Acinetobacter sp. Ag2. Lineage (NCBI taxonomy): Bacteria > Pseudomonadati > Pseudomonadota > Gammaproteobacteria > Moraxellales > Moraxellaceae > Acinetobacter > Acinetobacter sp. Ag2. The sequence continues at coordinate 150,039 of NZ_LBNA01000052.1, forward strand.
TGGACGTACTAATGCAGCAACCTATACCAATTACACCAATTATTATCAGCTTTACCCTAAAAAATATTTTCCCTTAGCTTTAGAACTTGAAGCAGATCGAATGACCAATTTGGTGTTGAGACAGCAGGACTTTGACCCAGAAATCAAAGTCGTTATGGAGGAAAGACGGCAAAGAACAGATGATAATCCACGTAATCTTGCTTTTGAACGTTTTAAATGGATTGCCTATCCAACCAGCCATCATCGACAACCCGTGATTGGATTTATGAAAAATCTACAAAATATTCGTTTAGATGATCTCAAACATTGGTATCAAACTTGGTATACACCCAATAATGCAACACTCGTTATTGTAGGAGATGTCAACTCAGAGCAAGCATTAAAACAAGTCGAAAAATATTTTGCAGCAATCCCGAAAAAAGAACTTCCTGATCGCAATGATGTGCTGGAATTTGATCGAATGGGTTATCGACATATGGAAGTTCACCTTCCAGTACAAGTTCCAAACTTGTTTATGGCATGGAATGTTAAATCTATCGCTACAGCAAAAAACCCTCAGGATGCTTATGCATTGACCATCATTCAGTCCTTACTCGATGGTGGAATTTCAGCACGTTTGCAAGATCGCCTCATTCGCGATAAAAAAGTCCTTACTGCCATTAGTGTCAGTTATGATCCATATAATCGAGGTGACAGCTTATTTATGATTTCGGCAATACCGAGCGATGGTGTATCCCTGCCAGATGCGCAGAAAGCAATAGAAAAAGAAATGAACTTATTTAAAACAGAATTGGTTAATCAAGCCGAACTAGATCGCGTAAAAAATAACTTCGTTTCCAATTTAATTTACAGCCAAGATGATATTGGTGGTCAGGCCAACATGATTGGCAACTTAGAAGTGAATGGTTTAAGTTTTCGTTTGATGGATGAATTGCCAAAGCATTATGACAAAGTGACACCACAGGATTTAAAACGGATTGCCAATATTTATTTTGTCAAAGACAATCTCAGTAGTTTGTATTTATTACCCGAAGATTCAAAAGAATAAATAAGGAAGCATCATGAATTTCAAACCATTCTCTATTTATTCATTTAAAACACCATTACTCGTATTGATCACCTTACTCTACTCAAGTGTCAACTATGCTGAAGTCGAAATCGATAATCATGATGAAAGTGACACTGTATTAGATGATGCTGTATTAAAATCTAATTTAACCTTACAAAGCTTAAAAAATTTGGATAATCGGCAAGAATATCATACTCCATTTGTACAAGATCTAGACAACACTCAAAAAGTTAGAACCTTATTTGTATCTACAACTGACCTCCCCATCGTCGATATTCAACTGACATTCAATGCAGGTTCTTCTCAGGATCAAGCATTGGGACAGGGACTATTTGGTATGTCGAATATGGCTGCCAAACTGATTACTGAAGGTACAGATCAATTTTCAGCGAAAGAGATCGCATCTACTTTTGAAGGCTTAGGTGCTCAATTCAATGTAACCGCATATCGAGACATGTTTGTCGTAAGATTACGCGTATTGTCAGATCCGGAAAAATTAAATCCAGCTGTCAATATGATGTTACATGTACTCAATCATGCCCAGTTTAATCCATCTGGTTTAAATCTTATCCTCAACAATACCAAAGTTGGGCAAAAACAAATTCAAGAAAATCCAAGCAGAATGATGAACATCCGTTTTTATCGTGCACTCTATGGACAACATCCTTATGCTGAACCCACTGTTGGCACCAACGGCAGTTTAAAAAAAATTACGCCAGAGTTACTACGTTCATTTAGACAAAAATTACTCGTTGCTCAAAATATGAATATTGCCATTACAGGGAATCTAACTGCTGCTGATGCGACTCAACTTGCCAATACCATTAGCCAAAATATGACTCAAGGTGAAGCAGCTGAAGTATTACCAGAACCGCAAGAACAACATGATTTTAGTATTCATTACATTCCATTTAATTCTACACAAGCCAATGTCATGATGGGGCATCTGGGTGTAAAACGAAGTGATCCTGATCGAATAGCTTTAGAAGTCGCTAACCAAATGTTTGGCGGTAGTGGTTTTAATTCAGTACTTATGAAAGAACTTCGCGTCAAACGTGGCTATACCTACGGCGCATATAGCACCTTAGCGACCACTTTGGCACAAGGCTTTTTTAGCTTGAACTATGCAACTGAACAAAATCAATTGATGGACAGTATTCAAGTTGCACATCAAGCATTGCGTGATTTTGTCAAAAAACCTGTACAAAAGAAGCAACTTGAGGAAACCAAAGAAGGGATGCTACGTTCCTTTCCAATGACCTTTAGTTCAAATGCTAATATTAATGCACAGATTGCATCGATTGGATTTTATCAACTGCCTGCCGATTATTTAGCCCAATATCAAAAACAATTGAGTCAGATTACCGTCAAGCAGGTTCAAACAGCAATCCAAAAGCATCTCCGCGCGGATCGTCTCACTTTGGTTGTTGTTGCACCTACACTGGATCAACAAGCACTCAAACAAATGCTGAAAGATGATATAGGTGCCAATCCTCAAATCCAATCAGGTCAAACTCACGAAATAAAGAAAAATCCAATGCCAGATATCCCAGCATTGATCATCAAAAAAACCATTCGCCCTCAAGAAGAGTCTTTAAAATAGCTTTTGAGGATTATTCAGGATCAGTGATATCCACAGCAGGATATTCTCTAACACGCTGATGTTCAAAGTGATAAGCTCGCAACAAACGCAGATAATCAGCAACACTGATTTGATCCTGATGTTGTAATTGTTTAGCTATATTTTGGGTTTGAGGATAAGCGGCTTGTTGGGAATATTGAATCACATATTGATATTGTTCTGGGCTTATTGGACGCAATAGAGCCAATGTTGCAAGAACAATCATCAGTGCGATGATCACAACAACAAAAGAATTCAAGATTTTTTCCACAGGAAATGAACAGCATAATTTTTGAAAATAATCTTTGATTTTTTGCATGAACTACCTCTAATTACAGATAGTTTATCATTCTGAATATAAAAATATAGCGCTTTTTGAGCGACACCTGAACAACACTGCAAAGATCGATGTTTAGTCTTTGCTCTATGACAAGATGAGTTGACTCCCAGAACATGCAATATGACCTTTTACCCTCTCAACTGCTCCATGACTAATATACATGTAAAGCCCTCTTCTATTCTAGAAAAGGGCTTGAGATCAATTCAGATAAAGCTGTTAATAAGTTCAAGACACAACAATCAAAGAATGGTTGCGCGTAAGAATGCAAAATATAGAATGATTGCAATAATTGCTAAAGCTATACATACAGCAAAAATACTTACACCGCCTTCAGCATGTGCAGGATGTAGATCGTCATCATCAGCGAGACGTCTTAATTCCCCATCATAAACATGGTAAAAGTTCTTTTTTTGCACTGGGTCTAAATTTCTGGTATAATCATAAACACGTTTTCGTTGGGCTAAACAATAATCACCAAGATGAATTTCTTGATGGTAAATTGCTTCATCCAACTGCCGACGATGATACTGAGCTAATTCAACAATCTGAGACTCAGCAGCGGGTACATCAAAAGTAAAGCCATCTATCGTGTTTGTCATTTTTGCTCTCCCTTTGTCTTAATTCTCATATTGATTTTAATAAATATTATTTCTGTTTAATGTTTAATCATGTAATCTTATTTTCGTCAAGTGTAGATTTCAAATTACTTGACAAGTAACGCAAACTGTAATATTAGTTTAATAAAGTTAAGTTAGATTAGTTAAGTATAAGCTCCGATGGGGAGCTATGTTAAAAGATCATAATTACAATAAGGAGTTACCTATGATTCACCAAATCTCTCATCAAGACTTAGAACATGTATATGCGGATGCTGTAAACACAATCCAATGTGAAATGAACTTTGTAGAAGCAGTAAAAGCATTAGAAGATGCAGCAAAAGCTGGACATGGTAAAGCAGCAATGTTTCTTGCAGAACTTTACTACCAAGGTTTCCGCGTAGAACGTGATTCTCTAAAAGCGCAGTACTGGCAAAAGATGGCCACGATGCAAGCATAAGCAAACGTCACCTAGGTGGCGTTTTTTAATGCCTGAAGATTTTTTGATTAATAAATACTTACGCATTTGATACAATTTTTATTGTTTTAATAAATGCTTACGATTCACTATAAAGTACTCACAGTTCTTAAATGTATTTCTATTACAATAACACTGGTACATAAACAGACTATCGACTATGAAGAAGTATATCCACCTCCAACCAATATCGAACGAATTGTTTATTAAAATTTCTATTCTAAAATCACTGATGTATTGTGGTGTACTTTGGGGGCTTTATCATGAAGGATGGGCAATGAAATCAGCTTCAGAAGAAGTCTACTTCCCATTTTGGCTCAATGCGGTTCAAGCACATCAATATGCCAAGATTCACTGGCCTCACTATACACCACGTAAAATAACACCAAAAGACTTTAGAGAATCTTTATTGCCAACGCTTACCCGCTTGAACATCATGCCTGCATTATTTAATTCTTCATCTCGGAAATTCAAACTATCAACCACTCAAATGGATCATTTCTTTTTTCACAATACCGCTCAATTTCAAACGGCGTAAAGAACAAGCAGTATATTTTGATTTTTTCAAAATGTTGTAAAAAATAAACTTTATATTTTGTGACTGTAGAGTATTTGCAAAGTTAGAAAATACAGTTAATTTAAAGAGGTGCAGATTGATCAGCACCAAAGAAAAGGAAGAATAATTATGACGACAGTAGCACAAGTCATCCAAGATAAAATTGGTCACGAAATTTACACGATTTCCCCCTCTGCCACTGTATTAGAAGCCATTACACTTATGGCAAATAAAGGTATTGGTGCTGTCGTAGTCACAGAAGACACCAAAGTTGTCGGCATTCTTTCTGAGCGTGACTATACGCGTAAAATTGCCCTTATGCAGCGTACTTCAGATCATACAACTGTTGCTGAGATTATGACCTCCAAAGTTATATCTGTAACACGCAGCCATACAGTCGAGCAGTGTTTAGGTCTAATGACCGATGGTCATTTACGTCACTTACCGGTAATTGAAGCAGAAAAATTAGTTGGTTTTGTATCTATTGGTGATCTTGTTAAAGCCACGATGGAAGATCAAAGAAAATTAATTGAACAATTACAACAATATATTTCAGGTTAAGAAAAAGATAGATATAGCCCTTCAAATGAAGGGCTATATGATCAATAACTATAAATCATAATGAATATTTCAATCATTTTTCAAATTTCTAGATAATAAAAATAATCACCTGCTTTTAACTGATGATCTTCATTTAATACTGGAATAAAACAATTACATTCTTTAAAGAAATTCAGCATATCAGGACGTTCATTTTCAACATTGATTATTTTAATTTCTGGAATCTCTTTGGTCACAATTCTATAGCTTTCATCATAAGCCGTACGTGATACATAAGCCCATAAAATTTTGTATTTATACTCTCGGTCAATATCAAAACTATAATCATGGGATAATACTCCTACTTTCCATTCAGGTAAAAATGGTTTTCGGTACATCCGTTGCAATATTGTTGGCTTTACCAGTAAATGCATATTTACAATGATGTCAAGAATATAACCTGAGATATAGCCCATCAACGCTTTATCTTCATACTTCATCGTCCTTTGGACAATTAAACGTCCTTGTTCATTGTAGAATTTTACCTCTTCTCGGCATACTGGGTTTCTTAAATCACCTGAAAATAATCTGAAATGATTGCCAGACGATTGAATTTTTTGATTATATTCACCTTGAGAATATAGTCTTCTTAACTCATTCAGAGATCTAAACAAACCCAATTGATTGAAAAAACGATGATCTGCTAAACCGCACGCAACAATATAATCGTAGTTTTGGGTCACCTGCTGAATATTGTTTAAATAAGTTTCAAAACTAGTCGCAATGCTGTCATCCGTAGTTTTTGTATCTAGCGGGACATTCTTGAATGGTTTTATTTTAATTACTTCAAAATCAAAACCCCAACTTTGCATGCAATCTTGAATATATTCCATTTCAAAATTTTTATTCAAATTTTCGAGGTCATAATCTACACACAGCACAGCAAATCTTAATTTTTTATAAACCTTTATTTCACTTATACCAGCCTGTCTTAATAAGGCTTTTTTGGAATTTGTAATAATATCATCTTTTTTTAAAACTAAATCTTTCTCTTGGTAATCAGCCCCAATATTGACAATGCCCGTTCCTTTTTTTATATCAGCCAACACATCTCCTTTTTCAGGACTAAGATAAGCTGCTCTAAACCAAGGTAAATGTTGCTCTAAGGGTATCACCGTATTTGCTATATCTCCTATTTTCATATATGGAGCTATATCAGATAGGAATGTGTTTGTCTGTTTAATTGCAAATGGATTTTCCCCATTCATTAAATTTCGAAAGAAATGTATCGTTTCGATTTCTTTATACTGTTCTACAGAAGTAATATCATCTTGAATATTCAAAAATTTCCCACAAATTGCTGATAATGCTAGAGTCGGATACGCTGAATTAGCATAAATATCTTCTGCAAGCTTTCTACCTAAACAATTTTTTAAGGAAATTTTTTCTGTTAAATTTGAAATAGGCATGACTTGAGCAATATGCTCTTGCTGCCATAAATTATAATTTATATATTTACGGTTTCTGATTTCCAATGTAATAACTCAACAATGTTATAAAATTAAGCGATGATGCTTCAATGATTTTTATTAAAAATATGCTATTTGATATAATTTACATATCAAATAAATTATGCTAATGGCGTCGTTTAAACTCTTTTTCTCCAATAAAGTTCAATAATTTCATTATGATAACAGATAAATAAAAAACCCAGCCGAAGCCAGGTTTTAGATTGTTGAATTTTAAATCAGTTGAGATTTAACTTGCCAGCAACATAGTCTGCATCTTTATCACCACGCCCAGAAAGATTGACCACAATTTTGATTTCTTTCGATAATTTCGGTGCTTCACGAATTGCCCAAGCCACAGCATGTGAACTTTCCAATGCCGGTACAATACCTTCTACACGGGACAGCATCATAAATGCATCTAAACATTCTTGGTCAGTCGCAGTTGAATATTCCACACGTCCCAAATCTTTCAAAAAGCTATGTTGTGGTCCAACACCAGGATAATCCAAACCTGATGCAATCGAATGCACAGGCAACGGCTCACCCTGCTCATTTTCAAGTACATAGCAAGCCATACCATGAATTTGACTTGGCTTTCCTAAAGTCAATGTTGCTGAATGCTGTTGAGTATCCAAACCATGACCAGCAGGTTCCACACCAACCAGTTTAACCTCTGCATCATTTAAAAATGCTGTAAATGCGCCAATTGCATTTGAACCGCCACCTACACAGGCAACCACATAATCGGGTTGAGCACCAAAACGATCTTGTGCTTGAACTTTAATTTCATTGCCAATAATAGATTGGAAATCACGTACCATTTTTGGAAATGGATGTGGACCAACCACAGAACCGATCGCATAAATAAAGTTTTGTGGATCTTTTAAATATTCATCAAATGCGCTATCTACCGCATCTTTCAATGTTGCCGTACCTTGCGTAACTGAAACCAATTTAGCGCCTAAAATTTTCATTTTGACAACATTCGGGTGCTCTTTTTCAATATCGACTTGTCCCATATGAATTTCACATGGAATCCCTACAAGTGCACAAGCAGTCGCCAAGGCTACACCATGCTGACCCGCACCCGTTTCTGCAATCACTTTGGTTTTACCCATATACTTGGCAAGTAAAGCCTCACCTAAGCAATGGTTAATTTTATGTGCGCCAGTGTGATTTAAATCTTCACGCTTTAAATAAATTTGTGCACCGCCCAATTGCTCAGAAAGGCGTTTGGCATAAAATAAAGGGCTTGGGCGACCAACATAATTGGCAAATAAATCCGCTAACTCATTCTGAAATTCAGCAGTTTGACGAATTTCTTCATAAGCAATGTTGATTTCGTCCATTGCCGCTTTTAAATGTGGTGGAATAAATTGACCACCATATTCACCAAAAAATCCTTGTTCATTTGGCAGTGCAATACCATTAATTTGATGATCCATATCTATCCCTCATTAAAATATAAGCCGTTGAATGAGTGGGTCTATTGACAGTTCTGCAATATTTTCGACTCAATGTTTTAACTCATACACGGCACAACTTACGAAATTGAATTATTCTAAATGATAAAAATATTATTTCACAAGGCAACAAGCCCATAGTAGAACCATTTTAGTCTTCACTATACTTGATGCTACAAGCTCGACCTTGCGTTATTCTGGCTCAGCCTATGGCTAAAATTATCTTAGACGATCATAAGCATCGACATGAAATTTAAAAATAGCTTCACTATTGTTGTATTTCATGTCTCACGCCATATACATCTCATGCGCAATTTTAGCCTACTTCAGAAGCTATTTTTTACCAACCCAAAAAACAAACTAGGCCTTGATACGATCCCTAATTTAGCGTGACAAATATTTGGTCATATCTTCAATGCCCTTTAAAGTCATTGGAAACATATGGTCCTCAAATATCTGCTTAATCAAGGCAATGGTTTGCGTGTAGTGCCAGTAATTTTGTTCTTCTGGATTCAGCCACGCTGTTTTTTCAAAATGATTGCGTAAGCGACGTAACCATACGTCACCAGCTTCATCATTCATATATTCAACGGAACCGCCCACCGATTTTAATTCATAGGGTGCCATACTGGCATCACCAACAACAATTACACGATAGTCTTTACCATAGGTATTAAACAAATCCCATGTGTTCATTCGTGTAGAAGAACGGCGATGATTATCTTTCCAAACGTAATCATATAAACAATTATGAAAATAAAAATATTCTAAAGTTTTAAATTCTGTTTTTGCTGCACTGAATAATTTTTCACATTGTGCAATATGAGCGTCCATCGAACCACCCACATCAAATAGCATCAAAACTTTAATACGATTACGCCGTTCGGGGACCATTTGTACATCTAAAATGCCCTGCTTGGCAGTTTCATAAATAGTACTGTTGATATCTAACTCTTCAGCAGCACCCTGACGAGCAAACTTACGCAACCGACGTAAAGCCATTTGCATTTGCCGTGTACCTAAAATTTGCTCATCATCCAAATTTTGGTATTTACGCTGCTCCCATACTTTGACTGCTGAGTTTTTGCGGCTTGGTCCACCAATTCGAACACCTTCTGGGTGGTCACCATAGGCACCAAATGGAGAAGTACCTCCAGTACCCACCATTCGATTACCACCTTGATGCTTTTTATGTTGTTCACGTAAACGTTCTTCCAACATTTTCATCAATTCTTCAAGCGAACCTGCTTTCATTAATTCAGCACGTTGCTCAGGTGTCAGATGCTTTTCAAGTAGCTCTAAATCAAACCAATCCTTTGGCAGTTTTTGAACTTTGCTGAGCAAATCATCAATATCAAAGGTGTGAATTCCTTCAAAATAATCTTTCATGGCACGATCATATTTATCAAAGAAGCGCTCATCTTTGACCATGACCGTTTTCACCAATTGATAGAAATCATCTTGATCAGCAAACACCAAGCCCTCACTCACCGCTTGGTTGAGATCAATCAATTCACGGGTAGATACAGGTACACCATATTTTCTGAGGGTATAAAATAATCGCACAAACATATGGCGATCTCCTCATTAACGACGTGACATAAAGGCTAAACGTTCAAGCAATTGAACATCCTGCTCATTCTTAATCAATGCGCCATACAAGGGTGGAATTGCTTTCGCTTTATCATGATTACGCAAAACATCTTCTGGCATATCATCTGCCATGAGTAAACTCAACCAATCAATCAATTCAGACGTTGAGGGTGGTTTTTTTAAGCCTGGAACTTGGCGCAATTTAAAGAAGACTTGCAAAGCTTCAGAAACCAGAGTTCCAGAAATATTGGGAAAATGTACTGCAATAATTTCACGCATGGTCGCTTCATCAGGGAATTCAATATAATGGAAGAAACAACGACGTAAAAAGGCATCAGGAAGTTCTTTTTCATTATTTGAAGTGATGATCACGATAGGACGCTGAGTAGCAGTGATCGTTTCACCTGTTTCATAAACAAAAAAAGACATCTTGTCTAATTCATGCAACAAGTCATTCGGAAACTCGATGTCTGCTTTATCAATTTCATCAATTAATAATACACAACGTGATTCACTGGTAAACGCTTGCCACAACTTTCCGGGCTTAATATAGTTTTTGATGTCATAGACACGATCATCACCCAACTGACTGTCACGTAAACGTGATACAGCATCGTACTCATATAAGCCTTGCTGTGCTTTTGTTGTCGATTTAATGTGCCATGTAATCAGTTTAAGTCCTAAGCTTTCAGCAACCTGTTCTGCTAGTAAAGTTTTACCTGTCCCAGGTTCACCTTTAACCAGTAGTGGTTTTTGAAGTGCGCGAGCAGCCTTTACGGCTAATTTTAAACTATCAGTTGCGATATACTGTTCAGTACCAGTGAATTGTTGAGCATCAACAGACATAGATTACCTTTATTTTTTATTTAAAGTGGTGAAATATTTTTAGCGACAGCGTTGGCTTGCGTATTTTTATTGGTTTTGTATTTAGACCAAAAAAATCCGATGATTAATCCCAGCCCCATCACAAATGCAATCAAGGCAATGTTTGACCAAATCAATGCAGAATCTTTGGTTAAAATACCAAATAACAATCCAAATATTGCAGGTGCAATTGCTGAGTTCGGTCCTTCAGAAATGGTGGGTGTTGCAAGAACTGCAAATACAATAATCCATGTGATCCCACCAAGTGGTGATGGCAATCGTTTTGAAATCGAATACCAACACCATAAAATTAAGAGCGTCCCAAGAATATAGACAGAAATTGCAATATTATCTTCTGGGATCGAATCCAATAGATCTAAAAAACTTGTCCATATTCCTGATAACTGATCAAGCACCGCGTAATCCCTCTGGTTCTGCCGCATTAGGGTTAATTAAACCTTCTGGCGGCATTTGAATAAAGAAGCCTTTCGTCTTCAGTGAATCAATTACATGTAAAACATTTACTCGTGCTAATTTTCTTGATTCATTAAGTTCAAGGTGCATGACATGCGTTGCACGACCAAAAGCAATACGTACAGGTTCAGATAGTACCTCTAAAGGATCTGCACTTTCGTCATGGTCTGGATGATTAGGACGAGCCACATAAAGATACATTTCATCTTTCTTGCTCGATTTATAAATATCACAATGCATTTTAAACAACAGCTTCTATAAAACTTATGTGACAGCATACATGAAAAAAACGACAGATACATTATCGAAATTTAACGTATCAGTCGTTATTTATGATCATTTGTGAAATCTTTGAGTAAAAATAAAGCATCACATATCATGACACAGCATTCACAGATCTTGTTGAAAAGCTAAGCAAACAGACCATCAAAATATGACATCAAGTTATTCATTCACTTTCATTTGCATACTTAAATAGTGAACATCGGCATGTAATAACTGAATCAGGGGTTGTGTCAATTGTTCATAACGCCAACCCAGTAAATAGCGTGGCAAATCTTGTTCCTTACCTTGAAACACCACATGATGATACAAAGCATTCAACCACTTTTTACGCATGAGTACTTCTTTAGGGACTTGCGTATCCAGTGAAATTTGTGAAATTAACTCATCAACTTCAACTGTGATACCTTGCGAGGAGTGTTTAATTGGTCGTGCGATTCGTAATGGCCACTCATCCATCTCTGGTAAAAATTTTAATAAGTCTAAAATGGTTTTACCGTGTTCACGAACAATATTAGGTCGAATGCCCTTTACATTAGACAATTGAAAGTTATTCTTCGGATTAACTTCAACCAAATCAATCATCGTGGCATTTTTAAGAATAAAACTGCAGGGTTGATTCAATGCCTTGACCATTTCTTCGCGCCACACACACAATTGTTGTAATTGCATCAATTGTTTGCGCGAATGACGATAGTTACCAATATCACTATACAACTTTTCTTTTGGTGTTTCTGAAGCAATTTCAAAGGTGAGATTTTGACAATCTTCCAATACTTGTTGATATAAGTTCTTCTGTTCCAACTGCGCTTTAACTTTTTCAGCCAATCTCATAATGTATAAAACATCATTTGCAGCATAATTCATCTGCTCGGTGGTCAAAGGACGAGCTAACCAATCTGAACGGGTCTGATCTTTGTCAATATCAATGTCTAATATCAGTTTTAAGGCATTTTGATAACTGACCTGTAAGCCATGCCCGAGGAAAGATAACGCCACTTGCGTATCAAACACATTCTCAAGATTCTTTTTATCAGCATAATGGTAGATTAAATCAATATCCTCACCACAAGCATGAAAAATATTTTGCTGCGCTTGAAAAAGTCGATGCCAGAACTGATCTAAATTGAGCGTGGTACCATCGAGTAAAAACACTTGACCATTGACATTGATTTGAAATACACCGAGTTTAGGCCAAAATGTATCAACCTTGATAAATTCAGTGTCTAGACCGTATGTTGATGTGTGTTGCATTAAATTCAACACATATTCAAGTTCAGTCTGTTGATTAATAAATTGGAACATGTCAGTTTAAGTCAAAATGTTACATTCAAATGAAATATGATTTTACCTTAATATATAAAATTTAAATATAATATTTTTGAACTAATTTGAGATAAATGTCTTATTTTTCAATAAAATTATTTTTAAAATATCCATTTTATATATAGGTTTTAGAACTTAATGAATTGATCCTTTAGAAAAAATAACGAATCATAGACTGACCGTTCTATCTAAGGGATTTTACCTAATTTTTCTAAAAGTTATGTAAATAATTTTAAATAAAATCGAGTTTGTTTATCTTTTAAACACCTTAAATTCAAAATAAAGTGACTGAAAATAAACAAACCCGACATCTGTTGAAGACAAAAAGTATTATTTCATCCGCATACGATTGTGTACTGCTTGACTCAATGTATGGCTATCCACATATTCCAGCTCACCGCCTTGTGGAACACCTTGAGCAATTCTTGTCATCTGTAGTGAAAGATGTTTGGTTGCTTCAACAAGATAATGTGCTGTCGCTTGCCCTTCTACAGTTGCATTGGTTGCTAAAATCACTTCAGTAATATTGCCATCACTCAAACGTTGTACCAAGTAAGGTATACCAATTTCTTCTGGACCAATTCCATCTAAAGGCGATAAATGACCACCCAATACATGATATTTTCCACGAAAACTTCCGCTTTGTTCAATTGCCATAACATCAGCTGGAGATTCGACTACACAAAGCAGTTGATCATCACGATCATTCGAACAACAAATATCACAAACTTCATTTTCTGTCAGAGAGTGGCAAATACTACATTCATGAATAAAAGAAGTCGCTTCATTTAACGCATGCGCCAAACCAATCGCGCCTTCTTTGTTTTTCATAATCAGATGTAATGCCATGCGTTGAGCCGACTTTGGTCCAACACTTGGTAAGATCCGTAACGCTTGTACAAGCTGATCAAAACGGTCGCTAAACACCTAAGATTCCTTAGAACAAACCTGAAAGACCAGGCGGTAGACCCATTCCTGAATTAGCTTCTTTCATGGTTGCTTCTGAAATAGCCTCTGCTTGACGTGCAGCATCATTCATTGCAGCTGCAATCAAATCCTCGATCATTTCTGGATCATCTTGTAATAAATCTGGGCTGATTTCGATACGCTTAACAACATTACGGCAAGTCATCGTTACTTTGACTAAACCACCACCCGCTTCTGCTTGAACTTCAGTTTGAGCAAGTTTTTCTTTAGCTTTCTTAACATTACTTTCCATGTCTTTTTGCATGCGCTGTGCTTGTTGCATCAACATATTAATGTTCATAAGGTACTCCGAACAAAAGTCTTTAAATAAATTTTTGTCTTGCACACATTGGCTATTTTTTTCAAAAATCACAAATGGGTGCAAGACTGTATTTGAGCAATGACGCCTATCTTAAATTAAATCTAATCCATGAGAAAGGTCGCGAATAATATCATTGACGTCTTCCAAACCAACAGACAGACGAATTAAACCTTCACGAATGCCCGCTGCAGCTTTTGCTTCAGGCGAAAGCTTACCATGTGTTGTTGTTGCAGGATGAGTAATGGTCGATTTGGCATCGCCCAAGTTGCCAGTAATTGAAATAAATTGTGTGTGATCAATGACTTTCCAAGCCCCTTCTCGCTCACCTTTCACCTCAAATGAAACAATCCCACCAAAGCCTGTTTGCTGTTTTGCCGCCAATTCATGACCAACATGCTCGGGCAATCCAGCAAAGTAAACTTTTTCCACTTTCGGGTGTTTAACCAACCATTCAGCAATGATCTGTGCACTTTCAGAGTGCGCCTTCATACGCAGTCTTAGCGTCTCTAAACCTTTTAAAAACACCCAAGCGTTGAAAGGACTCATCGACGGTCCTGTCGTTCTTACATAACCAAATACTTCTTCTAGAAGTTTGTGACTACCAACAACAGCACCACCTAATGCGCGACCTTGACCATCTAAATATTTAGTTGCTGAATAAATCACTAAGTCCGCACCAAATTGTAGAGGACGTTGCAAGATTGGCGTACAGAAACTGTTGTCAATCGCCAACAAAGCATCATTTGCATGTGCCAAATCAGATAAGGCTTGAATATCAGCTACTTCTGCCAATGGATTGGATGGCGATTCAACAAAAAGTAATTTTGTTTCAGGGCGAACAGCTGCTTGCCATGCGCTTAGATCAGTCAAATCAACAAAAGTCACGGCAACATTAAATTTAGCAACATACTTTTCAAACAACGCGACTGTTGAACCAAAAACAGCACGTGAACAGATCACATGATCGCCAGCTTTCAAGAAAGACATCGCTACAGCCATAATCGCTGCCATACCTGAACTTGTTGCCACAGCACGTTCACCACCTTCAAGAGCAGCTAAACGCTTTTCAAACATCGTAACCGTTGGATTGGTAAAACGTGAATAAATATTACCTGGCTCAGCACCTGAGAATTTTGCTGCTGCTTCAGCGGCATTTTCATAAACGAATGATGAAGTCAGAAAAATTGGTTCTCCATGTTCCCCTTCAAAACTGCGAGTATGACCTGTACGAATCGCTAAGGTGTCAAGTTGGTATTCAATGTCGTGGTGCTGGCTCATTTCAACTGCTCAGTCCTAAAACTGCCTTTGTAAAATATTGCCAACATTTTGAGCGTCCTATGTATTTAAGGTCAAGGTAAAATCGCAAATTATCACATACACTTCGCATAAATCTGTATAAAAATGAGACAAACATCGCTTATGACCCAAGTATCAGCCAAGTTCCAAGCAAGGAAAGCCAAGTTAAAAAATTTGACGACACGGATTTTCAATGGCAAGTCACTGGTTTTATCTCAAAGTACACCTTATGAAGTGATTGCAGAGCATCATCAAACCAAAGTACGTTACTATGCTGCGCCAGAAAAAAAATTTAAAGAACCTTTGGTTTTTACCGCACCCTTGTCGATCAATATGGCGATCTATGATCTATATCCGTATCGCTCATTAATCAAATATTTTACAGAACAAGGCTTTGATGTTTATTTATTGGATTGGGGAAAATTAAGCTATCAAGATCGTGACTTAAACTTCCTTTACTTTATCGACGAATCCATGCCTTTATGTATCGACAAGATTCGAGAGCATTCACAAAGTGATCAAATTTCACTGCATGGGTGGAGTATGGCCGGAATTTTTGTATTACTATACAGTGCCTTACGTCAGCCCAATCATGTAAAAAATCTCATTGTACTCGCCAGTCCTATCGACAGTTATGCTTCTGGTGGAATTGGAAAACTGTATCAACGTATCAATAGTCTGATTATCAAAAACCAAAAACTTAAAGATACACTTTATAAAGGAGGCTTACCGAGAAAACTGATCCATACTCCTGGTTTACTAAATGCGATTGGATTTAAAATTCTTGATCCCAAAGGCTGGTATGAAGGTCACAAACAATTATTACTCAATTTAGATGATCGAGCACTTTTACATGAGCATGCTACACTGGGAAATTTTCTCAATCATATGGTGGATTATCCTGGGGGTGTCAATCAAGATATGTTGTTTAATGTATGGCTTCAAAATCCACTAAAAAATGGTGTTATACAACTTAGCCGACATAAAATAGAACTTAAAAATATCAATTGTTCTTTGTTGGTGGGTGCTGGAAAAAGTGATCAAATGGTCACCGCCGATGCAGTTAAGCCTTTAATCGAATTGACAAATAGTATCGATGTCACGTTTACTCTAATCCCTGGAGGACATTTAGGACTGATGTCTAGCCAAAAAAGTGCAGAAGAATTTTGGCCTACATTATCCAAATGGTTAGAACAACGATCGACTAAAAGTTAAGAGACAGTTATGAATACTACAGTTGCATTTATCGGTTTAGGTGCTATGGGCTATCGTATGGCAGCACATTTGCCTCAACATTTTGATACTGTTTATGTATGGAATCGAAATTTTGAAAAAGCCAAACAACATGCAACTGCGTTCGGCACTCAGGCGGTAGCTTTAGAACAGGCTGTTCAGGCTGATATAATTTTTTCATGCTTACCCACCAGTCAAGATGTTGATGATTTAATTCAGGGACTAAAAATTAAATCAGGTGCAATCTGGGTAGATTGCACCAGCGGTGTGCCTGATGCAGCACGTCAACAAGCATTACAGCTTAAACAACTTGATATTGAATTCTTGGATGCACCTGTAAGCGGACAAACCATTGGTGCTGAAAATGCCACACTCACCTTCATGGTGGGCGGATCGAATGATGCATTCCAACGCGCTTTGCCTGCAATGCAAGCAATGGGAAAACTAATCAAACATGTTGGCGATTCCGGTGCTGGATTTGCGGTTAAAGCTGTTAATAATATGATGATGGCGGTTCATTTATGTGCCGCCGCAGAAGGTTTCACCACACTCAAAGCGCATAGCGTAAATTTACATGAGGCATTAGATTGTATTAATGCTTCAAGCGGAAAAAGTGGTGTTACTGAATCAATCCTTCCGCAGCGTATTCTCAACAGAAGTTTTCCACTGACCTTTGGGCTACCTTTATTGGCAAAAGATACAGGAATTGCCATTGATTTAGTTCGCGAGGCGAAACTCTCTACACCAATTCTTGGTTTAACACAAAGCCTAATCCAAGCAGCAAACAGCCTTGCAACACCCGACAGTGACTTTTCAACTGCGGTAAAAATGTATGAATCATGGAGCAAAATTACACTAGATTAATTTTTCGTCATTGAATAATCACAACAAGCCCCTATAATCTAATCAAGTGACACACGATTATGTCAATTTTGAGGCGAACTCATGAACAAATATTTTATTGCTACACTGTCTGCTTTATCCATTTTTGTGGGCACACAAGCTTTCGCAGATAATGCACAAGAATGCAAAAAATTGCAGGATGATTACAATGTGATTTATGCATCAAAAGGTTTCTGTTTCAAAGATCCTGAGGCAAAGGCAAAATATAATAATGACAATTGTTATACAAGCAAGCCTAAATTTACTGAAAAAGAGCAACAAAAACTTGACTCTATCAAGGAACGTCAGAAAGAATTGAATTGTAAATAATTACATTCATACATTTAAGGAAGTAAATATGGCTTATGATGATCAGAATATTTTTGCTCGAATTTTACGTGGCGAACTTCCAGCATTAAAAGTTTATGAAGATGATCATGTACTTGCATTTATGGATATCATGCCACAGGCAGATGGTCACACTTTAGTTATTCCAAAAACCAAAGCCATTACATTATTGGACTTAGAACCAGAAGCTGCTGCCTATACCATTAAAATTGTACAAAAAGTTGCTCAGGCAATTGAAAAAGCTTTAGATGCAAAAGGGATTGTTTTAATGCAACTCTCTGGCGCATCAGCTGGACAAACTGTGCCACATGTACACTTTCATCTTATTCCAAGCTCTGTACACGAATTAGGTCGTCATGCTGTACAAATGGGCGATCAAGAAAAAATTAAAGTATTGGCTGAAAAAATTAAGTCCGCACTGATATAAAATTTTTCTTTGTAAATGAGGCATTTATTGCCTCATTTTTTTTATCAAAATTACATCAATATAAAGTTTACGTCATCAAATTGTCATTTATTCTTCACTTATATGTAACAAAGTTTACAGATACTGCATGCAAGTTAGTAAGTCATGTTCAAAACAAGACTTACTGAGTAAAAAAAAGTAACAGCAAACTCGCATTGAACATGTTTTGGAGAAATCTCAATGAAAAAAGTGCTACTCGCTGCAGCAATCGCCACCCTTAGCATAAGCGCAGCTCAAGCAGCGCCAACATTGTATGGTAAGTTCAACGTAACTTTAGATCAAATCGATAATAATGGCTTTAAAGACGAAAGCGTAACCAAAGTAAACTCGAATGCTTCTCGTATTGGTGTAAAAGGTGAAGAAAAATTAACTGATAAATTATCTGCTGTATATTTAGCAGAATGGCAAATCAGTGCTGATGGTGACGGTGATGCATTCAGTAACCGTAACCGCTTTGTGGGGATTAAATCAGACGGCATTGCAACATTGAAAGTGGGTCAGTTTGATTCATACTTTAAAAATGCTGCAGGAAACAACCAAGATATTTTTAACGATCACAATGAACTTGATATGACTGCAATTTTGGTCGGTGAAGATCGTTTAAAGAATGTGATTGGTTTTGAAACTGATAAAAAATTATTGGCTGGTTTAGCTTTTAATATCATGTTCCAACAAGGTGAAGAATCTTCTGCATTAAACAACTCAGCAAAAGGTCAAAAAGGCAGCCGCGATGGGTTTGGTGATGGTATTTCAACATCACTTACTTATGACAACAAAGATTACGGTTTAGCAGCAGCAGTTGCAGGTAACTTCGGTGTAGCATCTAAATATAATGCTTACAACTCAGAATTAGGTAGCAACACAATTTATTCTGATGCGATTCGTGTTACAGGTTCTATCGACTTGAAACCAGCAGGTATCGATGGTTTAGTACTTGGTGCTTTATGGCAAACTGCTAAACCAACAGATGACACAGTTTCAACAACATCTGGTACAACAGTTACATCTTTTAAAGGCTTAAAAGAAAATGCATATGGCATCACTGCTGCTTATGTAATTCCATCTACGCCAATTAAATTGAAAGCTGAATATATTTCTGCAACAACTGAATTAGATGGTCGTGATGACCGTAAACAAGACTTATATGGTATTGGTGCAGACTACAACATCAACAAACAAGCTCGTTTCTACGGTGTAGTAGGTCAACAAAAGCGTGATTGGACTGCAACTTCAACACCAGAGAAGAAAAAAACAGTTATTGGTCTAGGTATGGAATACAACTTCTAATATCGAATCGAAGGTTTACATAAAAACGGCAAGTTTACTTGCCGTTTTTTTTACTAACACATTTTCTAAAAATCTCGAACCTTATCGAACCATACATTTACTATTTCTTGGTCTATATCAAATTTTGAGGCTTCAACAAGTTGCTGTACAGCAACTCCTGTATCTTCCCTTTCAACAGTTTCAATATTGGGTAATGTATTAATCATCTCTATAAGTTCAATAATTGATTCTTTCACATCTTGCTCATTCTGTGCTTTGGAGATTTTTTTTAAAGCAGATTTATATGCTTTGATCGCAATTTTTGCATTTTTGTTTTCCCAGTTTTCAAATGGAATTCCATATTCAGTGCTAAACCATATTGGACTTCTCAGTTTAGACACCGAAGAATAATCCAATTGTTTTTCTTTAGCTAAATGCTTTAATTGGGTATTTAATGTTTTCCCAGTTTTTTCATCAATATTCCATGCAATGAAAGAGCTTAAGTTTTCCCAAGTATTTAAAGCAGGAAAGCCTTCCAAATTTACTGCATAGCGTATTCCAATACGTTCAAGTTGGTGAAGTTGTTTTAAACATGCTGTATTGGTTATATTCCCGGTTAAGTTCAAATTTTTCAAATTAGGAAACTGTAATAAGCTTTCACAATCAAAAGCCTGACCAATTGGTTTAACAATTACATCGAGTGAACTAATTTTTGCCAAGTCAGGAATAATTGGAAGATGGTACGCGGATACAGATTGATCTTTCTCAGTATTGGGTTCTATTCGAATATGATGAATTTCTTGCTTGGTCTTAATTTCAAAAAGCTCAATTTTTCCAGAGAGATGAAGTGAATATAAACTAATATTATTGCTCTTCTCCAAAGTCAATTTGATTAGATCATTATTACTTTTTATTGCAAGATTACGAATTTGGGCATCATTCAAATCAAGACACAACGAGCGAGAGGGTTGCCAAAAGAAATTTTCAATTACTCTCTTCTTCGACCACTCCACAAAACCAATATCATTTCCCCAATAGTAAAAAAATCTTGGCCAATCTCCATAAGGATGCAAATGCGCATTTTGTTGACCATGTGGCGTATAAAAGGTATTAAAGACATCCCAATCGATTACAGCATTTTCACCAACAAGAACATCAAACTTTTTCTTGTCCATACCCATTCGCCCAATCGAGAAACTCCCTTGACCAGCAGGAATTTTGATTTGATGGCTATCCGTACCTGTTAAAGAAATATAAATGGGAGTATCTCTATCCATGTTCATCCATTATTTTTAAACTGCACTATTCATTTTTCAGCTAAAAATTGAGTACTGATGATTGTGTAAATAAGTATATAAACTCAATACTAAATATATCAAGCTTAAAGCTTTAGCTTTGTTTCATATTAGCAAAGTTATGAACATGTTAGGTTTAACGCTGTATATCAGCTCTCCCAACTCAAATGATCTAAATGACCTTGATGATCTGTTTTGACCACCATCAGTTGATCAGATAATTCACGATTAACTGTGTAATCAAATACTGCAAAATACGATGTGTCATATTTCCCATCTGGATAAAGCCCGATCCTTGTTAAATATAACTTGTTTAAAAACTGTTGCGCCTTGTCTATTGAGTTGGAAATCCCGATATGTGCTAAGAAATCATCACCCAATTCATCAAGATGAAAATCCACATATTCTTTGACAGTACCGTCATGCTCACCTTCAAAATTTTGTTGAATATAAGCGTGGTTGTTTTGGTCAAATTTTTCTATATTTTCTATAAATGATTTAATTCGTTCAAAATTTTCTAAACTCAAAGTATTCGCTTCAAAATTCAAATCGATTTGAATCACTTTTCCATTCAGCTCAACATCGACTTCATAATATTCTTCTAAGTTTTCTGAGTTTATAGTTCCAAAATACGGCAAAGTATATGCTGGCATTTTTATAGTCCTCATGCTTTTGTGTTTAAACAATGTATTCGGCTTAACCAAATTAAATTATTTTAGACACTATTTACTATTGGTTAAAATATATGAATGGTATATTTTTTGCTGTTCTATTTCATATTTTCCTATATTTGTTCTTTATGGGACTTTTTCACTTTTCATTTTTCTATTTTTTCTTTGATTTACGCATAAAAAAACACCCTCAACATTTTAGTTGAGGGTGTTTTAAGAATTAAAAGCTGGCGATGACTTACTCTCACATGGGTAACCCCACACTACCATCAGCGCTAAGAGGTTTCACTTCTGAGTTCGGGAAGGGATCAGGTGGTTCACTCTTGCTATTGTCGCCAGCAAACTGTTATGGACTTTTTCGGGTCTTATGGGTATGCCTTACTTTGTTCCAAATGAGTTTAACAGAAGAACATTTGAGTTGGTTATTGTAACTAGCTTTACAACTAAATCAAGTATCTTTGATCTTTTATGAATCA